>JBASZG010000119.1:0-2356 GCA_049277875.1 Venatoribacter sp.
GGCTTGCACAAAGCCATTGCACGCGGCTTGGTCAATAAAAGCCACGCCTTAACGGGCAAAGAGTTTCGCTTTTTGCGCACCGAGCTGGACTTGTCGCAAAAAGCACTGGGGTTGCTCTTTGAGAAAACCGATCAAGCGATTGCGATATGGGAAAAAGGCGATAAATCCATTCCTGTCTTAGCAGATAAGGCTATTCGGGATTTATACATGGAGAGCATTGGTGAAAACCCTATTGCTCACCTGCTTGAACGGTTTGCCAAGCTGGATCGTAAATCGTGCGAGTTTGAGTTGCAGTTGGAAGAAACATCTAAGGGCTGGCTGGTAGACAACGCAGCTTAGGCTGTGTGCTTATTTAAAAGAGCAGTTTATGGGAAATTATGGCCGAAATTAAAGATACGTTATTACGCCAGCTTGCGCTGCTCAGCTTCATTCCTGAACAGCCGCGTTTTACTAGCACTACTGTGCTGCGCGAGAAGCTGGCCGACCAAGGCTTTGAGGTAAGTATTCGTAGTGTGCAGCGTGATTTATTGCGTTTGTCTACTATGTTTCCACTGGTTAGCGAGGAAGATGGCAGCCGCAATACTTGGAGTTACCTTCAGGGTGCCTCGCTTGATTTGCGTGCAATGGAGCCTTCCACGGCGCTGGCGCTGGTGTTAGCCGAAGAGCATTTGCGCACTTTGTTGCCGCAGTCGGTGATGGATATTTTAATGCCCAACTTTCGTAAAGCGCGGGCGTATTTAGATGGCTTAGAAAGCAATCAGTTAGCTAATTGGTCACGCAAAGTGCGCGCCTTTCCTAATGGCAAGTCATTGTTGCCAGCTAAAGTTCAGCCCGATGTATGGCGGGCGGTTTCTAATGCGTTGTTAGAGCAAAAAACGCTAAAAGTGCGGTATCACTCTCGTTATAAGGAAGACCACAGCGAGCTAATTTTGCACCCTGCTGGCATGGTGTCGCGCCATGCCGTGAGCTATTTAATTGCCAGCGTGGGTAAGTACAACGATTTACGCCAGTTTGCGTTGCAGCGTATTACGCAGGCGGAGCTTCAAGACCAGCCAGCCAAACCGCACAAAAGCTTTAATATCGATCAGTACATTCAACAAGAGCTCAACACCGGCAGCACCAAAACCAATGTTACTTTGGTGGCGCATATTGCGCCCAATATCGCTTGGCTTTTGCAGGAAACGCCGCTATCAAAAGAGCAAAAGATTCAGCCACTTGAAGGGCAAACAGGCAACGCATGGAGTTTACTGGAAGTGCCTGTACCCGACGACACCGAAACGCTTTGGTGGGTGTTTGGGCTAGGCGAAAATATACGCGTGCTGCAGCCAGAACACTGGCGACGAGCTATTAAGGAACGCTTACAGAAAATGGCGGAGTGGTACTAAAACGTCCAATCCCACCTAATAACCACCTAACCATTTTTTGACTTTCTTGCATTGGTGCAATGGTTGCACTAAGATAATTGTATGCCAACATTAATTAGATTCTCGAACTGCGCTGTTGTTATGTATGCCGCCGACCACCTTCCGCCGCATTTTCATGTGCGCATGCAAGACGGTCGAGAGGCATTAATTAGCATTGAGGATCTATCCATACTTTCTGGACGCATTGCTCGCCGAGAGCTGTCGGAAGTTCTGAAATGGGCTGTAGAGCAGCAAGCGGCACTGGCCCAAAAATGGAAGGAGTTAAATTCATGAATAAGCAATTTATTATGACCAAAGTAACGGCTTTGGTGGATCATCACTTAGCATTGAGCTTTGCGGATGGCGCAACTTTTGAGCTGAACTTAGCCCCCTTAATTAAGCAATATAAGTCTTTAGCTGCGTTAAAAAATGCAGATGTTTTTGCCAAAGTAGCTCTTGGCGAAGGCGGCTATAGCTTGCAATGGCTCAACGGTGAAATAGAGCTGGCTGGCGACAATTTACGCGCTAAAGCCATAGAGCAAGCAGGCGGTCATTCGCATGAATTAGTGTGGAATTGGATGAGCCGCAACAAATTAAGCCTTACCCAAGCCGCCGATGCCATTGGCATTAGCCGCCGTATGTTGGCTTACTATCGCAGCGGGGAGCGTGAAATTCCTAAAACCGTCGCTTTGGCGATGATTGGCTGGGAAGTTGCACACAGAAAAGCAGCTTAATCCTGCTTATGTAGCTCTGCAGCAAACACCCCACGCTGTTATCCCGCCCCCTACTCATTTCACGGCTGCGTGCTCCATAGCGACGCACTTTTGGCGCCATATAGCGACATGCCTGGTATCAGAACACCTAAATCTACCTAATAACTACCTATTTTGTAGGGTTTTTAGCAGTTGGCCTTCTTTATATAGTGTTTTTATACATATTTTATTAAGAGGCTG
>JBASZG010000120.1:0-8951 GCA_049277875.1 Venatoribacter sp.
CTGTCGATGCAGTCAATCACATAACTAAAAGCTGGAGTAATGAGCTCGGCGACGTTGTTTTCGGTGACAAACTCCATAACCGCTTGCACTTGGCAGTCGGGGTTTATGCGCCTAATGCGTTCGGCAATAACCTCTACCTTGAGTTTGCCAATTTCGCCGTCAAGCGCGTGTAGCTGGCGGTTGGTGTTAGTAACGCAAATGTCGTCCATATCAATCAGGGTAATGGCGCCAATGCCAGAGCGCGCTAGGGCTTCCGCCGCCCACGAGCCAACGCCGCCAATTCCTACTACACACACGTGCGCCGCCGCAATGCGCTCTAAGCCTTGCACGCCGTACAAGCGGCCAATACCGCCAAATCGATCTAAATACATAAGCCCAACCAGTCCAAAAACGAGGGCGCTATTATGCCAAGTTTGGCGTATAATCGCGCACTTTATCTTTTACCCTTCCCTTTTTTGTTGCAGGAATAGCCCGTGATTTCAACCGCTAATATCACCATGCAATTTGGTGCTAAGCCCCTTTTTGAAAATATTTCCGTTAAGTTTGGCGACGGCAACCGTTATGGCCTAATTGGTGCCAACGGTAGCGGCAAGTCTACCTTTATGAAAATTTTAGATGGCAGCTTAGAGCCAAGTGCAGGTAACGTCAGCATTACCCCCGGCGAGCGCATGGGCAAGCTGCACCAAGACCAATTTGCCTTTGAAGAATACAGCGTGCTCGACACCGTCATGATGGGCAACAAAGAGCTGTGGGCGATTAAACAAGAGAAAGACGCCATCTACGCTAACTTGGAAGCCACCGAAGACGATTATATGCGTGCCGCCGAGCTAGAAGGTGAATTTGCCGAGCTAGACGGCTACACCGCCGAATCACGCGCGGGCGAGCTACTACTAGGTGCAGGTATCGAAATCGAACTGCACAACGGCCCAATGAGCGAAGTGGCTCCGGGTTGGAAACTGCGGGTGCTGTTGGCGCAAGCTCTGTTCTCTAACCCCGATATTCTGCTGCTCGACGAACCCACCAACAACTTGGATATTCATACCATTCGTTGGCTGGAAGGCATTATCAATAATATGAAATGCACCATGGTAATCATTTCGCACGACCGTCACTTTTTAAACTCGGTCTGTACCCACATGGCCGACATCGACTATGGCGATATTAAAATTTACCCCGGCACCTACGACGACTTTATGATTGCATCAACCCAAGCACGTGAGCGTATGCAAGCCGAAAACGCCAAGAAGAAAGCCCAGATTGCCGAGCTGCAACAGTTTGTATCGCGCTTTAGTGCTAACGCTTCAAAATCAAAACAAGCGACCAGCCGCGCTCGTCAAATCGACAAAATTAAAATAGAAGAAATGAAGCCTTCTAGTCGTCAAAGCCCCTTTATTCGCTTTAACCAAGAGAAAAAACTGCACCGCTTGGCGCTTGAAGTGGCCAATCTTAGCCACAGCTACGAAGGCGATGCACCTTTGTTTAAAAATACCAATTTGATGGTGGAAGCCGGCGAAAAAATTGCGGTTATTGGTGCCAACGGTGCGGGTAAATCGACCTTCTTAAAATGCTTAGTAGGCGACGTTACTCCTACCTCTGGCAGCATTAAATGGTCGGAAAACGTGAACCTTGGCTACTACGCTCAAGACCACGAATACGAGTTTGCAATGGGTGGCACTTTGTTTGAGTGGATGTCGCAATGGAAAACCCCAGAGCACGACGATCAAATTATGCGCGCCACTTTAGGCCGCTTATTGTTTAACGCCGACGATATTAAAAAGCAGGTAAAAGTGTGCTCAGGCGGTGAAAAAGGCCGTTTGTTGTTTGGCAAGCTGATGATGGGCAACCACAACGTCATGCTGCTTGACGAACCCACCAACCACATGGATATGGAATCCATCGAAGCCCTTAACTTGGCGCTAGAGATGTACGAAGGCACGCTCATTTTTGTCTCGCACGACCGCGAGTTTGTGTCGTCTTTGGCTACTCGTATTATCGAAATCCGCGATAACGAAATCGTCGATTTCCACGGCAGCTACGATCAGTATCTTAAATCTCAAGGCGTTGAATAAGCGCCCATGCAGCGAGCAAGGATGCTCTACCACTTTGGTCTAATTTGACTACTTATCACTGGATAGCTTTGTAAAAAAACTACAAGGGGACGTCAAAAAAGGTTCTTTCCTGTAAATATCAGGCATAAAATTCGCGCACCTTTCACGTTTAAACCATCGAGGTGCTTATGCTCGATTTTCTACCTGCAACTCTTATTGCTATTGCAATTCTGGGGTTGCTGTCTGTTATCTTCGAGGAAGTTATTCATATAAATAAAGCTCAAAGTGTGTTGTTTTTCGGCACGCTATCTTGGGTTTTATTGTTTATTTTTACCCCACAGGAAACGGAACACTTACAGATTATTCGCGGGTTAGAAGAAAATATCAGCGAAATTGCCAGCCTTTGGCTGTTCTTAGTAGCGGCAATGACATTCGTTGCCTATCTGAATAAAAAAGGGCTGATTAAAAGCATTATTTATCGTTTATTACCGCGCGAAATGTCGGAAAGAAAGCTGCTTTTTTTAATTGCTACATTTAGCTTTTTATTCTCATCTTTAGCCGATAACGTTACCGCCACTTTGGTTTCGGTCTCGTTGGTGCTGTCGTTACAACTGCCCTTAGCGAAAACCTTGCGCTTTGCTGCGGTGGTGGTATTTGCCATTAACTCTGGTGGTGTGGCCATGATTACCGGCGACGTAACCACCTTGATGATTTTCTTAGCGGGCAAAGTAAATATTATCGACCTGCTTATTTTATCTGTTCCCGCCTTAGGAGCGGTGCTGCTACTGGCAACTATGCTATCGCGCCCATTATCGGGTGAAGTGAAAATAGAGCATAAAAATGAATCACTGGAAAAAAGCGAAGTGGTTATTGCAATCACGTTCTTGTGCACCATTTTGCTCACCATGGTATTCAACGTACTGTTCGATATCCCTCCTGTCTTAACCTTCCTAACTGGCCTTTCAGTGATGTTTATGCTGGCCAAAGCCTATGGTGAAGATACTGAGCACCACCCTATTATGAGTTACATTCGCCAAATCGAGTTTGAAACCCTGCTGTTCTTCTTGGGCATTTTGCTGATTGTGGGTGCCTTAAAAGAAATTCAAGCCCTAGACAGCTTCTTGCTGCTGTATAACTACATGCCTGCTTGGGCCGCAAATTACTTGTTTGGCCTCATTTCAGCCATGATTGATAACGTGCCACTGACTGCGGCCTTGCTTAAAGCGGGCATAGACATGAGTGTGCAAGAGTGGATGGGATTAACCTATGCCGTAGGCGTGGGTGGTTCGCTGCTGATTATCGGCTCGGCGTCTGGCATCGTGGCCATGAGCAAAATTAAAGGATTAACCTTTGCCAGCTACGCCAAGTTCTTCGCGCTGCTGATTATGGCTTACACCGCCGGTTATGCTGCGGTTTTAGGTATTGCAAGTGTGCTGCTTTAGGGCAGCAACACTTTAAATTCCAGTTCAGCACCTAAAATGGTGTCTTCTATGGGCTTGGTATTGGCTTCTTCCGATTCATCCCATAGAAGTTTTCCAGAAAGCTTTAAACGCGAAATATCTTCTTTTTTGTAAAAGAAACTTGGATAAGAAAAGTTTTTTTGCTCATTTAATTCGTATTTTTCCCAATCTAAATCGGGCAATTTAAGATTTAAACGAATTTCTTCATCTTGTTTAAACCCTGAGCTTAGCTCTTCTAGCTCAGCAAGTTCTGGCTCAATAATAGAAGGCGTAGCTTCTGTCTGAGCGGTGGGTGTTGGCTCTTGTTTGTGTTGAATTACCGCTTGCACAACAGGAGATGATTTTATTTTTTGCTCCACTGTTTTGTAGATTTTAGCCACCTTATTCGGCTGCTTATCTGGCGCAGTGGCAATTTCGGGTTCAGGTTCAGCCGGTATTTTTTCTTCTATTTGACTCGGCTCTGCCACCATCAAACTGGGTTTGGATGGCTGGGCTATTGAAACCTCTGAATTAATTTGGGTGCTGTGCGTTTGCGCATAATAAACACCAATAAAAACGCCTACAGTTAGCGAGGCAAGAAAACATAGGCCCCAATAAATCTTCATGCGTGAAACATTTGTCCTAAGGCAGTTAAGTATTTTTCCAATCAAGCTGCCAGGCTGGTTCGCCTTGCTTAGCTAAGTAATCTTCGGCCACGCTAATGCCAACAATCGCGCAAACCTTGTGGTTATCCATTATCACTGGCCAGTTGGCGCGTAGCTGAGCTGGCACATCGGCTTCGTGCAGTAAAGTTTTAATGCTTTTGTTTGGCCGTTTTAGCATTTTAAGGTTTTCACCAAAAACATTTTGAGCTGGCACAACTTGATATTTTCCCGTCGCCAGCCCAGTCTGGGCTGGTGCTACCTTGACCCAAGCACCAGCCCAAGGCATTTGTACCACATATTGGATATTGATTATGTCGTCTTTTGGTAAATTCTGTGCCAGAAACAAATACAAATACTCTTTATGGCGTGAAACCGACCAATCACCAATATACATAACTGGCATTGCATCTACGGCGGCTTGAATCAGGTCTTTGTTAAGTTGCGCTAACCATTGTTGACTGGAGTTGATTAAGCCTAATTTTTTAAGCCACATGCGCAGCAAATAGGGCTGCTGAGTTTCAGTAGCAATGGTTAAAGTAGCCAGATCGCAGGCTATGGGAGCACAATTTGGCCAATTCCAAGGAGTGCATAGCTCTCTAAATCTTGGTTCGAGCAGTTCTTGAATGAGTTTTTGGTCTTGCTTAAGTTGAGAAATCGTTCGCAGCAAGGTGCGTTTACGTTGCGGAAACTTGTTCCAAATGACGGGAAGTAATTGATTGCGCCACCAATTTCGCTCGAAGCTTGAATCGGCGTTTGATTCGTCTTCAATCCAGCTCAGTTGTTTCGCTTTGGCATAGGCTTCCAACTCAGCACGAGTAAAAGGCAATAATGGGCGTAATATTTTGGCACCGTTAGGCAGAACACGAGACTCAGGAATGCCAGTTAAGCCTGTTCCCCCTGCACCGCGTGTGGCGCGCATAAAGAAGGTTTCAATTTGGTCGTCGGCATGATGGGCAAGAATGATGTAGTCGCCAGCTTGACTGTGCTTCTGATAAGCCTGATAGCGGCTCATTCGTGCGGCCTGCTCTATGCCATCGCTTTTATCTTGTAGTTGTACTTTTTCAAAATAGAAGGCAATGCCCAATGCTTGCGCTTGTTGCTGGCTATGTTCTAGCCAGTAATCGGCCTGAGCAGATAACCCATGATGTATATGCAGCGCCTTAATTCTAGGTTTAAGCCAAGTAAGTTCGGCTACCGCTTGCAGCAGCACACTAGAGTCTAGGCCGCCACTGTAGCCAAGGATAACTTGGCCCTGAGTTTTAGCTAAGGGTGCAAGAGCGTCACGCAAATATTTATCAATCATGCCACACCTATTTTGAAACAGAAAAAAAGCGGCCTAGGCCGCTTTATATTGCCTTACACGCTTTTATTTAACGATGTCTAACAATTCAACTTCGAAAATTAAGGCAGAGTTCGCAGGAATTTTAGGGCTTGGGCTGCGAGCGCCGTAGGCTAGGTCGGCAGGGATGGTTAGTTTCCATTTGTCGCCAACACTCATTAATTGTAATGCTTCAACCCAACCTTGAATTACGCCGCCAACAGGAAATTCGGCTGGCTGACCACGTTGCACAGAGCTGTCGAATACAGTGCCGTCGATTAAAGTGCCGTGGTAGTGAACGCGCACGGTATCTTGTGCAGTAGGTTTAGCTGCGCCAGCAGGAGCTGCAGTAATAACTTCATATTGAAGGCCAGAATCCGTTACTTTAACGCCGTCTTTTTTGGCATTTTCGTCTAAGTAAGCTTTGCTGGTTTTGGCTGCTTCGTCATCTAATGCTTCTTGTTTGCGCATTTGTTCTTCACGAATTTTTTCAAAAGCAGCAGCAATCACTTCGTCTTTAATGCGAGGCTCGGCATGACTTAGAGCATCACGAATGCCAGCCGCAACAGCATCTGCGTTTACTTGCACATCTTCTTGACCAAGTTGACGGCCAATGTTCAAACCAACACCATAGCTGGCTTGGTCAATATGATTATCTAGCTTTAAATTCACAGCTTCCCCTTGGTTACAACCGGTTAACAGCATTGCACCTAGTAATAAAGCTGGTGCAGTTTTTATAAGTTTCATAGTTATTCCTAAATGATTGAAATAAGCGGTGCCTACACTACTACAAGCCCTTATAAATTCATACACAAGCACGGAAAAAACTTGTGGCAGCAATTTTACGGGCATAAAAAAACGGCTCTAAAGCCGTTTTTCTAAGCCCTAAGACTTAAAAGCCGAAGGACAACGACGCACCGTAGAACAGACCTTTAACATCTAAGTCGGTTTCAATATCCACGTCTTTTTTATCGGTTTCCAACGAGAACGAGCGGTAGCCTAGCTCCACTCCTACATTAACTATTGGTACAGGTAACACATAACCAACTGAGGCGTTGTAATCGAGCATCTTGTTTTTGCCAAAGCCAATATAGTTAGCATCACCTGCAACATAAAGGTTAAAGGGCAAACCAACACGCACCGCGGCATAGCCCATTGGCAAGGTCATGTCTAAGTCGACTGCTTTGGTGCCAGCAGTGTTGCCGGTAACAGAGGCATCACCATCAAACATACGGGCTGTCAGACCTAGGTCGATATCAACCATCGGGATAGGTAGCGTCCAGAACAGGGTTGCATCGGTGTGGCTTAAGTCTATTTTGCTGGAAACAGCTTCGTTAAACGTTTGATCGGCAAAGCTGGCGTTTAAAGAACCCTTGCCTTTGGTATCTAGCGTGGTGCTTTTCAGTTTCAGGTTAGGCAGCACCGGAATAGGATGCTTAAGATAAACAGTAAGTTGAGTACCGTTAGACGATTTTAAATTTAGCCCGTCTTTTTCAACCGAAACATTGTTATCAATTTGGCCTGTGGCTTCAGCATTCCAAATGCTGGCTTTAGCGCCAACTTCAACCAGTGCATGAGAAGTTATTGGCATTATGGCAACAATAGCCGCAGCCAGAAGTGTTTTTTTCATAGTTATTTCCTTTCAATGGCAGCCTAAGGGCAGGTGTCGTTTAGTGTTGCTTATTATTTAGAATTTTCCAAACTTTTATCGATTATAGATGCAAGAAACCCCCAAACATGGGGGTTTTGAGACCTAAAACCGGTTACTGCACATCGGCACCGATGCGACGAGCTACTTCTTCGTAGGCTTCAATCACGCCGCCTAAGTTTTTGCGGAAGCGGTCTTTGTCCATCTTGTCGCGGGTGTTAACGTCCCATAAGCGGCAGCCATCAGGAGAAAATTCATCTCCTAGAACGATTTCGCCTTTATACAAACCAAACTCCAGCTTGGAGTCAACCAGTAATAAATCACCAGCCAAGAAAAGTTTTTTAAGCACTTCGTTCACTTGAAAAGACAGCTCTTTCATACGCTCGATTTGCTCATCGGTTGCCCAACCAAAAGAACGAGCGTGGTATTCGTTTACCATTGGATCGCCAAGAGCATCGTTTTTCAAAAACAATTCAAAGGTTACTGGGTTAAGAGTTAAACCTTCTTCTACTCCCAAGCGACGACACAAGCTGCCGGCAGCTACGTTGCGCACAACGCACTCTAACGGAATCATTTGCAGACGTTTAACTAAAGATTCGTTATCTGAGAGCAAGCGCTCAAAGTGAGTGGGAATACCCGCTTCAGCCAGTTTAGTCATGATGAAGGCGTTGAACTTGTTGTTCACTTTGCCTTTGCGTTCTAACTGCTCTACACGCTTACCGTCAAAGGCCGAGGTGTCATTACGAAACTCCAATACCATTAGGTCGGGATTATCGGTGCTATAAACTGATTTGGCTTTGCCGGTATAAAGCAGTTCGCGTTTTTCCATGGTGATCTCCGTAGATCGTAAGCGGTTGTGGAACTAGGCTAATTCTAGCCAGGACGATATTTGATTCTGTTCAAGTATTTTTACCTGCGATGGCGTGCAGTCTAATACTTGGCTTAATTCAGTACAAACTAACTCGACTGAATTGTTCTTTTCGCTGATATGGCCAGCCGTAACACTCATTAAACCGTGCCATTGTACGCCAGCTATTAATTGGGCACATTGATTATTACTTAAATGGCCAAAGCTACCTGCTACTCGCGCTCTAAGGCTGGGAGGATAAGGGCCGTTTTGCAGCATCACAGGGTCGTGATTGGCTTCAAGCTGCAGGGCATGGCAAAAGCTGTAATTATCTAAAATATGTGGGGTTAAAGAGCCCAGATCAGACAGCACCCCTAAGCGCTTTCTGGCGCTATTTTCCAGCACATATTGAAAAGGTTCTTCAGCATCATGGGGCACCACAACAGGTTGAATGTTCAAATGCCCAACACTGACAGAGCGATCAGCTTCAACACAGCGCCACAGCTCGTGTTCAACCCAGCCCATTTTTCTGGCGGTGCCGAAAGACGAATAAAATGGAATGGCTAAAGCCTCGGCTAAGGCTTTAACGCCATTAGCATGGTCGCTGTGTTCATGGGTAACAAAGATAGCTTCTAACTGGCGAGGGTCGGTGCCGCTGTCTTGCAGGCGTTGCAAAACCGTTTTGCGATTAAAGCCGCAGTCAATTAAAACACCACGGTCTTGTTCCAAAATCAGGGTAGCGTTGCCACGGCTGCCGCTCCCTAAGGAAATGTATTTCACTTCGCTTGCAGCTCTAACTTATCTTTTATTTCAGTCAAAATTGGGGTGGATAATTCTTCATCGGCTAAAGTATCCGCATTGCTAATAAGAGAAACATACACACCTAAGCGCGCACGGTTCATTTTCAGCATGTAGGTTTCGGTTACTTTTTTGTCTTTGCCCCACATCCGTGCCCACCAATTGCGGTCTTCGGCTTTAACAATGCG
>JBASZG010000121.1:0-5594 GCA_049277875.1 Venatoribacter sp.
CCCAACCATCTTTATGAGGGCCAGTATTACCACCACGTTGAGTTAGCCCGGTAAAGCTAAAACACAAATCGGTAGGGGTGTTGGCACTCATGCCCAGTAGTTCGCACATTGGGGGTTATTCCTTAGCAGCGGTTGGTTTATTGGTAAGTCTAGTCGCTTTGGGTTTGGCCGCCTTAGTTACTTTGGCCGTGGCCTTTGGTGCCTTTTTTGCCTTGCTGGCTTTTTGAGACTCTGCTTTGGCTGCGCTTGGCTCGTCAAACACCAGATCAAGTGTTTTACTGGCTTCTGGTGCTGGGTTGGTAACGCTTTTCACTGCAACGCTAGGCTTGGCGGCAGGTGCTTGCGCTTTAGCTTCCTCTGCTTGGCGTGGCGGTGGGCACAGCTCTAACACTTCAGGGTCTTTGTCGGCGTTATAGGCTGGTGGCTGATCTTGTAGAAATTCACTTACGGCCTCTAAAAATTCAGCCAGTAGCTTTTTACTTACCACAAAAATATGGCCGATATTTTTCTCGATAGTGCGGTTTAAGCCACCACAGGTTAGCTGGTGGTTATCTTCTTTACGGCCCCAACGTTCGCTGGTGCGACAAGAACCAGCCGGAGCAATGGGGTCACGCAAGCCACGATAATCAAAGATGGCGACATCGGCTAAGGTTAGGCTTTCTAAGTTAACCGGTTGACCATCCAGTTCTGGGTGCTTAGATGGCAAGGTGAATTTGCCTTCCCAAATTTCGTTGTCGATAAACACCTTTTGAATCCATTGACGGTGCGCCTTGGCAGGAAAGCGAGTGCCAGAAGAAAGCCAATTTAAAAATGGTGCGGCATCAATAATGGCACCGGGGAAGTTGGCTCTGGCGTAAAAACCTTCGGTGACACTAAAGCCCACACCCGGCTGAATAGTATTCATACCTACTTCAATAGCTTGTGGTGGAACGTTAGAACCAGAGTAAAAGGTGCTCATAATGCTGGCGCTATAATCGTTACGGATCACATCGCGCATAGGCTTGTGGCCGCTGGTTTGGTCATCGAAATAAACCGGAGTGGTCATAAGCACAAGCTGGCGTATTTTTAACGGTTTGTTTTCAAGTTTTAGCTCTTCGATATGACGCGCCAAATAAGGTAAAAACAGCGTGCCACCCATGCAGTAAGCCATAACGTCTATGTTTTGCTCTGGGTGGCGCTCTTGAATAAGTTTAAGGCAGTGATCGTGTACGGTTTGGCCATAAAAGCTTAAATCGAACTCGCTTTGCTCACCGCCTGGGTTGCCATAGTCGACCATATACAAGTCATAGCCCTGTTGCAGCATGCCTTCAATTACCGATTTGCCTGCAGCTAAATCAAACAGCTCACAGCGATTGATCATGGGGCTGGCTAAATAGAGTGTGCGACCATTGGCTTTAACACCTTCTGGACGAGGATAGTAGCGCAGTTGCACACTAAATAGTTCTGAACCTGGCACGGTTTCCCATTTTGATGCACCCATCACAGCGTAAGGCGAGGTTTGGGCAAAACGGCGCATATCGAAGGCATCTTGAGCCAGAAGAGCCAATAAGCGCTGTTCACATTCTGCCAAATATTCGGCATCGCTTTGCAAGCGCTGCCCTTGTTCCGATAGTTTGCGGTAGGGGTTTTTACTTAATTCGCTAAAGACTTCACCGGCAATGACTTGCAATGCCGAACGCAATAGTTTTTTAAGTGCTTTTAAACGAGTTTGGCCAAAGCTGTGATATTGCCATTCCAGCAATTGAAATTGTTGTAGCTGCTGGGCCAGCCACAGTTTTCCCGCGCTAGATGTGCACAGTTGCTCACAAGCGTTATGGTCAATGCTGTAGCGGTTGCCCTGAATATCAATGTTATCAAGCTTTTGTGCTTGCTCGCTGGCACTGGCTGGGCTGACTTGGCAAATACTTGTTACCAAGTTTTTGATGCGCTCTGCGTATTCTGTCTCAATTCGCATGTTGTCGTTAGCAACAGGGTCTGGGTCTTGCCCGGCGGCTACGGCCTTTTGAGTTTCTTTAACTAAGGGCTTGGTCCAACCAAAAAACCAATCTTTAGGCAGGCCAAAGGGTGCCCAAACTTGGCTTTGAACCTCTGAAAAATTAATCCAATTTTTAAGAATTTGCCCGCTTAAATTGCTAAGCCAATTTTGTGTATCGGCGCGTTTACTAAGATTGTCGGCGGGGCTAAGTGCCAAAAACGCATTGAGCTGATCGGCACTGAGTTTGCATTTTGGGGATAGTGAACTGGCGAATGCACTATTAAACATTATGAGTTGTCCTTGCCTTGTTGCGGTGAGAAAACGCTATCTTAGCAAAAGACGGAATGATTAGGCGATTTTACGCTCGGTATTTGTGGCCTCTTTGCCAAGAGTGTGCGTAACAATACAATTACGGCCCACATCTTTGGCGCGATAAAGCTGTTCGTCGGCGGCATGAATCAAAACGGATATTTTCTCTGGCCTATGAGTGATGCAAACACCGATGCTCACAGTGATGGGAATAAAGGTTTTGTTGTCGCTTACGAGCATAGATTCCACCTCTGCCCTTAAGCATTCGGCAAAAATATGGGCATTAGCTGCTTTGGGGCCTTGCACCACAATAATAAATTCTTCGCCACCAACACGCTCCAAAATATCACTGCGATCGGTAATGTGTTGCAGCTTACGGCTAAATTCTTGCAGCACTAAATCGCCGGTGTGATGGCCGTATTGATCGTTAATGGATTTAAAAAAGTCGATATCCAAAGCCAACACTGCCATTGGATATTTAAAGGGAGCCGCCATATTTAAGTTTTCACGCAACCCCCGTCGGTTTAATAACCCAGTTAATGGGTCTAGCCGTGCTACTTGTTTTAAATTTTCAGAGGCTTTGAAGCTGCTTAAAGTGAGCATGCAGAAGTTAATTAAAAACCATGCAGACAGGTCAACGTTGATCCAGCTAAAGCTGCCAAATTCGCCAGTGTATTGGTCGTGGAAAATATTAAAAATATCTTGCAGATAAATAGCCAGCAGCGGTATGGCAGCCAAAATCATCATAATGCTGGGTAAGCGGAAAGGCTGTTTTTCAAAAAGACGTAAATAATTCATCATCACTAAGATGAAAATCACTTCATTGACGGCGACAGACAGATTGCTGGCTTGCTGCAGGCCAGCTAAAAACAGTAAGCCTGGCAATGTCACCATAAAACCTAAAAGCAGGCGTAGGGGAAAGCTTGGCTTTTTTTGCTGGCTAAAGCTGTAGATGGCGTAGGTGAGCAGGGCCAGACCAGCACTGGCGACAATTCCGGCTGGCAGATGAAATACTGGGCTAAGATTATTCAGCGCCAATCCATCCACCAAAACCGCGCCAATGCTGTAGATAAAGTGGCCGATACCCCATAGTGCTATGCCACGCAAACCATTTGAAACCTTGGATACATAGCTGAATAAAATCAGTAATGCTAAAGCCAGTACACAGTCTGATAGCAGTATTGGATAAAAACTAAGCGACATAGATTCCAACTTCAAATGGTATGAAAGTGCGTTTTAGGCGTTATTAGTCTAATGCAATATTCTGAAAAAGTGGCGTAATTTGGCTAATGAATGGTAGATATTTGCAGCTCTGCTGTAAAAACAATCGTATCTTTTGTGACTTTTTGTAGCTTTTTCAGAAGACGAACTAGCCCAATATGAATTCAATGGGCTGTTCTAAATAGCTGCTGTCGTTGGCGTAAACAATGCGATTACGGCCACTGCTTTTGGCGCGGTACAGGGCTTGGTCTGCTTGGTGGATAAGAGCAGAAATGCTCATTGGCTCTTCGGTGAAAGAAACGCCCGCAGATAGGGTAATTTGCCTTGGAATGCGAGCGTCCTCTTGGTTTAAACCGGCTACTTTTAGGCGTAATTTTTCGGCCAGTGCTTTAATTTCATCGAGGCTGTTGTTGCGAATTAAAATAATAAATTCTTCGCCACCGCTGCGCACAAAAAGCTCATTTTGAATTAATAACGATTTTACCGTGGTGCTGATTGTCATAAGCACTTCATCTCCTGTGGTATGGCCATAGGTATCGTTGAATGATTTGAAATGATCAATATCGAACGTTAGGATGGCTAAGCTTTGCTCGTTATTTTGTTCAAGCCCAAGAGAGTTGATTTTTTCTCTAAACCCGCGTCGATTTAAGGCACCGGTTAATGCATCGGTCATAGCCTGATTACGAAAGTTTTCTGCCGCCTTAAAACTGGTAATCATCAACATGCAGAAATTAAATAAAAACCAGATGGCCAAATCAAAATTCACCCTCTCTAAATCAGGGGCATAGCCTTGATTCAAACTGGTGAGAAAATCTTCAACATAAAGGTAAAACAAGGGAAAGCTGGCACAGATAATAACTTGGGCAGGAAGCTTAAATGGCGGTTGTTTGAAGCGTTTAAAATGAATGACGACAAAGAGCAGAAAGATAATCTCGTTAATACTCATAATTGCGCCACTGGTGTCGTAGTTAATTCCTTTTAACCAGATTAATGGTGTGGCGAACAGCATTAAGGCAAAGACTAAGTGCTCTTTTCTTCTGGCCTTTCGGACATTAGCAAAACTGATAACTGAATAGGTTAGGGTGGCCAAGCCGATGTTGGCTAATAGGGTTCCTACAATGTAGCTGTAAAGCAGGTAATTTTGTAGATGAAAGCTGGTGGTTAGGGTTTCACCTGCGTCGATTAAAATGGCTCCGATGCTGTAAATAAAGTGGCCTATGCCCCAAGCCAAAATGCCACGCACACCCGATGAAAGCTTTGAAATATAGTGAAACAGCATAAGCAAAACTAAAGCTAAAATTGCGTCGGTGCCTAGCTTGTAGAGAAACTCGGAGGTCATTTGAATGTTATGGCTGAGAAAATTTTCCTGCAGTGTATGAGGGACGATAAACCAATGCAAATATTAACGATTTAACCTATAGTCTTAGGCTTTAAATTCAATGGGGGCAGTATGTCTAAAAGCTTTGAAGTACAGGGAGTTATTCACACTATTGGCGCTACACAAAGTTTTGGCCAAAACGGTTTTACGAAACGTGAATTTGTTATCAAATTGACTGGTGAAGGGGAAAACCCCACTTACCCTAATTATGTCGCTTTGGAAGTGCTAAAAGACAAATGTGCCTTATTAGACAATTTTCAATTAGGCGATGAAGTTAAGGTTACCTTTAATTTATCTGGGCGTTTATGGAGTGCTCCGGGTAAACCCGAAAAATGCTTTACCAGCTTGCAAGCATGGCGCATTGAAGGGGCTACTGGCCGTCAGGATCAATACAGCCAAAGCATGCCCGACTACGAAGGCCCTGCTTACGATCAAGACGTACCTTTCTAATTAACGGCAGTAAGGCAATTTAAATGCGCGAACAACCAACGCCACCGGGTGACAACGAATGCTGCGAAAGTGGCTGTTGCCCTTGTGTGTGGGATACTTATTACGACGAAATGAACCAATGGCGGCAAGAAAAAGCGGCTCAAGAAGCCGCTGAAAAAGAAGCTGCTGAGAAAAAGACGGATTAAAACATGCTATGGCGGCTATAAGTCGCCAATCTTCTTGGTGAAATATTTGTCTGCAGATTTGTTGGTAAATGCTGCG
>JBASZG010000122.1:0-33554 GCA_049277875.1 Venatoribacter sp.
TCACTCACTCGTTACGCCCAAGCCCAGCGTGAAATTGCCCTTGCTGTTGGCGAGCCGCCAGCCACCAAAGGCTATCCGCCTTCGGTTTTCAACAAGCTGCCCAAGCTGGTCGAGCGCACAGGCAACGGCCCAGAAGGGGGCGGTTCGATTACTGCGTTTTACACCGTATTAAGTGAAGGCGACGACATGCAAGACCCCATCGCCGACGCCAGTCGTGCCATCTTAGACGGCCATATCGTGCTGTCACGCAAACTGGCCGAAGAAGGCCATTACCCTGCTATCGACGTAGAAGCCTCGGTAAGCCGGGTGATGCCGCAAGTGGTCAGCGAAGAATGGCTTAAAAAAGCACAACTTTGTAAGCAAATGATGGCGCACTACCGCCAAAACCAAGACCTGATTGCCGTGGGTGCTTATAAAGCCGGCAGCGACCCCATGCTTGATGCGGCGATAGACCGCCTGCCTGCTATTAAAGCCATGCTGCGCCAAGGTTTAAAAGAAGGCAGCCCCATTGCCGACAGCAAGCAAGCATTGGATAACATTTTCCCCAATCCACCGGCTCAGAGTAACGGCTAATGCGTCGACACCCTCGTGCCAAGCGCTTGCAAATTATTTTGGATATGGCCGAGCGCGAAGAAGAAACTCTGCTTACGCGTTGGGGGCAGTTGCAGCGCCAACTCACCGCCGAACAAGAGCAGCGCGATCAGTTGGTGCTTTATAACCATGAATATCAACAGCGTCTTTCTGCCCCTGGGCAAGGGCCGTTAAGCGGCGGTTCAATTCAGGCCACACTTGGCTTTATGACGCAAATTGAGCAAGCCCTAGAAAAACAAAAAGAAAAACTAGCCCTGTTAGAAAAACAAACCGCAACCGCGCATCAGGCCTATTTGGAACAGCACGGCAAAGTGCAGGCGTTGATTAAGCTAATGGATAAGCTCGACTCCGAACACGATGCCGAGCAAGAAAAACAACTGCAAAAGCAAGCCGACGAGTTTGCCAATCGCGCTGCCAGTATTCGCATGCAAAATAAATAACTGGCCTGCAAATTGCTTTATTCCCTATAAGTTTATTATTGATTGAATTTCGAGGTCGCTATGCAAGCAACTCCAAGTGCACAAGGGCTGTTTTCGTTAATCATGCGAATGGGCGCAAACCCAGAAGCCATGCCGCTTGGCGAGGAGGGCACTGGCGCTTTTTCAAACCTGCTCAACACGTTGCTGCCACCCCAGTTAGCCCCGGCCTTGCCGCCTTTAGAGGGGCAACTATTGCCACCCGAAACAGCCTTAAACTTGCCTCTTTTGCCTGCGGCACAAGCCGAACTGGCTGCCCCAGAAGGTGATAACGATGATATGGCCGGGGTTATCGGGCAGCTTAATTTTGGTGCCATTCAGGTACTTAGCCCTGCTGCCGCTAAGGTAGCAGGCGCGGAACCACTTCGCTCAGAAGAGGCTAATGCGCCCTTAACAGTGCAAGAGCAGACCGAGTTAGCCGCAGGTTTTATTACGCCAGGGCAAAGCGTGCAAGCGACAACTGACACCTTGCCCTCTGCAACCGATTTACCCGAACCGGAAATGAGCGAGCAGCAGTCGGTCGTATTTTTACCTAACGAGAAGCACCAAGGTAAGCAACAAACTGGTGCACAAGCCGCAGCGGCAAACATGACGGCAACCGAGGCCAGCAAAGCCGAAGCCGCTTTGGCGGCCTCGGCTAATCAAGCTGATTCTAAGCAAGATGAGTCGCTGTCTTTCGCCTTAGCTAAAGCCGATACCAGCATCAGCGCGGCACAAAGCAAAGGCCGTCCTGATATGCTGAGCTTCGAGCAAGAACTCAATGCCATGAAAGAGCAAGATAAGCTGCAGCTAGGCCAAGATAAAAAACAATGGCCAGTGGCCTTGGGCGGGCGCATTTTAACCATGGTGGCCGAGGAAACTCATCACGCTAAAATTCGCCTTGACCCACCAGAGCTAGGCAGTCTGCATGTACGCATGCAAGTGCACCATGAACAGGTGCAAATTCAAGTTCAGGTACAAACCCCACAGGTGCGTGAAGCCTTGGAATCTCAAGCCCAACGTTTGCGTGATGCCTTAGCCGAAGGTGGCATGCAATTAAGTCAATTTGATGTAAGCCAACAATCCTCTCAACAGCAACACCAAGGGCAGGGGCAAGGGCAAGGACAAACTGGCGCCAATAACGGCGAGTGGTTAAGCAGCGCAGAAGAAGACAACACCCCCAGAGTTGCTCCAGTAAATAGCCATACGCTACTCGACACCTTCGCCTAAGCTTTGGGTCTGCTTAGCTTTAATATAAGCAGACCGTCATTTTTCTTCTGTCATAAATCTGACAACTAATTCAGAAACCCTTACACTTTCACCCCAGTAAACACGAAAATAGCTTGTTTAGAAGTCTTGCTGGCTGGCATGGCTATTGCAGGTAATTAAGTAATCATAAGGGGATTAGCATGGCAGAAGAATCCGAAGTAATTAAAGAGTCTGAAAAAGGCAAAGCAGGTGGTGGCAGCAAAAAGCTCATCATCATTATGGCTGTCGGAGCGCTACTGCTCGTGGGGCTGACCGCTGGGATTATGTATTTCTTATTTGCAGGCAACTCCGAGGCCGGTGACGAAGCTAAGGCCGAGAAAAAAGAAGAAGTCTTGCCTTTGCAATATTACGCCTTAGCGCCAGAGTTCACCGTGAGCTACCAGGTTGGTGCACGTCAGCGTTTTGTCCAAACCAGTATCGCTTTAGCTACTCGCAACCCTGCCATGATGGCGGCTTTAACCTTGCACGACCCCATGATTCGAAATGAAGTAAACCGTATTATCGGCGAGCAAAGTATTGTTCATTTGCGCACCGAAGAGGGCAAATTAGAGCTGCAGAAAAAACTATTTACTCAGCTGTCTTTAGTATTGCAGCGCGATGCCCAAGTGAGTGGCTTAGAAGCCGTTGTTTACACCAACTTTGTGATGCAGTAAGGAATTTATTGTGCAAGATATTTTATCGCAAGACGAAATTGATGCCCTGCTGCATGGTATTGACGACGGGGACATTGGCCCAGAAGAAGATATTGATGCTGAAGGCGTGCGCTCTTACGACCTAACCAGTAACGACCGCATTGTGCGTGGGCGTATGCCTACGCTGGAAATGATTAACGAACGTTTTGCTCGTTATACCCGCATCAGCATGTTTAACTTTTTACGCCGTAGCGCCGACGTGGCTTCGGGCGGCGTGCAAATTATGAAATTTGGCGAATATGTGCACACGCTCTATGTGCCAACCAGTCTTAATTTGGTAAAAATGCGCCCCTTGCGTGGCACAGCTTTGTTTATTCTTGATGCCAAATTAGTGTTTAAGCTGGTGGATAACTTCTTTGGTGGTGATGGCCGCCACGCAAAAATTGAAGGCCGCGAATTTACCCCAACCGAGGTGCGGGTAGTGCAGTTGGTGCTTAATCAAATCTTCAACGATTTGCAGGAAGCTTGGGCACCAATTATGAAACTGGACTTTGAATACGTTGGCTCAGAGGTTAACCCTGCTATGGCTAATATCGTTAGCCCAAGCGAAGTAGTGGTGGTAAGCACCTTTCATATCGAGCTGGACGGCGGTGGCGGCGATTTGCACCTAACCGTGCCTTATTCCATGATTGAGCCAATTCGTGAGGTGCTAGACGCTGGCTTTCAAAGCGATGTTGATGATGTTGACGAGCGTTGGCAAGTGAGCTTGCGTGAAGACATTATGGAAGCCAAGGTGCCCATTCATGGCACAGTGGTCGAGCGCGATTTTACTCTGCGTGAAGTGGCCGCCTTGAAAAAAGGCGACATTATTCCAGTTGAAATGCCAGAAGATTTTATTTTGCACGCCAATGGTGTGCCAATTTTTCGCGGTAAGCTGGGGGTCTCAAGCGAGAACCTAGCGGTTAAAATTACCAGCCAAATTAAAAACCATAGAGGGTAGATGTGATGGCCGATGAAAATAACAAGCCAGAAGCAGAAAACGCAGACGCGCAAGCCATGCCAGATATCGACATTGACGCACTGGCCAACGAAGTGGCACAGTCGAGCGATGACGCTGCTTTGGCCGACGAATGGGCGGCGGCAATGGAAGAATCGGGCGATTTTCCAGGCGAAGACGAAGAGCTTGAAGTGGAGCCTCAACAGCTAGAGAAATTATCCAACGATGCACCTAAACGCATGGACGTTGGCCCAGAGCTAGACGTTATTCTGGATATTCCAGTGCGCATCTCGATGGAAGTTGGTTCTACCCAAATTCCTATTCGTAACCTGCTGCAATTAAACCAAGGCTCGGTTGTTGAACTGGATCGCTTAGCGGGTGAACCCCTAGACGTTCTAGTCAACGGCACTTTGATTGCTCACGGTGAAGTGGTGATGGTTAACGATAAGTTTGGTATTCGATTAACCGATGTGGTGAGTCAAAGTGAACGTATTCAGCGCTTACGCTAATCGCTTTTGGCTGGTGTGGTTGGTGTTATTCGCCGATTTTGCCTTAGCTGAAGAAAAAAAAGCCGTGGTGTTAGATCCTATGGCAAACAGTGGCAAAGTGCTGGTGTATTTGCTGCTGGTGTTGGCTTTGATTGGAGCCTTGGCGTGGCTGATACGGCGCTCTAAAACATTCACTGGGCGCTTTGAAAGCTCAGGGCAAAATCTCAAGATAGTCACCAGCTTGGCTCTAGGTTTAAAAGAAAAAATAGCGGTAGTGCAGGTGGGCGAAAAACAACTTTTATTGGGAATAACAGCGCAGCACATTAGCCTTTTAACTGAGCTAGATGTGCCGCTTAACCAAGAGCAAGTTCAAGCCGATAACTTTCAATCTCTTCTAAAAAAAGCACTGGGTTCATGAACATAAAAGCATTGATTGGAGTTTGGTTATTAATGCCAATGGCAACATTGGCCGCCGACGCCAGCCCCCCAACTTTAGGCATTCCTGCGGTCGTATATAAAGCCACAGAAGGCGGCGGTGAATATACAGTCACCATTCAAATCTTGGCGTTGATGACAATGCTAACGCTATTGCCATCGCTGCTTATTATGATGACGGCGTTTACGCGCATTATTGTGGTCATGAGCATTCTGCGTCAGGCTTTGGGCTTGCAACAAACGCCTTCGAATCAGATTCTTTTGGGGCTGTCGTTATTTTTGACCTTTTTTGTGATGACCCCCGTGTTTAACAAAATAAACGCCGATGCCATTCAGCCCTATCTTAACGAAAGCATTACTCCGGTCGAGGCCATAGATCGTGCGGTTAACCCACTGCATGAGTTTATGCTGGCGCAAACGCGCGAAGCCGATTTACAGCTCTTTGTGCGTATTAGTGGCCGAGAAGACATTGCCAGCCCAGAAGAAACTCCCATGCAAATTTTAATTCCGGCTTTTATCACCAGCGAATTAAAAACCGCCTTTCAAATTGGCTTTTTAATCTTTATTCCGTTTTTGATTATCGACTTGGTTATTGCCAGTATTCTGATGTCGATGGGGATGATGATGCTCTCGCCCATTATTATCTCGCTGCCCTTTAAGATTATGCTGTTTGTGTTGATAGACGGCTGGGCCTTAATCATGGGCACTTTAGCCAATAGTTTTGGTACGGTTTAGGAGGCTTTATGGATGCGTCACAAATCGGAGATTATTTTAGCCAAGCCATGTTTTTGGTGCTGCTCAGCGTGGTGGTGATTATCACTCCCAGCCTGATTGTGGGTCTGATTGTCAGTGTGTTTCAGGCTGCCACCCAAATTAACGAACAAACTCTGAGTTTTCTACCGCGTTTAGTGGTGGCTTTTTTGGCGCTGTTAATTGTGGGGCCGTGGATTATGAATGCGCTCATTGATTTCACCCTCGAAATTTACACCAACATACCCTTTATCATTGGTTAGCTGTTTATGCTGGAGCTAACCTCGCTGGATATTACCCACTGGGTTGGGCGCTATCTTTATCCTTTTGTGCGTATTGCGGGCTTTTTGATGGTTTTGCCTGTTTTTGGCACGCGTATGGTGCCACAACGTATCCGCATGATTCTGGCGGTAATGATGACCTTGGCTATTGTACCAATTTTGCCGCCTTTTCCTGTGGTCGAGGCCATGTCACTTGGATCCTTTTTAATCATTGCGCAGCAGCTTTTAATTGGCATCGTGCTTGGCTTGGCGATTGAATTTACCATGCAAATTTTTGTGATTGCAGGCCAATTAATTTCCATGCAAACCGGCTTGGCTATGGCGCAGTCAGTGAACCCGGCGATGGGCACCTCTTCTGCGGTGATTAGCCAATGGCTGCTGTTTATGGTGATTCTGATTTTTCTTTCCCTAAATGGTCATTTGGTGGCGATGGAAGTGCTGGTGGACAGCTTTCATTCAATGCCGGTGGGCTTTGATGGCATGAATGCCGTGCAGTTTAGCTCGCTGGTTAATTGGGCCAGTTGGATGTTTGCCGCCGCGCTGGTGGTGGCTATTCCCATTCAAACAACTCTATTAATAGTGAATATTTCTTTTGGTGTGGTGGCAAAAGCCGCGCCGCAGTTGAATATTTTTGCGTTGGGTTTTCCCATTGCCATGATTATGGGGTTATTAATTCTGTCGATGACCATGGGCGATTTCGCCGATGCCTTTCAAAATTACCTCAATGAGCTGTTTGAGTTCTTAAAAAAACTATCGGAGATAAGCTAATGGCTGAAGATTCCGATCAGGAGAAAACCGAAGAACCAACCTCGCGAAGGCTAGAGAAAGCACGCGAAGAAGGCCAGCTTCCTCGCTCAAAGGATTTAAGCTCAGCCGTGATTTTAATGGCGGGCACCATTGGCCTTTTGCTGTTTGGCGGTTGGATGGCCGAACACATGGTGCATGTCGCCCGCTTGGGCTTTTCATTTGAACGCGAAACCGCCTTCGACTTGGCCCAGTTGTATGTGCATTTGGGTGCCTCTATTAAAGAGGTAGCCTTTGGGCTGGCTCCGTGGTTTATCTTAATGATGATTGCTGCGTTGGCTGGCCCGATTATGCTTGGAGGCTGGCTGTTTTCGATGAAGGCAGTGATGCCTAAACTTAGTAAGTTAAACCCCATTAGTGGGCTAAAACGCATGTTCTCGATGAACTCATTGGTCGAGTTGTTTAAGTCGATTGCTAAAGTGCTGGTGGTGAGTTATGTCGCGTGGTTGGTGACGGACTATTATTTTCTTGACGCGATGGCGTTAAGCCATAAACCGGTAGAAGCCGCTATCGACAATTCTCTGTATATCCTGATTTGGGCCATTATTCTGATTAGCTCATCCTTGCTGATTATTGTGCTGTTTGATGTGCCCTGGCAGATCTACAGCCACACCAAAAAACTGCGAATGACGAAACAAGAAATTAAGGATGAGTTTAAAGATACGGAAGGCCAACCTGAAATCAAAAGCAAAATTCGCCAAAAACAAATGGAAATGGCGCAAAACCGTATGCTCGGTGATGTTCCCACTGCCGACGTGGTGATTACCAACCCCACCCACTATTCGGTGGCCTTAAAGTACGAAGCCGGTGGTGCCAGTGCACCAATTATGGTGGCTAAAGGGGGAGATCATTTAGCGTTTAAAATTCGGGAAATTGCCAAAGAACATAACGTACCGCAAATGCAGGCTCCACCCCTTGCGCGTGCGCTTTACACTTACGCCGACGTGGGTAAGGAGATTCCCGAAGGGCTGTATGTTGCGGTGGCACAAGTGCTGGCTTACATCTATCAAATGGACTTGTATGTAAAAGGACATGGCCCCAAGCCAGAGCGCAAACCCGATATGCCGATTCCAAAAGATTTGCGTGTTGATCCAGATTAATTTTACCTTTTAAAAAAAGTTGGAAAGGATTTTGCAGTAGTACAGACAATGATGTTTTATTGACGGAATTGTGCATGGCTACTGCAGCAAACGCTCCATTGTTAGATCAGGCCAAAGAAACTTTAGGCAAACTTGCCAAAGGTAACTTGGCGATTCCAATCTTATTGATGGTGTTTTTAGGCATGATGACGCTGCCTTTGCCACCATTTTTATTGGATATTTTCTTTACATTTAACATTGCCCTATCAGTGATTGTGCTGCTGGTGTGTGTGTACGCAGGCCGCCCCCTCGACTTTGCGATTTTCCCTGCCATCTTGCTGGTGGCGACACTGTTACGCTTGGCGCTGAACGTTGCTTCAACGCGTGTGGTCTTGCTGCACGGCCAAGACGGTGGCGCGGCGGCAGGTAAAGTCATTGAAGCCTTTGGTGAGGTGTTAATTGGTGGTAACTACGCCGTAGGTTTGGTGGTGTTTATGATCTTAATGATTGTGAACTTTATGGTCGTGACCAAAGGCGCAGGACGTGTCTCAGAAGTGACGGCCCGCTTTACCTTGGATGCCATGCCAGGTAAGCAAATGGCCATTGATGCCGATTTAAACGCCGGCTTGATTGACGCCGATGAAGCTAAAAAACGCCGCGCCGACGTAGCCGCTGAAGCCGACTTTTATGGTTCTATGGACGGTGCCAGCAAATTCGTTAAAGGCGACGCCGTGGCAGGTATTTTAATTCTGATTATCAATATCGTTGGTGGCTTTGCCATTGGTATGGCACAGCACGGTTTAACCTTCGAACAAGCCAGCTCAATTTACACGCTATTGGCCATGGGCGATGGCTTGGTTGCGCAAATCCCCTCGCTGTTACTTTCTACCGCCACGGCCATTTTGGTTACGCGTAACCGTGGCGAAGAAGACATGAGCGGGCAAGTCGTTGCTCAGGCGTTTTCATCACCTAAATCTTTGGGCGTGTCTGCTGCGGTGATGTTTTTAATGGGCGTTGTACCTGGCATGCCGCACTTGGTGTTTTTAAGCTTTGCTGCCTTGTTTGGTGCCGGTGCTTATCTAATCAGTTGGAAAAAAGATGGCGGTAAACTTGGCGATGCCATTTTGCAGCGTTTCAATAAAAACGCACCTACCAGCAAAGCCTTACCTGGTAGCACAGGCCTTGCAGCCGGTACTGCCTTGGCGGCACCAAAAGAAAAAGCCGATGCAGCGATTAAGCAAATGGAAGTGAAAGAATTAAGCTGGGACGACGTAGAGCCAGTGGACCGAGTTGGCCTAGAAGTGGGCTATCGCTTAATTCCTATGGTGGATAAATCTCAAGGCGGTCAATTACTCAACCGCATTAAAGGGGTGCGCCGTAAGCTGTCGCAAGATTTGGGTTTCCTAATGCCTGCAGTGCATATCCGCGATAACCTCGATTTACTGCCTAACCAATATCGCATCACCCTAATGGGCGTTACTTTGGCCGAAGCCGAAATTTACCCAGAGCGCGAATTGGCGATTAATCCAGGCCAAGTGTTTGGTGAGATTGACGGCATAGAAACCAAGGATCCAGCCTTTGGACTCGATGCTTTTTGGATTGACCCAAGTGAAAAAGATCGCGCGCAAACGCTTGGCTACACAGTCGTTGATGCCAGTACAGTCGTGGCAACGCATTTAAACCAGAAGCTACAGCGCCACGCTAACGAATTGTTGGGCCATGAGGACGTGCAGCAGCTTATTGATGTGTTGGCTAAAACCTCTCCTAAACTGGCCGAAGAATTGGTGCCAAATACAGTTAGCATCAGCCAGCTTTTGACCATCTTGCAGAGCCTGCTGCGAGAGCATGTGCCTATTCGTGATATGCGCTCAATCGCCGAATCTTTGGCGCGTGCCGCCAGTAAGAGTCAAGATATCGCCGGCATGATAGCTTCTGCGCGTCTATCTCTCAGCCGCATGATTATTCAAAATATCTATGGCAACGCGGATGAACTGGTGGTTATTACCCTAGATCCATCATTGGAACAGTTATTGCTTAAAACTCTACAACAGAGCGCCCAGCAAGCTCAGCAATATGGTTTGGTACTTGAGCCAAACATGGCAGAAACCTTGCAACGCTCCTTGGCAGAAGCCGTACAAGCACAAGAAATGGCAGGAAATCCTGCGGTGCTGCTGGTAACGAGCCAACTGCGTGCCGCTATGGCGCAGTTTATTCGTAACAGCATCGAGCAATTGCATGTGTTGGCTTACCAAGAAATACCCGACAACAAAAGTATTACTATCGTCGCCAGTATTGGCGGAAATGGAAAATAGTAGAGAGAGAACGCTATGAAAGTAAAACGCTTCACTGCCAAAAATATGCAAGCCGTCTTGCGCTTAATTTCCGAAGAGTTAGGCGATGACGCTGTGATTATCTCTACCAATAAAACCTCACAAGGATTAGAGGTGGTGGCGGCCATTGATTATCGAGAAGATGCCAGCCAGCAAGAAATTGATAAGCAACTGCGTTTGCAAGACGAACTGGAACAAGCCAAACAACAGCTACTTGGTGGTGGCGTTAACAAGCCTGCTCCTCAGTTTGATGTCAGCAACAAGGCAGCGATTAGCGCCACTCTTACACAGCTTAAGCAGCCTGCTCAAGCCAGTGCTAATGCTCTGGAGCAACCTTTATACAACCACGCCTTGGAACAAGTGAAAGGCGAACTAAAAGACTTAAAAGAGTGGATGTCGAATCAAACTGGCAACCCTTGGGAAGTGCAGCGCCCTATGACTTGGCTACAAACTCAAATACGCGCTCGCTGCAGCGACTTGGGCTTAGAGCCAGCTTGGATAGATCATCTTGCTGGGCAAATCAAGCAAGAGGAAATTGAAAGCGCTTGGGAAGAAGCCAAAAGTCTTATTATGCAAGACCTGCCTATAGCCCAAAATAAATTGCTAGAGCAAGGTGGCATGTACGCACTGGTTGGCCCCACCGGAGCGGGAAAAACTACCACTATCGGTAAGATGGCCGCACAATTTGTAATGCGTCATGGCGCAGATTCAGTGGCCTTGGTTACATTGGATAACTACCGAGTTGCCGCACACGACCAATTGCGTTCTTTTTCCCGAATTTTAGGCGTGGAACTACATGTTGTGACGCAAAACGGCGATTTAAATAAAGTTCTTTCCGGGTTAAAAGCGAAGAAATTAGTATTGGTAGACAGCGCCGGCCTTGCCAGCCAAGACCGACATTTTGGAATACAATTACGCATGCTTAAAAATGTTGGGCCAAGCTTAAAGAAACTTCTTGTGCTACCTTTGACCAACCAAAGCCGTTGTCTGCAAGAAAACTATGAATTATTTAAGTCTGCAGGCTTAACTGGCTGTATTTTTACTAAACTGGATGAGTGCTTTAGCTTGGGCGCCGCAATGAGCGTTTCAACCTTAACGCAACTGCCATTATGTTTGATTACAGATGGCCCACATATTCCAGATGATATTCATTACCCAGAAGCTGCTAAACTGGTGAAATTAGCAGAACAGATGGCGCGAATGGCGCGCACCCGTTGGCAACCTGCCAGCCGTTTTACTGGCAATCAACGTGTCGCGGGCCTATAGGAGCAGAAAAATATGGCAAAACATCCTGTACAGGTTATAGCCGTAACAGGTGGTAAAGGCGGTGTTGGCAAGAGCAATCTTTCAGTCAACCTCGCCATTGGCTTAGCCGAACTCGGTCGTCGGGTTGTGGTGATGGATGCCGACTTAGGGCTTGCCAATATTGATATTTTACTTGGCTTAAGCACCAATAAAACGATTGAAAATGTATTGCAAGGTGAATGCAGCTTGCGCGAAGTCATGGTAACTGGGCCAAGCGGTATCCGCGTGGTGCCTGCATCCTCTGGAACCAAGCGCTTAACGCAATTAAATGCGCGTGAGCATGCCGGCATTATTCAAGCCTTCAGTGATATTGGCGATGATATTGATGTCTTGATTATCGACACCGCTGCTGGCATATCCGATCAAGTAACCAGCTTTGTTCAAGCGGCTCAGGAAGTGTTGATGGTGGTAACCGACGAACCCACTTCCATTACTGATGCTTACGCGCAAATTAAATTATTAAACCGAGATTATGATCTATTTCGCTTCCGCATTGTGGCAAATATGGTAAAAACCCCCCAAGAAGGTCAGGCATTGTTCAATAAGTTGACGAAAGTGACTGACCGTTTCTTGGAGGTTGCACTACAGTATGTGGGAGCTGTGCCGCAAGATGATTCGATTAAGCGCGCCGTGCAACGACAAAAGGCCGTGTTAGAAGCTTACCCACGTTCGAAGGCTGCGATGGCGTTTCGTGCGATAGCAAAAAAAGTAGATTCATGGCCATTACCCTCAACGCCTCGTGGCCACTTAGAGTTTTTTGTAGAACGATTGGTGCAAGAGGCTAGAGCATAATTATTTATTAGGAAGTCGTTTGGTGTATTCCGACATTCAAAAGATCGATTATGAAGAGCTAGTAAGAGAGCATGCCGTGCTGGTAAAACGCATTGCTTATCATTTGCTTGGCCGCCTACCAGACAGCGTTCAGCTAGACGACCTTATTCAAGCTGGCATGATCGGTTTAATTGAAGCAGCACGCAAATACGATGGCGGCAAAGGCGCAAGCTTTGAAACCTACGCAGGTATCCGAATTCGCGGCTCTATGTTGGATGAAATTCGCCGAGGCGATTGGGCCCCTCGTTCTGTACACAGAAACTCGCGTCGAATTAGCGCCGCAATCAAACAAATTGAGAGTGAAAAAGGTCGCGACGCGGAAGATGCAGAAGTGGCTCAACTGTTGGAAATGAGCCTAGAGGAGTATCACAGCATGCTCCAAGATAGCGCCAGTTGCCGTCTATTTAGCTATGAAGAAATAATTGAGAAAAATGGCGTAGAATACGATGTTTTTGAAGATGAGCCACAGGCCAATCCTGCTGCAGGAATTGAGCGTGAAAGTTTTCAAAAACAATTGGCAGAAGCAATTCGCACACTGCCAGAGCGAGAGCAATTGGTGCTATCGCTTTATTACGATGAAGAATTAAATTTAAAAGAAATTGGTGCAGTATTAGGAGTTAGTGAATCTCGAGTAAGTCAATTACACAGCCAAGCCGCCCACCGACTACGCTCAAAGCTAGGCAGTTGGATAAGCTAAGTGGTTGAGTTGGTTGACAAAAGTATTGAAAAAAAATAGAGATTTCTGGCTAAAGTATTAACACTGTCTAAACTATGTTTGAAAGCGACTCATCAGTAAGTCGAGCATTGGAGGTTGTTTTGAATAAAAACATGAAAATTCTTATTGTGGATGACTTTTCTACGATGAGACGTATCGTCAAAAACTTATTACGTGATCTTGGGTTTACCAATACTCAAGAAGCAGACGATGGCTTAACGGCTTTGCCGATGCTTCAAAATGGCGATTTCGACTTCCTTGTGACCGACTGGAACATGCCTGGAATGACTGGCCTTGACCTACTTAAAAAAGTTCGTGCAGACGATCGTTTAAAAACCCTTCCGGTGCTTATGGTGACAGCCGAAGCCAAACGTGACCAAATTGTTGCAGCGGCTCAAGCTGGTGTGAATGGCTATGTGGTAAAACCTTTTACTGCTGCGGTTCTGAAAGAAAAAATCGACAAAATATTTGAACGTATTGAAGGTTAAAGGCGTAGCGTTATGGCCGAATTAAATCTAGAGACCGCAGACACCCAACGCGTAGGACAAGATATTCGTGCCTTGGCTGAAAACATGTTGCTCGAAATTGAAAAGGGCGATATTAGCGGTGCCGTAGCCTTGGTGGGTGAATTAAATGAAGTGCGAGATCGCGCTTTATACAATGAAATAGGGCGCTTAACTCGTGCTTTGCACGAAGCAATCAAAAACTTGCATGTTGACGGTGGTACAGGTGCTTCCTCTGAAATAGCCCATGCTACCGATAAGCTGACCTATGTTTTAGAGATGACCGACAAATCAGCCAACCGCACCATGGACTTAGTTGATGAAAGCATGCTGGTGGTTAATGAATTGCACCAACAGGCCGATACCTTATCTGCGCAGTGGAAACGTTTTCTAAAGAAAGAAATTAAACCTGATGAATTTCGCCAACTAAGCAAAGACGTTGGGCAGTATTTGCAACACAGCGCCAAATCGACTGAACGCCTAAAAGGGCAGTTAAACGACATAGTGTTAGCGCAAGATTTTCAAGATTTAACAGGGCAAGTAATTCACAAAGTTGCCGCATTGGTACGCGATGTGGAATTACGCTTGGTGCAGCTAGTTATGATGGCAGGCCAAGTGGACAAAATTACTGGCATTACTCATAACGTTGAACAGGAACAACTGTCTAGCGAAATTGAACGTAATGATATTGTTGCGGAAGGCCCGCAAATTAATAAAAACAGTGAAAATGTTGTTGCCAGTCAGGATGACGTTGACGATTTATTATCTAGCCTTGGTTTTTAAGGAGCTAACGGATGAGTTTCGAAGCAGATGAAGAGATTCTCCAAGACTTTCTCGTAGAAGCTGGGGAAATATTAGAATCGCTTTCAGAGCAGCTGGTTGACCTTGAGCAGCGTCCAGATGATATGGACTTGCTGAATTCCATATTTCGTGGGTTCCACACAGTAAAAGGTGGTGCCGGTTTTTTGCAACTCAGCCCATTGGTTGATTGCTGCCACGCCGCTGAAAACGTGTTTGACAGCCTACGCAATGGCAAACGCAGCGTATCTGCCGAACTCATGGACGTTGTTCTTCAAGCTTTAGATAACGTCAACGAAATGTTTGATGATGTGCGCTCTGGTAATACGCCTGAGCCTGCTGATGCTGCATTAATTGAACGTCTGCACGAACTGGCGTTGCCTGAAGCCGAAGCCCCTGCCGCTCCAGCCCCTAAAGCTGAAGAACCTGTTGCCGCAGAACCTGCGCCTGCGGTTGAAGCGGCTGCAGCACACGCAGAAGAAACCGATATTACCGATGATGAGTTCGAACAACTCCTCAATGCATTAGACGATGACGCTTCGGCCTCTACCACGGCCGCTGCAGCCGCCGCAAGTGATGAGATTACCGACGATGAATTTGAAGCCTTGCTGGATCAGCTTCATGGATCGGGCAAACACGGAGGCTCAGTTGCAAGCGAAGCAGCAGAGCCTACCGCAGTTGAAGAAGCCCCAGTTGCTTCTGGCGGTGGTGACGATTTAATTACCGATTCAGAATTTGAAGAATTATTAGACCGCTTGCATGGCAAAGGTAAGCATGCTGCGGCGGCAACAACCTCAGAAAAACCCGCAGCAGAACCCAAACACACAGCGGCTGCAGAAGAAAAAGTAGAAGTAGAAAAAACAGAAGTAGAAAAGCCCGCTTCAGATAGCGCAGCGAAGGCTCCTGTAGCAAGTAAAAAAGCAGAAACCAATAACAATAACAGCCACGAAAAAGATTTAACCGAAACCACGGTACGCGTAGATACCAAACGCCTCGATGACATTATGAACATGGTGGGTGAGTTGGTATTAGTGCGCAATCGTTTAGTTCGCCTTGGGCTAAAAAGCACTGATGAGTCTATGTCTAAGGCGGTAGCAAACTTAGATGTAGTAACAGGCGACTTACAAGCCGCTGTAATGAAAACACGCATGCAGCCCATTAAAAAGGTGTTTGGTCGTTTTCCTCGCGTGGTTCGAGATCTTGCTCGCCAATTGAAAAAAGAAATTAATCTAGAGCTTCAAGGTGAAGAAACCGACCTAGATAAAAACCTTGTTGAAGCTTTGGCCGATCCATTAGTGCACTTGGTGCGTAACTCGGTGGATCATGGTGTTGAAATGCCAGAAGAGCGCGAAAAGGCCGGCAAGCCCCGCATCGGCTCGGTGGTTCTCTCTGCGGCTCAAGAAGGCGACCATATCTTGTTGATTATTCAAGATGATGGGCATGGTATGGACCCAGAAATTCTGCGCCGAAAAGCGGTTGAAAAAGGTTTAATGGATCAAGATGCCGCTGATCGCTTAAGCGAAAATGAATGCTATAACCTGATCTTTGCTGCAGGTTTTTCAACCAAAGAACAGGTTTCAGACGTTTCTGGTCGTGGCGTGGGCATGGACGTGGTGAAAACCAAAATTGCTCAACTAAACGGTACAGTGAACGTTGAATCCAAATTGGGCGTAGGCACCAGTATTCGTATTAAAGTGCCTTTAACTTTGGCCATTATGCCAACCTTAATGGTCATGCTGAAAAATCAAACGTTTGCTTTCCCATTGGTGAGTGTGAACGAGATTTTCCACTTAGATTTAACCAAAACCAATATTGTTGATGGTCAAGAAGTGGTGGTTGTGCGGGAAAAGCCCATTCCTCTTTTCTACCTAAAACGCTGGCTTATCCCTAGTGAGCGCTCTGCGCAAGCAGGCGACTCAGCGCATGTGGTCGTGGTATCTGTTGGTACTCAACGAGTTGGTTTTGTCGTTGATCAATTAATTGGTCAAGAAGAAGTGGTTATTAAACCTTTAGGAAAAATGTTACATGGCACACCGGGCATGTCTGGTGCAACGATTACCGGCGATGGTCGAATTGCTTTGATTCTGGATATACCAAGTATGCTGGGTCGTTATGCTAAACGTAGTTTTAAGGTGTCCTAATTAAGGAAGCTATGCTCCATGAGTATTCGTGTTCTGGTTGTTGATGACTCGGGTTTCTTTAGACGGCGTGTGACTGAAATTATTAATTCAGATTCGCGCATGGAAGTTGTAGGAGTTGCTTCCAATGGCCAAGAAGCGATAGAAAAAAACGGCTCATTGCAACCCGATGTTATTACTATGGACTACGAAATGCCGGTGATGGATGGCATCACAGCCATTCGGCATATTATGCGTAGTCGACCTGTTCCTGTTTTAATGTTTTCGTCTTTAACCTTCGAAGGTGCTCGCGTTACGCTGGATGCGCTGGATGCTGGGGCCGTTGATTTTTTACCCAAAAATTTCGAAGACATTGCCAAAGATACCCAAGAGATAAAACGAGCTTTAACCGACAAAATTGCGGCTGTTGCTAAAAGCCGTCGTATTAGTAGTGCACCTACTCATACAGCGGCACCAACTACAACTGCTCGCTCTAGTGTTGTTAGCCGTCCTGCTCCTGCTGCGTCTCAAACCGTAGCCCATAGTGCCGGTGTCGCTAAAGTGCGCATGGGGCATAAAGAGCTGGTTGTAATCGGCACCTCGACAGGGGGGCCTGCGGCTCTGCAAACTCTGTTTCGCACTATTCCTGGAAGCTTTCGAGTTCCTATTATCATTGTGCAGCATATGCCAGGCTCTTTTACCAAAGCCTTTGCTGAACGATTGAATAATCTCAGCCCACTCACAGTGAAAGAGGCTGAAAATGGTGACCGCCTGATGCCAGGGCATGTTTATGTTGCTCCGGGTGGTATGCAATTAATGGTTGATCGCCGTAATGGCGGCACAATTATGATTCATGAAAGTGATGAGCGCATAAACTATCGCCCTAGCGTTGATATCACCTTTGCTTCTGTCGCCAAGCATTACGGCAACAAAGTATTGGGTGTTGTGTTGACTGGCATGGGAGCGGATGGTCGTGAAGGTGCACGCTTAATTAAGCAAGTGGGCGGGCACATTTGGGCGCAGGATGAAGCCAGTTGTGTCATTTACGGCATGCCAATGGCTATCGTGAAGGCTAATTTGGCCGACGAAATCCTGCCACTTGATCAAATAGGCACTCAGCTTACTAACGAAATAAGTTAGTTTTTTGACGTCTTTATTTCTATCTTTTTTAATAACCCAGAATATTCTGGGTTATTTTTTCTCTGAACATTTAATCATTCAATAAAGTCGACGATATAGACAATATAGAAACAAAGCAGGCTTAGCTTCTTGATTTTACATCGAAGTAAAGTTGTCATGATTTTTGCATAGGTCTATGCAGTAATAAAAAGCAATAGGTGATTTTGTGCGTATTTGGGCAATAGCAAATCAAAAGGGTGGGGTTGGTAAAACCACCAGTGTGGTTTCCTTGGGCGGCTTATTGGCCAGCCAAGGTGCGCGCGTACTGCTGATTGATTTAGATCCGCATGGTTCTTTAACCAGCTATTTTGGGCAAAATCCTGATGCACTGGAAAAAAGTGTGTATCACTTGTTTTTTGAGCAGCGCAGCAAAGATAAAGCTTTTATCCAAAGTGTTTTGAAGCCCACGACTTTACCCAATGTGGATTTATTGCCAGCCACTACCTCTCTTGCCACCCTAGAGCGGCAAGTCAGTGGCCAAGATGGAATGGGGCTAGTGCTTTCTAGAACCTTGGGGCAGCTTTGGGATAATTACGACTATGCCTTAATTGATACCCCGCCAATTTTAGGCGTGCTATTGGTTAATGCAATGGCCGCTTCACAGCGTATGATTATTCCTACTCAAACCGAGCATTTAGCAATGAAGGGGCTTGAGCGAATGGTGCACACTTTGAAAATGGTAATGCGCTCGCAAAACAGGCCCTTACCTTATCTTATTCTGCCTACATTGTTTGATCGTCGCACTTTGGCTTCTTTAAATACCTTAAAAGAGATGCGTGCCACCTACCCAGATAACCTTTGGTCTGAGGTGATTCCGGTTGACACCTCTTTGCGCGACGCAAGTTTTCAAGGAGTATTTCCTCACCAGTTGGATGCCCAAGGAAGAGGCGTTCGTGCCTATCGCCATCTGCTTGGATATCTGGAGGAAGCGTGAAAAATCTTCGTTCTAATTCCGTGCAAACAGGCAATCAAGTTGATGGCGTGTTGCAAGACTATCTTGATCAGCTCTTGGTTGATGCAACCGAGCAACACATTTCGCCTTCTGTTACCACAGAAAATCTAAACGCTGTTGAAACGACGGTCGAGGCTCCACCCTTAGAGCAGATTCAAGAGCCTGTTACTAAAGCCGTTGAGGCCGAGGCTGTGCAGACTGCGCCAGCCCCCAGTGCGCTTAGGCAGGTTAACTGGCAAGATAGCCAAGGCATTGAGTGCTTAATTTTTAAAGTGGCAGGCTTAAAGCTGGCGATTCCCTTGCAACTTTTGGGGGGCGTTTACCCAGTTGAAGATAAGGTGACGCCGCTATTTGGCCAAGCAAAGTGGTCTTTAGGGGTTTGGCAAGGAGATACCTCTAAGCTCACTATTATTGATACCGCCCAACTGATTATGCCTGAGCGCAGCATTAGCTTAGCCGAAACAGGCTACAGTTTTTTTATTCAACTAGATCGCTCACCTTGGGCGTTAGCTTGCCAAGAAATTTGCGATACCATGACGCTTGTTTATGATTCGATTAAATGGCGCGGCGATACCAGTAAACGCCCTTGGCTGGCTGGTACGGTTATTGATCAGATGTGTGCGTTAGTGGATGTTTCTAATATAATGACCTTGCTGGATGCCAAGCGTATTGCGAATTAATTTTTACTATAAATAGCTACACATTATTGTTTTAGCATCTATAGTAACTACATACTTTTTTTAGATAACTCGTTAATTGAGGTCGAAACATGTCAACATTTGCTGGTAATAATAAAGGTTCAGACGATCCCATGTTGCAGTGGGTGACCTTTCGCCTAGAAAATGAAACTTACGGCATAAATGTGATGCAGGTTCAGGAAGTTTTGCGTTATACCGAGATTGCCCCGGTTCCCGGTGCACCTTCTTATGTGCTGGGTATTATTAACTTGCGTGGTAATGTTGTGACTGTGATCGACACGCGCTTACGCTTTGGCTTATCCACCTCAGAAACCACAGACCAAACCCGCATTGTTATTATCGAGGCAGAAAACCAAGTAGTAGGTATTTTGGTGGATGCCGTGGCCGAGGTGGTCTATCTGCGTCAATCTGAAATTGAAACTACGCCCAATGTAGGTAATGACGAGAGCGCCAAGTTTATCCAAGGCGTTTGTCATAAAAATGACGAGTTACTTATTCTGGTTGATCTTGAAAAAATGATGTCTGACGAAGAGTGGGCCGAGATTCAGGGTTTATAATTTCCACTATGCCTTCTTTTTCTGTTTTCGAATGGCTTACTTTGGCCAACACAGTGGTGTTGCTTGTTTTGGCAGCGACCACTGTTTTCTTTATGCTTAAACAAAAAGCCGTTGCTAAGCGCTTAAGTGATGCTTTGCAAGGCGTACAGCAAGCACAAACCGTCTTAACCAAAAGCTCAGTTGGAATGGGGCGTCATATCAAACAAATGGAAAGCTTGGTACAGGATGTTGGCGCGCAGAACAGCAACAGCATGGCATCAATTGATGAAACCATTTATCAGCAGGCTTCTCGCTTGGTGGCTCTTGGTGCAACAGCCAATGATTTGGTCGAAAGCTGCGGTATATCCCGCACCGAAGCTGAGTTGATGGTTTCCTTGCGAAAACCATCTTAATTAAAGCGCTGTTAAGCAGCGCTGATAAATAAACTAATCACGCAGATAAAACCTAAGCCCCAGACGATAGAGCGTAATTGCGCCTTATCGGTTAAGTAGGCATAGGCATAGGCAATTCGAAAAATAATAAAGCTCACTGCAAAAAAGTTGATGGTGCCTTGGCTCACTTCTTGTAAGTGAGCAATAATAACGGCGGCCGCAAAGGCAGGAAACGCTTCAAAACTGTTTAGCTGTGTCCAATTTGCGCGTCTTTGTATCCCTTCTTGTTTTTCTAAAAAATCGCGTGGAGCGTGGTTGTTGTAGCGGCCACCAGACTTGGCAACCAAGGTAAATATGTAAGGCATAACGGCGGCAACAAATACGCACCAGTAAGCTAAGGTCATGGGTAATTCCTCTGGTTTAAACGAGTCGTTATTTTCGCAAAAATAGTTAAAAATAAGAGGGCGTTTTGAGCCAGTATAGAAAAAATATGATTCATCAAAATCATCAGCAAACAAATGTCGCTAATTCGCAGCAAACTGTCTCTGCGTTATGGTTGCGCGGCTTAGTTCAGGCTGCTGAAGGATTAGGGATCGATGCAAAAATCTTGCTATCGAATATCGGTGTGAAAGCCGAGGTTTTTCAAACTCCTTATGCACGCATTCCGCTTGGCACGAATTTATCCTTGTGGCGTGAAATCGAAAGGCTTAGCCCAGTTGAACATACGGGGCTGCGCATTGGTGAAATGGTTAAACCCAGCCACTTTCAGCTATTGGCTCTTACGTTAATGCACAGTCCTAATATTGGCGCGGCTTTCACTAAGTCTTTGCGTTACACCCGTCTGCTAAGCGATGGCGGCCAGTATTATTTGGAGTGCCAAGGGGATCAGGCCGCACTGTATTACGAACCTGTTCGTAATGATTTTAGTTACCATCAAGTTGATGCAGTGATGGTGTTATTGCAGAGCTTTGCTTTGTGGTTGGCGTGTCGGCCTTTCCCTTTGTTGGGCGTGGAATTAAAACATGCAGCGCCGGTGGATATGTCCGATTATCAGCGTATTTTTTCAGCGCCGGTTAAATTCTCTGCACCGCGTAATGCGCTTATTTTTTCGGCTGATTTACTGGCCGAACCCTTATCGTTAGGCGATGAATATCTGGCCCAATTGCACGAGCAAATGCTAGAAGCGCAACTTTCTTTACTGCAGCAGCCAGATACGGTAAGCCTAGTTCGGCATTATTTATTGAGTACCGAAAATTTAACCATTGACCGCAGCCAAATGGCCGAACGTCTGCATATGAGTGGCCGTACTTTGCAACGTAAGTTGCAAGAGTCGGGTACGAGTTTTCAGACATTATTGGATGAAGAGCGCAATCAGCGTGCTCAGCAGTTGTTAAAACAAAGCCAATATTCCTTAACTGAAATCAGTGCTTTGCTAGGTTTTGCCGAGAGCAGTGTTTTTAGCCGTGCATTTAAACGCTGGAATGCTGTGTCGCCGCAAGAATTTCGGCGACACAAATTAAATGGCTAGGGCATTGTTTTAATGAGCTCAAGCACATCTTGGTGATGGGTTTTAGTGGCCACTTTATCCATGATATGGCGCAGCACGCCTTGCTCATCAATGATGAAGCTGATGCGGTGTACGCCGTCGTATTCTTTTCCCATAAATTTCTTTAAGCCCCAAACACCATATTGTTCTGCTATTTGATGGTTTTCGTCTGAAAGTAAATCAAAATTTAAGTCATCTCGTTCAATGAACTTTTGCAGCCGCTCTGGAGCATCTGGGCTAACACCTAACACCACCGTGTTAACTGCGTTGAAGTCATCACGGCTATCACGAATGCCGCAGGCTTGTGTGGTGCAACCAGGTGTCATGGCTTTGGGATAAAAATACAGCACTACTTTCTTGCCCAAAAAATCACTTAAATTAACTATTTCACCATGTTGATTTTGAGTGGCAAATAAGGGGGCTGGCTGATTAATAGCAGGCAAATTAAGACTCATAACATTTCCTATAAAAGCGGTTTAACTTGGCGTAAGTAAGCTTGAATTTTTTTCGTATTATCTGGGCCTAAACGCCAAAATAACTTGGTGAGCTTATCGGTTTCTTCCAAATTTTTGTCTGCGTAAACATAAAATACGGCTGGTTGTTTTAATTCAGAAATCTGATTAATGGGCTCGATGGCAAGAATGTTGTCGATGGCATCTACAACCCGTTCGTTAAAATGGTCGTCGCGGCCTAGCTCGTCGTAGGCTTCTTGCAGCATGGGGAGCCACTCATGGTAGAGCTTCACCAGTTGTTGCGGTGGAATTTGAGTAATGCTGTTAATCAAGACATTGGCGCGATGCTGGTTATTTGGATTAACGTAAATTTGCTCATCACGTTGATCCACTTTGTATTTACCAATATGGAAAGCTAGGGGGCGATCTTGTAGTGGCACTTTGCTATCGGCAAAATTATCAACGGTAGTAACCCATTTTCTAATTTGTTGGTCAGGCGTCATCCACGCAATCAGTTTAGGTGCGAGCTGCTGTACGCCATCAAGAAAGCTCTGGTCGCTGTTATCTAAGGTAAGGGTGTTTGGCTCTGGTTCTGGCGCTTCAATAAACTCAACTTCAGGTGCCGCACTAGGCTCAGTATTTTCGTTTTTGCTTTCAACAAATTGTGGCGCAGGCTCAAATTGTGGGGCTAATGCTGTATCTGGTTTGGGCGTTGGTTCGTCTATCACTTCCTGCGCTAAGGTTTTTTCTATTGTATCTGCTGTTTCAGGCTCGGCTGCAAGGTTAATAACTGGCGGTGTATAGACTTCGGCCGTTTCTGTTTTCTTGTCGGCAAAATTGCTGCCTAGCCAGATACCTGCACCTAAAAGAGCTAAAGACACAAGAGCGATAACAATTTTAGTGCCAAGGCTGGATTGAGGTGTGTTGTTTGCTTCACTCATAATTCACCTTTCTATTTTGATCTTCAAATGGGTTTTGGGGATGGAGCAGCAGGTTAATACTTCCCCGTCATTTAACCACGCCATAGGTTCAAGGGTATAGTGTACTTCGCCTTGTAAAAGTTGCACCCGACAACTGCCGCAGTAGCCTTCTCGACATTGATAGTTAATATCAACGCCCTGTGCTTCCAGTGACTCTAATAAGCTGCTGGCGTGCTGAAAATGTAGGCATGGGCCGTTGGCCAATTCCACACGATAGCGTGGTGGGGCCATGCCAGCCAGTTCTTGCTGTGGGCTGGTATCGGGCTGCTCTGGGTTTTGCTCTGGTAGGTAAAGTTCGGCCTGACGTTCTTGGGTATCTGCCTCTATGGCTGGGCTTTCTAGCTCGAAGAGGGGGGCGTCGGGTTCGGCATCGAGTTCAAACTCGATGCCTGTGGTTTGAGTTTTCATTAAAGTGAAAAATCACCCAAATCATCGGTGTTAATTTCACTGTCGATAGCGCCCACTAAGTACGAGGTAATCTCGGCTTCTTGAGGCGCGACCTGTACGTTATCGCTGTTAAGCCAAGCGTTAATCCAAGGAAGAGGATTGCTTTTTTGTTCGAATAGCGGCTCAAAACCCAAGGCGGTAATGCGTTGGTTGGTGATGTATTCAACGTATTGGCACAGGATATCTTTGTTTAGGCCAATCATTGAGCCGTCTTTGAATAGGTACTCGGCCCATTCTTTTTCTTGCAGGGCGGCTTCAGCAAAAATATCAATAACGCCTTGGCGGCATTCTTGGGCGATTACGGCCATTTCTGGGTCATCTTTGCCTTGTGCCATTAATTGTAAAATATGCTGCGTGCCAGTTAGGTGGAGGGCTTCGTCACGGGCAATAAGCTTAATAACCTTGGCGTTACCTTCCATTTTGGTGCGCTCGGCGAAAGCAAAAGAGCAGGCAAAGCTCACATAAAAACGAATGGCTTCAAGTACGTTTACCGACACCATGGTTAGGTAAAAACGGCGTTTTAGCTCGTGTAGGCTAATTTCGACCAGCTTGCCATTGATGCTATGAGTGCCTGCACCAAGCTGCTGATACAGGTTATTCAGCTCGATAAAGCTGTCGTAGTACTGAGTAACAGACACCGCGCGCTTGGTGATGTGTTCGTTTTTAACAATGTCGTCAAATATCTCGGTGGGGTCGTTCACCACATTACGCATAATGTGGGTGTAAGAGCGGCTATGAATGGTTTCAAAAAACGACCAAGTTTCAATCCAAGTTTCTAGTTCAGGCAAAGACACTACGGGTAAAAAGGCTACGTTGGGTGAACGGCCTTGCACTGAGTCGAGCAGGGTTTGGTATTTCAGATTGCTTAAGAAAATATGCTTTTCGTGTTCGGGCAATTCTTGAAAGTCTTTGCGATCGTTGGTTAGGTCCACTTCTTCGGGGCGCCAAAAAAACGAAAGCTGCTTTTCAATAAGGTTTTCAAAAATCTTATGCTTTTGAATGTCGTAACGTGCCACGTTAACCGGTTCACCAAAAAACATGGGTTGGGTTAAGGTGTTAAATTGTTTGCGATTGAATGTAGTGTAAGCCATGTTAGATCCTTAAATTTTGCAAGCGCCGCCTTCACAGCCGTCATCCACTGTTTCGGTTTGCGGGTCTTGCGCACCATCACGAGTGTTTTGGTAATACAGTGTTTTTACGCCGTTTTTATAGGCCGTGAGCAAGTCTTTCAATAGCTGCTGCATCGGAACTTTGTTGCCAGCAAAACGACTGGGATCGTAGTTGGTGTTGGCGGAAATGGCTTGGTCGACGAATTTTTGCATAATGCCCACTAGCTGCAAATAGCCAGTGTTGTTAGGAATTTGCCACAATAATTCGTAGTGTTTTTTCAGGCGCTCGAATTCTGGTACAACCTGTTTCAAAATTCCGTCTTTGCTGGCTTTAATGCTGATATAACCGCGCGGAGGCTCGATACCGTTAGTGGCATTACTAATTTGCGATGAGGTCTCTGATGGCATTAAGGCCGATAGGGTTGAGTTGCGCAGACCATGAGTTTTAATTTCTTGGCGCAGAGCTTCCCAGTCGTAGTGCAATGGTTCGCTACAAAAGCCATCTACGTCTTTTTTGTAGCTGTCGATTGGTAAAATGCCATCGGCGTATACGGTGTCGGCAAAGGCTTCGCAAGCACCTTGCTCTTTAGCTAGGTTGTTAGAAGCTTTTAGCAAATAGTATTGCATGGCTTCAAAAGTGCGATGGGTAAGACCATTGGCACTACCGTCTGAGTATTTAACGTGATGTTTCGCCAAATAGTAAGCGTAGTTAATCACCCCAACCCCCAAAGTACGACGGCGTAGGCTGGCCTTTTTGGCCGCTTTAATGGGGTAATCTTGGTAGCTTAAGAGGCTGTCGAGAGCGCGCACAATCAGTTCGGCTAACTCTTCAAAATCGTCCAAGCTTTCTAAAGTACCTAAGTTAAAGGCCGCCAAAGTACAGAGCGCAATTTCGCCTTCTTCATCATTGACATCGTTAAGTGGCTTGGTGGGCAACGCAATTTCTAAGCACAGGTTAGACTGGCGTACAGGCGCTTTAGCTGGGTTAAATGGGCTGTGGGTGTTGCAGTGGTCTACGTTTTGAATGTAAACGCGGCCAGTGCTGGCACGTTCTTGCATCATGCTAGAGAACAAGTCCACTGCTTTTACTGTTTTTTTACGAATGCTCTCTTGCTGTTCGTATTTCACATACAGCTCTTCAAATTTGGCTTGGTCTTCAAAGAAGGCATCGTACAAGCCAGGCACGTCGGAAGGAGAGAACAAGGTAATGTTGCCGTTTTTAATTAAGCGCTCGTACATCAGTTTGTTAATTTGCACGCCGTAATCTAAGTGGCGAACGCGGTTTTCTTCCACCCCACGGTTGTTTTTTAGTACCAGCAGGCTTTCCACTTCGGAGTGCCAAATAGGGTAGAACAGCGTTGCCGCACCACCACGCACACCACCCTGAGAGCAAGACTTAACCGCCGTTTGAAAGTGCTTATAAAAAGGAATACAACCGGTGTGGAAGGCTTCGCCGCCGCGAATGGGGCTGCCTAGGGCGCGAATGCGGCCACCGTTAATACCAATGCCGGCGCGTTGAGAAACGTATTTAATAATGGCGCTAGAAGTGGCGTTGATAGAATCTAGGCTGTCGCCAGCTTCAATCAATACGCACGAGCTAAATTGGCGAGTAGGGGTACGCACACCAGCCATGATTGGCGTAGGCAGCGAGATTTTAAAAGTAGAAGCGGCGTCGTAGAAACGCTTAATAAAGTCTAGGCGACGCTCTTGGTCGTAGTTCGCAAACAAGCAAGCCGCAATTAACACATATAGAAATTGCGCGCTTTCATACACTTCACCGCTTACACGGTTTTGCACTAGGTATTTGCCTTCTAGCTGTTTAACGGCGGCATAGCTAAAGCTAAGGTCGCGGTCGTGCTGCAGAAACGCGTCCATTTGGGCAAATTCATTGGCGCTGTAATCTTGTAATAAGTGCAGGTCATAACGACCAGCTTCAACCATGCGCTTTACATGGTCATATAATGCAGGTGGTTCAAACTGGCCATAGGCTTTTTTACGCAAGTGAAAAATATTCAAACGTGCGGCTAGGTATTGATAATCGGGGGATTCTTCCGAAATTAAATCGGCAGCCGCTTTGATAAGGGTTTCATGAATTTCAGCGGTCTGAATGCCGTCAAAAAATTGCAGTTGGGCGCGCAGTTCAACTTCAGATACCGATACGTTCTCTAGGCCTTCGGCGGCCCAAGTCACCACTTGGTGGATTTTATCGAGATTAATTTCTTCTGTGCGACCGTCGCGTTTGGTCACTTTGATGCCTGAATTCATGGTGAAAGCCTTATTCCTTGTCCCTAGTGAGCAAGTCTGTGTACTTATCTCTTTGGTGGTAGATTAAAAATTCCGGCACAAGATAATGCGTTTTTTTCTAAGCTTCAACCCTATATATGGTATTTTGTTGGAAATTACCGAGCCTGTATTGTGGGTAACTCTGTGGAAAACAAAAGCAAGCAAGCGTCGTGCTTGGCTTGGACAAAATGTGAAAGGTTTCACTTCTGGTTTAAATGTTGTAATCAAGTGATAATGTGCAACTTTATGTAACTGCAGCTACAGTTATGAAAAAAATGCAAAGAACATTTTAACAGCGAAGTGAATATGACCGAACACTCTCAAGCCCTATCTGAAGAAAGCTGGAAAGTCTTAATTGTTGAAGACGATGAACGTTTAGCCAATTTAACCAAAGATTATTTGCAAAGTAATGGTTTAGAGGTGTCCATTGAAGGCGATGGTGCACGGGCCGTAGAACGTATTAAACAAGAGCAGCCTGACTTAGTTGTGCTGGATTTAATGCTCCCAGGTGAGGATGGTTTGGCCGTTTGCCGGTTGGTGCGTCCTTACTACAAAGGCCCCATTTTAATGCTTACGGCCCGCACAGAAGATTTGGATCAAGTGCTGGGGCTGGAAATGGGAGCAGACGATTATGTCGCCAAACCTGTCCGCCCGCGCGTCTTGTTAGCTCGTATTCGCGCCTTACTACGACGTGTTAAAGATCAAGTGGCTGCGGTTCAAGAAGAAAACGTCTCTTCAAATCGCTTAAGCTTTGGTAATTTAATTGTTGATAACGCCATGCGTGAGGCTTGGCTTGAAGGCGAAACAATAGACCTAACCAGCGCTGAGTTTGATTTACTGTGGATGCTTAGCAGCAATGCTGGTCGGGTGTTGACCCGAGAGGAAATCTTTAACCAACTGCGCGGCATTGAATATGATGGCCAAGACCGCTCCTTTGATGTGCGCATTTCCAGAATTCGTCCTAAAATTGGAGACGATCCAGATAACCCTCGCCGCATTAAAACAGTGCGCAGTAAAGGTTATTTATTTGTAAAAGACATCGAGTAAGGAGACTTACTATTTTTATACGAGTTTTCTCTGGGCTGCTGGGTGCCTTATTCGCCGTATGTTTGGTGTGCATTGCAGCCTTGCAACTGGTGAATTTGGTGCGCTCGGCTCAGTTCAACGAAGACATGGTGTATGGCAGCTTGTATTTGCTGGCACAGCGTATTGAGCAAGATCCGAGTTCCATTGCCGATTGGGCAACTCGTTTTGATCTTAGCCTTGCCATAAAAGACATTGATTCGTTAGATCTTGGCCCTTATCAGAAAGCTCGCTTGGCCGATCAACGCCCTTTGCTGGATACCACCAACAAAGGCCGCACGGTTCAATTGCTGTACCAGTTGAATCAAAACAATATCTTAGAAGTTAATTTAAACACGGTCACTGAACTACAAGCTCAGGCAACGGCCTATTTGCTGCTAGAAGACTGGCAGCGCTCTGGCGAGCCGTTGGATGTCTTCTTGCAAAAGCTGCAGCCACACTTTGGCTTTCCGCTGGCTATCGTCAATATGAGTGACTTAGAACTCTCTCAGTCTGATATCACGCGCTTGCAATACGGCGGTGAAGTACTGGTGCGCATGACCATTGCCGGTAAAGAGGCCGAAGCCATTATTAAAATCCCTTCTGAAGAGCGAGTCATTCGGCTAGGCCCAATTCGAGCGTTTAATCCCTATTCTTGGGAAATCATTGTGACCATTTCGTTAATTGCACTTACTCTTTTCGCTCTAGGCGTTTATTGGGTTGTTAACTCATTTGAAGTGCGCTTGCGTAACCTTGAACAAGCCACCAGTCGTTTAGCAATGGGGCATTTAAATGCTCGCGTTGCTTTGAAAGGCGGCGACCCTGTTAGCCGCCTTGGTGTCGCCTTTAATAAGATGGCGGAGCATATTCAGCGCTTAATTTCGATTCAACGAGAGATGATTCGAGCCGTTTCACATGAGTTGCGCACCCCTGTGGCACGTATTCGCTTTGGCTTACAAATTATTGAAGACAGCTCAGATAATGCTTTTGTGCTGCAGCAAGTGTCTGACTTAGATGGCGATATTGAAGAGCTGGATGAGTTGATTGATGAAATTTTAACCTATGCCCGGCTAGAAGAAGGTGGGCCTTTGCTGGAATTTCAGCCAACCAATGTGGCCGCTATCGTTAAACAGGTAGTGGATGAGTCTCGCCCTCCTGAGCATGTGTCTGTGGTGTATGTTGGCGAGCCTGTGAATAACTCCTTACAGGCAGAGGTGGAGTCTCGTTATATCCATCGAGCGGTGCAAAACTTAGTTGGAAATGCCGGGCGCTATGCAGTTTCTAAGGTGCGAGTAACTTGCTCTATTAGTAATAATACTTGCCGGGTAGATGTCGAGGATGATGGTCCCGGCATCCCTGAGGAACAGTGGGAAAAGGTGTTTATTGCTTTTGCTCGTCTTGACGATAGCCGCACTCGCAGCTCTGGTGGTTATGGGTTGGGATTGTCTATTGTTCGCCGTATTGCATATTGGCATGGTGGTCGAGCGATGGTGTCTAAGAGTGATGCGTTAGGTGGTGCTCGCTTTAGCCTGATTTGGCCAAGAAAGCAAAATAGTTTGGAATAGCAACATAAAATAACACAATGCTACTTTTTGCTAACAGACGAAATTTAACTAAATGGTCAAAATAGCGTCCGCGTATCCCTAGGAGACGTGGTGAGAATGTAGCGAATTATTCGCTTTTTTGGGGCCTTTTAAGGCCCTTTTTTTATTCCGCCGGAAGAATGCCTACCAATTCTTTAAAGCAGGTTTCGTGAGCCTGTAGAAAGAAATCTTCAATATAGGGTGTATTAACCTGTTCCTCTCGAACTGCTGCATAGAGCGTTGGCCAAATGCCGTTATTACCTAGCGGCTTTGTTGTGATTAGCTGAGCATCGCTGTAATTTTGCAAAGCCCAATTGGGCAAACAAGCCACACCTCGTCCACTTGCTACCAACTGCACAATCATCAGCGTTAGCTCGCATTGTCTAGTTGAACGTGGCTCAATTCCAGATGGGTTCAAAAAGTGTTCAAACACATCCAAGCGTTGGCGATTAACTGGATAATGAATCAGGGTTTCATTTTGTAAGTCTTGCGGCTGAATATTATTTTTTTGCGCTAATGGGTGTTGATTGGCGATAGCCAAAAGCGATTGGTAACGAAATAGCGGCTGATAATGGACTTGGCTTTGGTGTTGCGGATCAGAAGTAATTACCAAGTCTGTGTCGCCTCGTAAAAGGGCAGGAATTGGCTCGAAGTTAAAGCTGGTGCTTAGATCAATTTCGACTTCTGGCCAGTGATCTCGAAAGCTATTGATGGCAGGCATGAGCCAGTCAAAGCAGCTATGGCATTCAATGACCATGTGCAGCCGGCCACTGCGGCTACCGCTTAATTTTTGAATGTTGCGTTCGGCCTGGCGAATTTGTGGCAAAATGGCGTCGGCTAAGGCCAAAAGCTCCAGCCCTGAACGAGTAAAGCGCACGGGCTTGGTTTTGCGCATAAATAGCTCAGTACCGATACGATCTTCTAAATCTTTAAGCTGATGGGAAAGGGCCGACTGGGTGAGGTGTAAACGCCTAGCGGCTTCAACTAGGGTTCCGCTGTCTCGTAATGAGGCAAGTGTGCGCAGATGTTTTATTTCCAGCATAGAGCCCTTCTTGAAAAATTTTCAATAAAAAACATTTATGAATGATAACCTTTCATTAATAACGAGAAAAGCCCTAGGCTTCTTGATGGGAAGGCCACTAAAACCTGTCTACACTTGGTTTTAAATTGTTTGCGGTAAATATAAGAATAGGAAATAGCCCATGTCGCAATTTTTGCTTAGCTTTGATCAAGGCACAACCAGCAGCCGTTCTATTTTATTCTCGACCGATGGGAAAATAGTTGCAGTAAAACAGCAGGAGTTTAGACAGATTTTTCCGCATTCTGGTTGGGTTGAGCACGACCCCCAAGAGATTTGGCAAAGTAGTTTGCAAACAGCCCAAAAATTGCTCCAAGAAAACAACATTCCCCCTCAAGCGATTGCCGCAGCAGGCATTACCAATCAGCGTGAAACCACGATACTGTGGGAGCGAGCAACAGGGCGGGCGTTGTATAACGCCATCGTATGGCAAGACCGCCGCACCGCAGATTACTGCCAGAACCTAAAGGCTCAAGCTGGTATTGAAAACCTTATTCACAAACGCACTGGCCTGCTCATTGATCCTTATTTTTCAGCCACCAAGCTGGTTTGGCTACTGGACAATATTCCTCACGCGCGTGAGCGCGCCGAGGCCGGAGAGCTTGCCTTTGGCACGGTCGACACTTTTCTGCTTTGGCATTTAACCAAAGGTAAGGTACATGCCACCGATGCTACCAACGCGGCGCGTACACTGCTATTTAATATCCATACTCAGCAATGGGATGAAGATCTGTTAACGCTTTTCAATATCCCTCGCGCTTTACTACCCACAGTGAAAGATTGTGCCGACGATTACGGCTGTATTGATGCCGAGTATTTGGGAGCCGAAATTAAGATAGGTGGAGTGGCCGGAGATCAGCAAGCGGCCTTGATTGGCCAGGCTTGTTTTCAAACAGGTATGGCAAAAACGACCTATGGCACGGGTTGTTTTATGGTAATGAATACGGGCGAAAAGGCGCTTTCTTCTTCGCATCGGTTGCTGACCACCATAGCCTATCGTTTAAACGGTAAAACAACCTATGCCCTTGAAGGCTCTATTTTTATGGCTGGAGCTACCATTCAATGGATTCGTGATGGCTTGCGTTTAATAGCCAATGCCAGTGAAACTCAACCGCTTGCCGAAGCGACGGGTTATGAGAACCCGGTGTATTTAGTGCCAGCGTTTACGGGGCTGGGCGCACCTTATTGGGATCCATTAGCACGAGGCGCGATCTTTGGGTTGGGGCGCGACACTGGAATTAAAGAGATTGTTACCGCCGGGCTACAGGCGGTTTGCTATCAAAGCCGTGATTTGCTGATGGCAATGATGAATGACGGCATCATTCCGCAGGAGTTAAGAGTGGATGGTGGCATGGTGGTTAACAACTGGCTCATGCAGTTTTTAACCGATATTTTAGGTATTCCTATTGCACGCCCACAAGAAGTAGAAACAACCGCCCTAGGAGCCGCTTTGTTGGCTGGGTTACAGGTGGGTATTTATCAAGACTTAAACGACATTGCCAAACTTTGGCAGGTCGAACGCCAATATCGTCCACAACTATCATTAATTAAAAGAGAAGAGCTGTATGCTGGGTGGCTAAAAGCCATTAATCGAGTTCGGGGGTATTCACAAGATAATTAGCCTGAATTGTCATAGCGAACAAGGTTAAGCCCCATATAATACGCCGCTGGTAAAAAGGTACAGAGTCAATATGAGTAAACTTCAACGGGATATTGTTCGCCGCCATGGTTTGGTTAGTGTGGGGGTGGTGCTCTTAACTATTCTGTTTTTCTTTGGTTATCTCTGGCGCAGCCCTGCTCCTAGTGGCTTTGTTGAGATGGCTTGGATTGCGGCTATTTACTGGTCGACGCAACTGTTCTTTTTATATTGGGTTTGGTCTGGTGGTAGTGCTAAGTATGCCGATCCAAGTATGACCATGCCGTTTTTACTGTTGGGTGTTACCTATATTTCTGCTGGGCTTTATATTGCACCTGTCAACCGCGACGTTGTGTTGCTTTATTATCTTGCTGCTATTCCTTATGGCGTTTTTCAGCTTACTTGGCAGAAGTTCTTATGGTTAACCGCCTATATTATGTTCACTTATATTGGCGTGATGATTTTCACGGTGCTGTCGTCGGATTCGAGTATGGTTTGGACTTGGCCGGGAGAAATGGTTATTGCGACAGCGCTGTTATTTAGTTTGCTGTCATTCTCGTTGTTGGGCAGGGAAATGACCGTGCTGCGCCAAGCATACCGACAGAAAAATCATGAATTGCGCAGTGCTCTTGCACAAATTGAAGAGCTTGCGGTAACCGATGAATTAACTGGTTTGTTTAACCGCCGCTACCTGCTCGCCGAATTAGGGAAAGTTCAAGCCAGAGCTGAACGAGAGAAAATGGAGTTTTCAGTGGCTTTTATTGATATCGACTTTTTTAAGAAAATAAACGATACCCATGGGCATTCAATCGGCGATCGGGTTTTAGCTGAATTAGCCGGAGTATTAAAAGAGTCGGTACGAGAAGTGGACACGGTTGCCCGCTATGGCGGTGAAGAATTTGTAATTGTGTTTAATGCACTGAACTTAGAGCAAGGAAAGCAAATACTTGAGCGTATTAATGAAACAATCATTAGCCGCAGCTTTAGCGAAATACAGATCCGCTTAGGCATCTCAGCCGGAATTACTCAATACATTCCAAAAGAAACAATTGACCAACTGTTGTTTCGGGCTGACAGCTTGCTGTATCAGGCTAAGCACAGCGGTCGTGGGCAAATTATTGCAGCCAAAGAGCTGGGCCAAATTTAACTCAGCTCTTGGCGCTGACGGCTTAGCAGAGCAGAAACTCAAGCAACGCTTTTTGTGCGTGCAGGCGGTTTTCGGCTTCATCCCAAACAACCGA
>JBASZG010000123.1:0-2268 GCA_049277875.1 Venatoribacter sp.
AATTGCGCGTTTTGTGGAATGCTTTGCAGCTTAGTGCGGTGACGAATGATTTTGTCGTTTTTCATGTAGGCATCAATTTGCTCAGGGCTTAATAGCACCATTTTTTCGGGTACAAAGCCCCAAAAGGCTTCTTCAAAGTTTGGCCATTTGTTATTAACGACTGAGTGGGTCATGCCCGCTTGAAATACGCGTTGGCTCATAGCCGAAAGGTAGCGGTCATCGCCCAGTGCGGCCAGTTCTTGTGCACTTTTGGCTTGAGGTAAATAGGCTTCCATAGCGGCGTCGCTGGCAAAGCGTTTACGCACTGTGTCGTACAACCATTGATAATCAATACTCATTTTTCTTTACTTAAATCATTGAGAAACGAAACCTGCCTAAGCATACTCTTTTAGGTTTTAGATAACGAGCGGAGCAATTATGGGTCATCACCACTCTCATGGGCATTCACACCATCATGGCGAGGCTTCTAGCCGTATGGGGTGGGCCTTTGTATTAAACCTTTGTTTTACGGTTATTGAGTTTATTGGTGGTTGGCTTACCAATAGCACCGCGATTATGGCCGATGCCGTGCACGACTTAGGCGATAGCCTGTCTATTGGCACGGCTTGGCTTTTAAACAAAATTAGCGATAAAGGCGCAGACGCGAGCTACACCTATGGCTACAAGCGTTTAAGCCTGTTTGGCGCGCTGGTTAATGGCATTGTGCTGGTGGTGGGTTCGGTATGGATTTTAACCGAAGCGATTCCAAGGCTATTTAACCCCGTAATGCCGCACACCGAAGGTATGATTTTGCTGGCTATTTTAGGGGTGGCGGTAAACGGCTACGCCGCCTACAAACTCAGTGGTGGCAAAACGCTCAACGAGAAAGTTTTAAACTGGCACTTGCTGGAAGACGTTTTAGGCTGGGTGGCGGTGCTTATCGTGGCCATAGTCATGCAGTTTGTAGACTGGCCGATTTTAGACCCGCTGCTGAGTGTTGGTTTTACCCTCTTTATTTTGGTAAACGTGCTGCGCAATTTGCGCGCTACCGCACAGCTTTTCTTTCAGGCTACGCCCGATAAAACTTTGGTTAATAAAATAGAAAGCGCCTTGCTGAAAGTAGAAAACGTAGAGGCCGTTCATCATTTGCACCTGTGGTCGCTAGACGGCGAGCATCATGTACTCACCGCCCACATCAACACCCAGCCAGAGTTTAAGATAGAAGGTTATTTGCTTTTAAAACAACAACTTGAAAAAGCTATTGAAGAATTTGATTTAACTCATACCACACTTGAAATTGAGCTAAATAGCGAAGTTTGTCGAGATTAAGGAAGCCAAATGTCTGTTGCTTTAATTATTGGCGCCGATGACGGAATCGGTGCTGCTATTGCTAAGAAATTCGCCAAAGAAGGGCTGATTGCCTGCGTGGTGCGCCGCGATAAAGACAAACTCATCGAGCTGGTAGAAGAAATAGAGCTGGCTGGTGGCCAAGCGGTCGCTCTTAGCTACGATGCCAGCAACGAAGAAGACGTATCGGGCATGATTAACTTCGTAGAAATGATGGTTGGCCCAATCGAAGTGATGGTGTTTAACTTGGGCAGTTTTCAACGTGGGTCGGTGCTAGAAGAAACTCAAGACAGCTTTACCCGCGCTTGGCAGCAATGCTGTTTGGCTGGGTTTTTGTGCGCCCGCGAAGTGGCTATCCCTATGCTAGAGCGCAACAGCGGCAGTATTATTTTTACCGGTGCCAGTGCTTCACTGCGCGGAGGCGCACACTTTTCAGCCTTTGCGATGGCCAAAGGTGGCTTGCGCCAATTTGCCCAAAGCCTAGCGCGTGAGCTAATGCCACAAAACATTCATGTCGCGCACGTTATTTTAGACGGCCTAGCACAAACCAACGCCACCTATCGCCGCTTTCCCGAAGCCTACCAAGACAGACAAGAGCGCGATGCCATGCTTAAGCCAGAGCACATAGCCGATTCTTACTGGTATTTGCACAAGCAACCCAAAGACGCCTGGACCTTTGAGCTAGACCTACGCCCCTACGCCGAAAAGTGGTGATAAAACTGACAAAAAAACTGCCTTGATATACACTACGCCGCTGTTTTTTTGAGGTGTGGTGTATGTACGCAGTAGGTCAACGCTGGCTAAGTGAAGCCGAAACAGATTTAGGTTTAGGCATGGTGCAGGAAGTGAGCTTTCGCTCGGTCACTTTATACTTCCCTGCGGTTGACGATGTTCGCAGTTATTCCACCCAAAACGCTCCACTTACTCGCATTGTTTTTAAAG
>JBASZG010000124.1:0-3764 GCA_049277875.1 Venatoribacter sp.
CGCCCCACCTCACTTAATTTACGCTGCAACTACATTCAGGCTTTGGCCAGCAATAGGCAAACTCAGCAAGCTCAACAGGAACTACAAGCCCTTGTGCAACTGGCTCAGGCCCTTCCAACGGGTTGCCAAGCCGTTATTGCGCGCTTGCATAGCAAAGCCTTAACCCAAGATGACCTTGAAACGTTAATGCAACAAGCGTTTTTGCAGGGACAGAAAAAGTGGCTAGAAACACTCAGCCAATGGTTGCCCAAATCGAACCCACTGCGTACCAAAGCCGTGCGGTTGTTTACCAGCCCAGCTCAGGCTCAGCAGCTTTTAAGTGAAGAGCGATACAAAGTTTGGTACGAATTAGCTTTGCATCGGTTAGCCAGCAAAAACCCAGAGCTGGCCTTAAGTTACTGGCAAAGCAGCAAGGCAAAGTCGATGCTCAGTGACAGCAGCAAGCAAACCCTTGGTGCTCGCATCGCTTGGTTTTCCAGCATCAGCAGCAAGCAGCCTAACCGACCATGGCTAGATGAATGGCTGAATGCACACGCCAACAGCATGGCTAACACCCTAGAACAACGCGCACGCTACGCCATCCGCGAGCAAGACTGGCAAGGTTTATTACATTGGATTTCGCTACTTCCCATCGAAAAACAAATGTCGAGCCAGTGGCTATATTGGCAAGCCCGTGCCTATGAACACACAGACAACACTAAGCTGGCGCAGTCGATTTATGTCTTTGCTTCAAGCGAACGCAGCTTTTATGGTTTTTTGGCTGCGGAAAAAAGCAATCAACCCTATTTCTTAAATGAAACCAACTCGCCTGCTACGCCGCTTAAGCTTAATGAAAAGCACCGCGCGGCCTTAACAAGAGTGCACCTGCTGCTTCAAGCCGGTTACCAAAATGAAGCCATAAAAGAGTGGAATTACTTGCTTAACCAAGTGCCAAACAGCGAGCAAATTGCCTTGGCTCACTACGCTGAACAGCAGCAGTGGCATCACTTTAGTATCACTGCGGCCAATCAAAGCGGGCAGTGGAATCAACTTGGTTGGCGTTTCCCCTTAGCTTGGCAAGATGAATTTGAACAAGCCATGTCTACCCATGCCTACTTGGCAATGGCTGTGGCGCGCCGTGAAAGCAGTTTCTCTCCTTATGCCCAATCGCCTGCCGGAGCGCGTGGATTAATGCAGCTGATGCCCAATACGGCGCGCAGTTTAGCCAAAAGACAAAATCAAAATTTTAGCCTGCAAAGCTTATTCGATTGGCAAACCAATTTGTTGCTTGGCACTAACTATCTAGCTGACTTACTTGAACGCTACCAAGGTAATTCAGTGCTTACCCTTGCGGCATACAATGCTGGCCCGCACCGAGTTTCACGCTGGCTAAGAGAAAGCGCCGTGCCTTTTGATGAATGGATAGAAACCATTCCATTTAAAGAAACACGAGAATACGTTCAAGCGGTGCTGAGTTACCGCGTTATCTTTATGTCACGCGCTGGCGTGGAGGTTGAGCAAGTGGCCTTACTAAGCCACGCTGAAAAGCGCTTCGAATACACCCAAACAAACAACGAAGCGATCCAAACACTGGTTTTGGCAAGGTAGACAACACCCACGGAGCGGTTGATAACCGCCTCATGGGTGAAAATGGGCGGGTTACTCGTAGTTGTCGATAGAAGGGCAAGAGCAAATTAGGTTGCGGTCGCCATACACGTCGTCCACTCGGCCCACGGCCGGCCAGAACTTATGCGCGCCAAGGTTGGCCACTGGGAAGGCGGCTTGTTGGCGGCTGTAAGGGCGGTTCCAGTCGCCTGTTACCACTTCGGCCGTGTGGGGGGCGTTGGTTAGTGGGTTGTTGCTTGGGTCTAGTTCGCCTTTAATCACCGCGTCGATTTCGGCCTTAATGCTGATCATGGCATCGGCAAAACGGTCAATTTCGGCTTGGCTTTCGCTTTCGGTTGGCTCAATCATAAAGGTGCCAGCCACAGGGAAAGACATAGTCGGAGCGTGGAAGCCGTAGTCCATTAAGCGTTTGGCTATGTCTACTTCAGTGATACCGCTTGCGGCTTTCAGTGGGCGCAAATCAACAATGCATTCGTGAGCCACACGGCCTTGCTGGCCAGAGTACAAAATAGGGTAGTGTGCCGATAGGCGTTTGGCCAAGTAGTTGGCTTTTAGCAATGCGTTTTGGGTGGCACGACGTAAGCCATTTTGCCCCAACAGCGTAATGTACATCCAACTGATTGGCAGAATCGAAGCACTACCAAAGGGTGCAGAAGAAACCGCACCAACTCCCTTAGAGCTGCCTTCAATGGGGGCAACGCTGTGGTTGGCAATAAAGGGCGCTAAGTGTGCTTTTACCCCAATTGGCCCCATGCCTGGGCCGCCACCACCATGAGGAATAGCGAAGGTTTTGTGCAGGTTCATGTGTGATACGTCGGCACCAATAAAGGCGGGTTGGGTAATACCCACTTGTGCGTTGAGGTTGGCACCGTCCATATAGACTTGGCCACCTAAGCTGTGAATTAACTCGCAGATTTCTTTAATGCCTTGTTCGTAAATACCGTGAGTAGATGGGTAGGTAATCATCACGCAGGCTAGTTGGTCGGCCACGGCTTCGGCTTTGGCTTTGAGGTCGGCAAAATCGACGTTGCCTTGTTCATCGCAGTCGGTCACCACCACGCGCATCGACGCCATAATGGCCGAGGCTGGGTTGGTGCCGTGGGCAGAGCGAGGAATTAAACAAACATTACGATGGCTTTCGCCATTGCTTTCGTGGAAGCGTTTGATGGCCATCAGGCCAGCGTATTCACCCTGAGCGCCAGAGTTAGGTTGCATACAGATCGCATCAAAGCCAGTGATGTCTTTTAGATAAGCTTCTAATTCACCAATAAGCTGCAAGTAGCCTTGAGTTTGCGCTTTTGGCGCAAAGGGGTGCAAGTTGGCAAACTCTGGCCAAGTAATAGGAATCATCTCGGTGGTGGCGTTGAGTTTCATGGTGCAAGAACCCAGCGTAATCATGCTGTGGTTCATGGCTAAGTCTTTTGACTCTAACCGTTTCATATAACGCAGCATTTCGTGTTCCGTGTGATAACGGTTGAAGGTGGGGTGCGTTAAAAATGCGGTGGTGCGTTCGAGGTTTTCAGGGATACCTAGGGCTTGGCGCTGGGCGCTGGGCGCGAAATGCTTGGCGTCGAGAGTGTAAACATCTAAGCCATGTTGCTCGCCAAGAATAATGTCAAACAACTCGTTAACGTCGGCGGCAGAAGTTTTTTCGCTTAAGGTGACGCCAAGGCTGTCTGTGCCTAAGCCTAAGGCGCGGTCATCACGCAGGTTCAGCTTGGCGGTTTGGGCGCGGGCGAGTACGTCAGCGCGGTGAGCAACCTTAAAGGTAAGGGTGTCAAACCAAGTGTTGTTTATCAGCTCTACGCCTTTTTCTTTTAAGCCAAGAGCCAAAATATCGGTTAAGCGTGCAATGCGGCTGGCGATGGTTTTTAGCCCTTGTGGGCCGTGGTACACCGCATAAAAAGAGCTGAGGTTAGCCAGCAGCACCTGCGCGGTACAGATGTTAGAGTTGGCTTTTTCGCGGCGAATGTGTTGTTCGCGGGTTTGCAGTGCCATACGCAGTGCGGGTTTGCCCTGCGCGTCGATCGACACGCCAATAATACGGCCCGGCATTGAACGTTTGTAGGCATCACGAGTGGCAAAGAAGGCCGCGTGTGGGCCGCCAAATCCCATTGGTACGCCAAGGTGTTGAGCGTTGCCCAGCACCATGTCTGCGC
>JBASZG010000125.1:0-1604 GCA_049277875.1 Venatoribacter sp.
GTATTGCTAAGGTTAATAGGGAAACACGATAGAATCCGAACAGCACCTATTAGGAATGGGATAAGAGCTTTTTACTTGCTGCTTTTGTCGGTCGATGTAAAACGCGGCTATGCGGGTAGAGAGTGCATCGTCTAACCACAAGGATTTAAGCCCAGTTTCAACGCTGTTATTAAACTCGGTTTTAAATTGACGTTTGTCGGTGCTGATGCTGGGGGCGGTGTTAATACCGCCGGCTTTGTAGCCACGCGCTAAGGTTAGGTAGCCTAGGTGGTTAAGGCCAATGTCTTGCTCAAGGCTGACTTTGCCGCCAACTAGCCATTCATCGGTGCTGGCGTTTAAGTCTTGTTTGGTTGCATCCATATAATGGCGGTTTTCATTAATGTCATTACGCCAGTTTTCTAGGCGCGCGCCATAAACTAAACGTGTGCCTGCACCAAAATGTGTGGTCAGTTCGCCATAAAAAGACAGTGCATTCACGTCCAGTTCGTTTTTATAAATAAGGCCGCCATTCCAAGAGTAGTCGCGCGCCAGCTTCTCGTTGCGCTGCATAAAATAGGTGCCAACCACCCAGTCGGTGCTGCTGGCAAAAATGCGCCCAGTTTCGCCCGATAACAAACGCAGTTCGGCGCTTAAACGTTGGTAATCGCGGGCGTATTCATCAAAGCCTGCACCCCACAGCTCGCCATAAACAGGGTTTACCCAGTCTTCGTCGTAGCTATAAAGCGTTTTGCTGTTACTGCCAGTCACTTGGCTAAAAAGGTTGACCGCGCTGTTAAGTTGGGTGTCGTAACTTAACGATAACGCATGAGTTTTTTGGGTGTCTTTGCCTGGCTGGTCCGACAGCGTATGGCGGCTATTATCCACGGTGAAGGCGTCGTAGCCGTTGTCCATGTTGGCAAAAAAGTACACCAGTTTTAGCTCCGACTGCGCATTAGGCTGCCAATGTAGCTTGCCACGCAATAAGGTTTCTTCTTGGTTTTGGGTGTCTTTACGGTCTAAGAAGTCGTTTTGCATATAGCCGTTGCTTTGGTAGCGTTGCGCCGCCAAACGCCCTTGCACGCTGTTGCTTAATGCACCAGACAGTGCACCACCAAAGCCATAGCTGTGGTAAGTGCCCAGCTTGCCAGCCACATAGCCAGACGGCTGTGCGGTGGGCGCGGCACTTTGAATGTTAATTAAGCCGCCCAGCGCATTGGCGCCAAAGCGTGTACCTTGCGAGCCGCGCAAAATCTCAACCTGCTGCACATCAAACAACGCCGCGCCTGTGCCAAGGCCGGTCATGTCGATACCGTCTACCACTAGGCCAATAGAAGGGTTTACTGGGTCGATAAACTGGCTTTCTTCACCAATACCACGAATTTGAAAGAAGCGCGCGCGTGAGCTGCCAGAAGCAAAGTTGACGTTGGGGGCAAAGCTTAAGACTTGCTCTAAATGGTCGGCACTGCGGGCGCTGATTTGCTCGCTAGACACCACAGTAGTGGATTCGGCCAAGGCCTGCACATCGGTTTGGCGAAAATCGGCGCTAACGGTTTGTTTGCTTAGCTCAACTTGAGCGGCGGTGGCGGGCAGGCTAAAAGCCAACAGCCAAGGAAGGTGTTTTTGCA
>JBASZG010000126.1:0-2815 GCA_049277875.1 Venatoribacter sp.
TCGCCCACCCAAATCGGCAAAATAGAGTAAATCGGCATAACCATCTTCGTTATCGTCAACCACCGCCACATTGCCCACTATGCTGCTGGTCATTTGTGGCAAGTGGAGTTCAGCCGTTGCTTCGTTCGAGGCGCGCCACAAAAGCTGGCCCGTTAAGGCATCCACCATGTAAATGGCGTTGCCCATGTTATGGCTGGTGCGGGTGTTGTAGTCGTCTTCTGCGGCGTCATAACCACCCGCGAAAATCACCACCTTACGAGCGGCCGCTTGGCTCTGAGCGTTAGGCCATTTTATTTGGCTCACCACCGCCTTCGACCAAGTTTGACCCAGTCGGCTATAGCCAGTGGTGCCACCATTGATTTGCCATAACAATTTTGGTTTGTCTCGGTTGCTGACATCAATGGCGTAATAGTTGTGCCCGCCTCGGCGCATGCCTACGAACAAAATTGCGCGTTCACCGTTATTCACTATGCGGTCTTGATTTTGATCGTCGTGCCAGACACTGATTGGCCCATCCAAACCGTAGTGCTTACCGCCAATGCCTTCGTAGTATTTGGTGGCAATGGGCAAAAGCTCTTTAGGGATAAATGAAAAACGTTCTTTAGGATGGTCGATATGAGTATCAAAGGCATGCAAAAAGCCCGAATTGCTGCCAAAGAATATGGTGCTGTCGGCTATTTCATGACCTTGGCTGTCTTGGGTTTTGCCATAGTTCAAAATTACTGGGGTGGTGTGCAAGGCGTCTTCTAGCTCGAAGCGCGGCTGGCTTTCATTTCCACCTTTAACGTCGTAACCGGCCAGCCATTTTTTTAGTTCTAGTAGGCTGTCATCGTCATAGCCTTCGGCTCCCAAAGCCGTGGCTGTAAGTAGGTGGTTGGAGGTGGTTATTTGGTTGGCGCTGTCGTTGTTTAAATCACCGCTGGATAAATTACTAACGATTGGGCGAGGTGTGGCTAAACGGCTGGCTAGACCACCAAGCAAGGCATTTTTGCCATCAACCTCTTGGCTCCAAAAGCTTTGCGTACTGTCTTTAAAATCACCCTGAGCATCCAAAGCTAAGTTGCCATTGGCATCTTGCAGACCGGCAGCGGTCATTTGATAGCGTTTTAAATTACCAGACCAACCAGCGTTGCCACGAGCTTTAAACACTGGGTAATAAACTTGATCAAAAAAGCCAATGTTATCAAAAATATTGGCGGGGATAGTGGGTGCAGCAAAGGTAGCAGAGGTATCAATAATTTCTTGAAAGGTGGTGTTAATGGCTGTCTTTATTTCCTCAAAGGTATTTGGGGTGGCATAAAAACCATTGCCATACTGAGCGGCCTTGCGCAAATTACGTTTGGCATGGGCGGCAAAGCTGTCTTCGGCGGCGTTATAAATTGGGTGAGCTAAGCCAATATCCAGTATGTCTAATGCATCCACCATATCAGCGAAGCTGGTTAGAACGTTGTCTATTGAGAAAAAACCCGCTAAGGCGTGAAATTGAATGCGTTGTTTGCCACTAAACTGGGGGCTGTTGTCGGTGTTGTAAAGCACATAAGCTAAATCATTAAGGCAGCTTTGTTTGGATTGAAACTCGTTCCAACTGTTGTAAGTTTGGCAGCGAGTTTGCAATTCTGTTGGCAAATTAGCGCGCCCTAAGTTATCGAGCATGGTATTAATTTCGGCGTCGCTTTCGCGGTCGAAGGTCGAGGCACCATCGGTAAATAACACTATGTGGTTGCGTTGGCACTGATCGGTAATAGGCGATTGATATTTGCTGTTGATGCTAAGAGGAAGGGTGGTGTTGTCGATAGTGGCGCTGTCACTTAGCAACTGCAAACCTTCGTCTTGCATGGAAAACAGCCCAAAAACATCCAATAAATAGGGTTTTACTTTGTGATACAGGCCGTATTTAACGGTTTCACCACGATAAAAGCGCATGGCTTCATGGGTGGCTTCAACTATGGGGGTGTAGTTTGCCACTATGCGTAAACCAACCTGAGGTGACAGTCCCTTGGTCGTGGTTGCTTTGGTGTCAATGGCATTAATTAAACGCTGCTTGTTTCCAGGAAGGTCAACATCCAGCATGGGGGTAATAAACTTACCGCCACTGTGACAGCCATTGACTAAAACATAGCCCACCGATGGCGCTTCGCATTTGCTTTTTGCGTTTTCAAAGCGGTTTAACTTCATTAGCGCAATGTTGATTCCTTGAGCATCATTAATGGCCGACTTCAAGGCTTCCTTAACCATGTAAATGCGCGACTTAATGCTAATGGGCAATAGTGAAAACTTGGCTAAGCGCTCCATAGAGGTTGAGGTGTCGATAATAAACACAACGTTGGGCTTGGGTGGCTGCAAGCTGGTGCGCATATAAATTTCGGTGTCCTGGGCGTTGGCACTAACGCTTAAAAGAAGAAAACTAAAAACAAGTGGCCTGAGTTTTTTCATGCGGCAATCCTTTTAATGAGCATCGACAGCAGTTGGAATTAGGTAATAAAAACCAATTTCTTGTACGTCTTTAATGCCGGTGTCGGTTAGATGGTTGTAATACTTTTCTTTTACCGTCACTGTGCTGGCTAGGTAATAGGGTCTAAGTGCTGGGGTGCCAGCGCTGGAACCTTCAATACTTTTTAATGAGTTGTTAACTTTGGGCAGCGATATTTTGCGAATTTCGTTTTTTACCGTGAAGTGGCCCTTTAGCTCATCACTAATAAACAGCAGTTGGTCGTTTTTTCCTGAGCTATTGCTGTCGAATAAACCCAGCATAGATTGGCGTATGTCATCTTCTTTTAATTGCTCCAGCATAAAATTAATTTCATTTTGCCCAGTT
>JBASZG010000127.1:0-2544 GCA_049277875.1 Venatoribacter sp.
CCAGGGGTATGCCTTGAAGTGCTTTTAGGGCGGCAGTTTTTCAATAGTTTGCCAAGCAGCATAAAAGAAATATGCGCCATTATTCCAAGCCTTGAATACCCACTGCTGCAAGCTTTGCTTAGCTCGCAAGCTGCCTTGGAATTGGCGCAAAGTAACAAGCTGTTGTTTATATTAGCGATGCGCTACGCGGTACAGCAGCAATTGGATGCCTCTGCTTTTTTAACCTTGGTACAGCTAAAGCGCACGGATATTCTTGCCCGTCTTGGTTTTTGCAGCTCCAAGAGCTTAGTGAAAATATTGGCTCGCACGGCGTTAAGCACTTTGCATAACTATGACCTGCTGGATATAGAAAGCGTTTTGCGCAGCCAAGAACTGATTGAGCAGTTGCGTCACATTCAAACTCCCTGCCTAGCAACCTTTTTGCTAGTTAACTCGTGGTTGCCCTTTAGCTGGCCTGGGCTGTTTGCCATGCTCAACGCTGAAAGTGATATTCGTGATGTGGTTCATTTAAAGCAAATTCTACGCGACACTTTGCGCATGGGTGCAAGCGAGGAAGCCGTTCGACGCACTCAAACCTTGACCGAGTTAGAGCAACTGCACGACCATTACCTAGCGCAATATAACCGCCGAGCTGCGGCTACCACCCCGCGAGATTTTTTAAAAATGTACGGCGCCTACCCGCCGCCACCGCTTGCTGGCACGTCGCAAATTATTCCGCTGAGCAGCTGGGATGAACTACAAAAAGAAGGCCAAGAAATGCACCACTGCGTTGGCAGCTATCATAGCGCGGTGGCCGAACGAGAATGCTTTGTGTATCGAGTGGAAGGCCAGAAGCGCCTAACTCTTTCAATCGTGCCGCAACGAGGTGTTTGGGTGTTGGATCAGCTAAGAGGGCATTGCAATGCTGTTGCCAGCAGAGAAGACATCGACATGGTACGAAGCTGGCTGGCGCAGCAGTGAGCTGTTAATCCATAACCACCGTTTATAGAGCATTTATAGGGACGTAAAAATGAATGCCGAATCCCAAGCATGGGAGTTTATGCGTGGGACGTTCATTTTAAAGAAGACGAGGTGTTTACCCAGAATAAACAAGAGCCGTATTACGTTAGGCTTGTTCGAGATGCGCAGTAGCACACTAGATAAGGCCATATTCTTTTAAGATTTCTAGCAAAACCGACGTTTCTATGTTGCTTTGCTCTGATTTTGAATAAATGGTCATTAAATAAAGATTTTGCTGAGCGTCTAAATAGTAATAAATAACTCGAAAGCCGCCGCTTTTGCCGCTTTGAGTAGAAGAATTGGCTAGGCGTATTTTGTAGCAGTTATGGCTTAGCTCAACGCCTGCTTGTGGGTTAGCTAAAAGAGTTGAGTGCAACGAACGCAAATCTTTGGCTAATGATTTGTATTTTTTCGCCAGGCGTTTTGCCTGCTTATCAAAAATCGGCAGAGTGAGTAGATTCAAGCTCATCGATCAAACTATCCAAACGATTAACGGCAACTGCCTTGTTGTTTTGAATGGCACTAATGTCTTGTGCCGCGTTTTTAAACTCCGCATAAAGCTGCTCAGCCTTTTGCTGCTCGATGTAAGAGCGCACGGCTTCAAAAATCAAATCGGTGCGATTAAGCGAATAGCTTGTCGCAAGCTCGTCTAATTGTTCAACAAGGTAGCGAGGTAAACGCAACCCTACCTGTTGTTTTTCTAATTGGCTTAAACTGTACATAAGCGACCTCGTATATCTATTTATATATAATATTAAATATAAAAACAGACAGAATGTAAAATTTTTCAGTAGCGGCGGCCTGTGGCCGCCAGTGGGCGAAGCTAATCCTCTTTCGTGTGCACCCAGTAATACAACACAGGCAGCACTAGCAGGGTGAGTAGGGTGGAGGAGATAATTCCGCCTATGACGACCGTGGCGAGTGGGCGTTGCACTTCTGCGCCAACGCCGGTGTTTAGCGCCATAGGCACAAAGCCTAAGCCTGCCACTAAAGCGGTCATTAGCACTGGGCGCAGGCGAGTAATCGCACCTTGAATAACGGCATGATATAAATCGAATTCGCTGCGTAAACTGCGAATAAACGACAGCATCACTAGGCCGTTCAACACGGCCACACCCGACAGTGCAATAAAGCCCACGCCAGCGGAAATAGACAGCGGCATATCGCGCAACCATAGCATCAGCACTCCACCGGTAAGCGCCAGAGGTACGCCAGTAAAAATGATGAGCGCATCTTTAAGCGAGTGAAAAGCCAGCATCAGAAGGCCAATAATCAGCAATAAAGTGATGGGCACAATTAGGCTTAAACGCTGGCTGGCGCTTTCTAATTGCTCGAAGGTGCCGCCATAGCTAAGCCAATAGCCAGCAGGGATATTCACCTCGGCCTGAACACGCTGTTTAACCTCGTGCACAAACTCGCCTAAGCTACGGCCGCGCACGTTTGCGGTAACCGTAATGTAACGCTTACCGTTTTCGCGGTTGACTTGGCTGGGGGCGGGTTCTAATACCAAATCGGCAATTTCATTCAGTGGCACATAGCCTTGAG
>JBASZG010000128.1:0-2289 GCA_049277875.1 Venatoribacter sp.
CATCAGGGAAAAGGGATATACCATAGTGGTCGAGCAGTTCCGTCCGGGCGCCATGGACCGGCTCGGGCTCTCCTATGAAAAGCTCTGCGAATGCGATTGCCTCGGTGGTACTGCTGTTTATGCAAGAACTCAACATCGACCACAGCAAAATCAACGTCAACGGCGGCGCCATCGCCATGGGCCACCCACTCGGCGCCACCGGTGCCATGATTTTAGGCACCGTATTAGACGAACTAGAACGCCAAGACAAAAACACCGCCCTCATCAACCTATGCGTGGGCGGCGGCATGAGCACTGCCACCATTATTGAGCGGGTTTGATTGATTTCGCTGGGCGCTTATCGCAAGGCGCTAGGCGCGTAATTAAAAATTGCTTGGCGTTTATCGCAAGGTGTTTGACGCAAAAACTGCGCCCAGCCCCAAGCCCTTAGCGCCCAGCCAAGGAACAAAAAATGAGCAATGTATTTAACACAGTGATAGATAACGACGGCTTGGCCGTTTTAACCTGGGACGATCAAAGCGCCCCAGTCAACTCATTGGCCAATGCGGCGGTTACGGCGTATGCACAGGAGTTGGAGCAGCTTTTAAACAACGATGCAGTAAAGGGCATTGTGCTTACCTCAGGTAAGAAAGAGTTTATCGTGGGTGCGAACCTGCATGAAATTCAAACCATGGAGCAAGACGCGCAAAGCCTAATGAATTTCTTAAAAAACCTACACAGCCTAATGCGTCGTATGGAGCAGGGCGGCAAGCCTATTGTGGCTGCGCTAAATGGCACGGCGTTAGGCGGTGGTATGGAGATGGCGCTGGCTTGTCACTACCGTGTTGCAGCCGATAACCCCAAAGCCGTGTTTGGCTTCCCTGAAGTAAACCTAGGTTTGCTGCCAGGTGGCGGCGGTACTCAGCGTTTGGCGCGTATGCTTGGCGTACAAAACTCACTGCCTTGGTTGCTGCAAGGCAAACAAGCCAAGGTGAAAGAAGCGCAAGCGGCGGGCTTAATTAACCAAGTCGTGCCCGCCGACGAGCTGGTTCAAGCAGCCAAAGACTGGCTAAAAGCCAACCCTAAAGCCCATGTTCAACCTTGGGACGAGAAAAAGTTCAAGCTGCCTAACGGCGAAGTGCAAAGCCCCAAAGTCGCCCAAGTATTTATGGGTGCTGAAGCCATGCTAAGACAAAAATCTCAGGGCTTATATTTAGCGCCACAGCGCATTTTGCAAGCCGTGTACGAAGGCTGCCAACTGCCTATCGACAAAGCCTTGGAAGTAGAAGCGCGTTATTTTGTTGAGCTGTTAATGTCTAAGCAAGCCAAGGTGATGATTCGCACCTTCTTCGTGGCCTTGCAAGACACCAACAAACTGAAAAACCGCCCCAAAGACGTTGAGAAAAAATCCTTCACCAAAGTGGGCATTTTAGGTGCGGGCATGATGGGCGCAGGCATTGCTTATTCATCTGCCATGAGCGGCATCGAAGTGGTACTGCTCGACAGCACTCAAGAATCAGCCGAACGCGGCAAAGCCTACAGCGAAGGCCTACTGAAAAAACGCGTATCACGCGGCAAAATGAAACAAGACAAAGCCGACGCAGTGCTGTCTCGTATTCTTGCCACCACCGATTACAACGACCTTAAAGGCTGTGAGCTGGTGATTGAAGCCGTATTTGAAGACCGCAGCATTAAAGCCGATGTTACCGCCAAAGCCGAGGCCGTTTTGGGCGAAGACGCTATCTTTGCTTCAAACACTTCTACCTTGCCAATCACCGGCTTGGCGCAGGCCAGCAAACGCCCAGCGCAATTTATTGGCCTGCACTTCTTCTCACCGGTCGATAAAATGCCTTTATTGGAAATTATCCTAGGCGAGCAATCCAGCCAGCACACCCTAGCTTGGGCGCTCGACTTTGCTGCGCAAATTAAGAAAACCCCGATTGTGGTCAACGACAGCCGTGGCTTCTACACCTCGCGCGTGTTCCGCACCTACGTGCAAGAAGGCATGGCATTATTGCAAGAAGGCGTATCCGCTGCCCTGATTGAAAACGCCGCCAAACTCACCGGTATGCCCATTGGCCCACTGGCATTAAGCGACGAAGTTTCCATGGAATTGATGGACCGCATTGGCACCCAAACCCAAAAAGACTTGGGCGATGCCTATGTGAGCCACCCAGCCGACACAGTAGTGAAGAAAATGGTGCACGAGCTAAACCGCATTGGCAAAAAAGCCGGTAAAGGTTTTTACGACTACCCAGAAGGCGGCAAAAAAACCTTGTGGCCAGAGCTGGCTAAGCATTTCCCAGTGGC
>JBASZG010000129.1:0-1503 GCA_049277875.1 Venatoribacter sp.
AGTGCTTAGGTTTATTAAGCACCAAACCACAAAACACCCAGTTCAGAAATGATCTGGGTTTTTTTATGGCGGATATTATTTCGGAGGGGCGATTTGCAATCGCCCATGTACGCCGCAAAATCTAACGGTCGCTTACAAACCGCCCCTACGCTCCGCAGAACAACTCCCCGCGGCCCAGCCTTATAAGACATCGTTAATTTTGCGTGCTGAATCTATAGAAAATCCGATAAACATGGCAAAATGCGCTCTCACTACAAGGATGCAAGCCATGACCGCACTGCAACAACTCCAAAATCGCATTCACACCAACACTGCCACCATCGGCATCTACGGCCTTGGCTACGTTGGTTTGCCGCTGGCGCTGCGTTTTAGCGAAGTAGGCGTTAAAGTGATTGGCTTTGACATCGACCCCAACAAAGTAACCAAACTTAATCAAGGCCAAAGCTATATCGAGCGCATCACCCCAGCGCAAATACAAACCGCACAACAGCAGGGCTTTATAGCCACCACCGACTTTGCCCAAACCACCCAAGTAGACGCCCTCATTATCTGCGTACCCACACCGCTTAATAAACAACGCGAACCCGATTTAAGCTTTATTTTAAACACCGTAAACGCCATCTTGCCGCATTTTAAAGAAGGCCAGCTACTCAGCCTAGAAAGCACCACTTGGCCCGGCACCACCGAAGAAGTGTTAGCCCCCATGCTGCAACAACGCGGCTTTATTCCCGGCCAAAACTGCGCGCTGGTGTTCTCGCCTGAACGCGAAGACCCCGGCACCGAACACTACAACACCCAAAGCATCCCCAAAGTGATTGGCGGCATCACTCCAAATTGCTTAAAACTAGGCTTGGCTGTTTATGAAAAAGCCATTCAAACCCTAGTACCTGTTAGCAGCACCAAAGCCGCTGAAATGACCAAACTGCTGGAAAACATTCACCGCGCAGTGAACATCGGCCTAGTCAATGAAATGAAAATTGTGGCCGACAAAATGGGCATCAACATTCACGAAGTGATAAACGCCGCCGCCACCAAACCTTTCGGCTTTGTACCCTACAAACCCGGCCCCGGCCTTGGCGGCCACTGCATTCCTATCGACCCGTTTTACCTCACTTGGAAAGCCCGTGAATACGGCATCAACACCCGCTTTATTGAACTGGCTGGCGAAATAAACCGCGCCATGCCCGAATGGGTAATGCACAAAATAGCCGAAGCCCTTAACGAGCACGAAAAATCCATCAAAGGCAGCCGCATACTGGTGCTCGGCCTTGGCTACAAAAAGAACATCGACGACAGCCGCGAATCACCCGCCATCGAAATTATGGAACTGCTACAAAACAAAGGCGCACACATCAGCTACAGCGACCCATACCTAGCCAGCTTCCCACAAAAGCGCGACTACCATTTTGATTTAACCTCGGTAGAACTTACCGCCGCCAACATCGCCAGCTACGACGCCCTAGTGCTCGCCACCGACCACGACGCCTACGATTACGAGCTACT
>JBASZG010000130.1:0-1809 GCA_049277875.1 Venatoribacter sp.
GTCAAGGCGTGCTCTTTGCCAACATGGATTTGCTGTTTGGCAGCATGGCCGCCAACTGGAAAATAGACGTAGTGCGCGAATACCCTAACTTTCTCTTTGCGATACTGCCACCAGGCGCATTTATGGCTACTGGCTTGCTTATCGCCCTTAAAAACCAAATAGACACTTGGTTAAAAGACCGTGCCGAAGGTAACAAAGCACCTGTTGAAGCGGGCAGCAAACGTATTCGGGTGACGGGCAAGATTAGCTAATTAGCTTAATTATTTTCAGCACTACGCTTTGATGAATTAAGTTTTTTAAGCTTGCCACATTTGAATGAACTATAGAGATATTAGCCGTAAACAGCTCACTTGGACGTGCATAGCTTGCTTTCAGCTACTGAAACTTGGCCCATGCTTTTTCCTCTTCTCCCTTAAGCCAATCTTTTACCAACGCTTCCTCACTTAATAGTGTTGCTTCATCAAGTTTATTTTTTCTAGCGTACTTTTCTTTGATAAAAAGAAAAAAGTTTTTAACCTCGCGCTGGGCTTCTTGAGGCAGGCTTTGCCATTCTTCGTTAGAAATCAGCTCAGACATAAAAAACTTCTCCTAGGTAAGTTGAAAATACCATAGCAGCTAATGGCTTTCTTTCGCCATCTATCCATTTAGCTTGATAAGCACTAAGCCAATAAATCCTACTGTATTACTCGGTCTTTTTTCTTTATAATCCGCGCCTACCCATTTCGGTATAACCCTTTTTATTTGCACCGATTTTACGTTTCGGCCAGCGAGGAAAAAAATGACCCAACCTACCAACGCGCCTATTGTGGTGTGCGCTTTATATAAGTTTGTAACGCTCGATAATTTTAAAGAATTGCGCGAGCCGCTATTTAATGAAATGGCCCGCCTTGAAGTAAAAGGCACGTTACTTTTGGCCAAAGAAGGCATTAACGGCACCATTGCAGGCACTCGTGAAGGCATTGATGGCGTATTAGCTTGGCTTAACGCCGACCCACGCATTGCGGGTATTGTCTCTAAAGAATCCTTTGAAGAAACCAACCCCTTCTATCGCACCAAGGTAAAACTGAAAAAAGAAATCGTGACTATGGGCGTAAATGGTATCGACCCTAAGCACATTGTTGGCACCTACGTTAAGCCTCAAGACTGGAACGCCCTAATCAGCCGCGACGACGTAGTATTGGTAGACACCCGCAACGATTACGAATACAAAGTAGGCACCTTTAAAGGCGCGCTCAACCCTAACACCAAAACCTTCCGTGAGCTGCCCGCTTACGTTAAAGAAAACCTAGACCCCACCAAACATAAAAAAGTCGCCATGTTCTGCACGGGTGGCATTCGCTGTGAAAAATCCACCGCTTACTTAAAAGAACAAGGCTTTGAAGAGGTGTATCACCTTGAAGGCGGCATTTTAAAGTATTTAGAAGAAGTGCCCGAAGAACAAACTCTGTGGCAAGGCGAATGCTTTGTCTTTGATAACCGCATAACCGTCAATCATGCACTGGAAAAAGGCCAATACGACGCCTGCCACGCTTGCCGCCGCCCGATTACCGAAGCCGACAAACTGCGCAGCGAATACGAACAAGGCATTAGCTGCCATCACTGCATTGATGAATACACCGCAGAACAACGTGAACGCTTCCGCGAACGCGAACGCCAAATACAGCTGGCGAAAGAACGTGGCGAAGTGCACATAGGCGACGATCTGCAAGAAATTATTGCCCAGCGTCGCGCTGAAAAAGCTGCTTTTAAAGAAGCTCAAAGAACTAACTCTTAAAGCGCTTAAACGAAAAGGGCTTAGTGTTTTCGCAC
>JBASZG010000131.1:0-2004 GCA_049277875.1 Venatoribacter sp.
AAGTTATCTTGGCTAATGGCCAGCGCTTTGTCTTCATCGCCATAAGCAAGAGCGCGGCGCACTAATAAGTCGATGCCATTGCCTACCCAGTTTTCTACCTCATTCACACTCACCTGAGCATGGCCTAAGGCTTGCAGCATGGCGTTCGCGGCGCTGGCTAAGTCGGGGATGGAGTTAACCAGAGTGCCGTCTAAATCGAGCAAAAATAACTTAGGTGCGGGGCTAATCATTATCGTGCCTGCGCCAATTCAGCTCGCATTTCGTTAATAACCTGCTGGTAATTAGGTGCATTAAAAATGGCTGAGCCAGCCACAAACATATCAGCACCGGCTTCGGCTATTTCACGAATATTCGAGATTTTTACACCGCCATCAATTTCTAGACGAATGGGTAAACCAGAGGCATCAATTTTAGCGCGCACTTCTTTAAGCTTGTTTAAAGTGCTAGGAATAAAGGATTGACCACCAAAACCAGGGTTAACCGACATCAGCAAAATAACGTCGAGTTTATCCATTACATAGTCTAAATAGTGCAGTGGCGTAGCTGGGTTAAACACCAAACCAGCTTGGCAACCAAAGGATTTAATGAGCTGCAGGCTACGGTCTATGTGCTCTGAGGCTTCTGGGTGAAAGGTAATAATGCTGGCACCGGCTTCGGCAAAGTCGCCAATCAGCTTATCAACTGGCTTTACCATTAAGTGAGCGTCTATCGGGGCGGTGATGCCATAGTTACGCAAGGCTTTGCACACCATGGGGCCTATCGTTAGATTAGGCACATAGTGGTTATCCATGACGTCAAAGTGAACCACATCGGCACCTGCGGCCAATACGTTTTCAACTTCTTCACCCAAACGCGCAAAGTCGGCCGACAAAATAGACGGAGCAATAAGAAATTCTTTCATAGCATTCAATTCAGACTAAAATTGTGGGCATTGTACGCTTTAGGAATAGTTTTTGCAGTTGCTATGGCACGCTTCTGCTGTTTAAGGTCAATGCTGTCTTTTATGAAAACAATACTCTTGGTGTTTAGCCTGTTTTTTAGCTGGGTTTCGTGCAGCCTGGCGCAGTCGCAATGGCTTGAGCGCACGCTGCCAGCGCTGGATGAGGCGCGCGCGCAAGACATGGCGGCCTACTTAATTCAGCAACAACGAGGCCATGAAATACTGCAGCTAACAGCGTTAGAGCAAAGCTTTAGCGGCTTTTTGATTGCCGAGCAAAAAGGCAGCGCGCAAGGAGCCGTATTAATTTTGCCCGACCTTGCCGAGCACGGTCACTGGCCAGATATTACCGCCCCACTGCGCGACAGCTTGCCGCTCGACGGCTGGACCACTCTAAGTATTAACTTGCCCGATGCCCCTTTTGTAAGTACCAGCCAAGGCCGAATTCAGTCTCAAGAACCAACCAACGAGGAGCCAGCCAGCCAAGAGCCAAACGCAGAGCCGCTCGACACCGTCCCTCAAGCTACAACCGAGCAGACGAAAGAAAATAGCACAGGGCCAGCCACCAGCGCAGAACAAACCAGCGCAGAACAAACCAGCCCAGACAAAGCAGAGCCGGCCTTGCCACGCCTAGAGCGCTTACCCGACTTGGCCAAGCCAGAACCCACCATAGCCAATGACGATAGCGAAGTTGTGGATGCCAACGCCCAATACCGCCAAGACATGCTTGCGCGAATTTCGGCAGGGTTTGACTATTTAACCGCAAAGGGCCAGCTAAACACGGTTTTGGTGGCACAGGGGCAATCGGCGCGTTGGGCAATACAATGGCTTAAAGACAATCAAATTGGCAAAAACAACAAACTTAAAGGCATGACCTTAGTGCTGATTGATGCCACCAGCGGCAGCACCACCACAGTGGATATAAACCAGCCCCTTAGCCAGTTTGAGTTTCCGATATTGGATTTAATCACCAACTTTAACCACAACACCGAGCAGGTAAACAGCCAGCGCTTAGGCGGCATGAAGCACCAGCAGCGCGAGCTGTATCAGCAAATTCACATTACCAC
>JBASZG010000132.1:0-3754 GCA_049277875.1 Venatoribacter sp.
TGCTTAACCCCATCTTGTATATGGTAAACGCCTTCCGTTATGGCATTTTGGGTATCAGCGATATTAATGTGTATTACGCCTTGCTGATGCTGCTGGTGTTTACCCTGCTGCTAGGCGGTTGGGGCTATTGGCTATTACAGCGCGGCGTAGGTTTGCGTAAATAAGGTAAAACGAACCATGACTTCAGTAAGCAGCGAACAAAACCCTTTAGGTAAAAAATCCGACTACCCAGAGCAATACGATGCCTCTTTGCTTTTTCCTATTTCGCGCAACGAAAGCTGGCAAGAGCTAGGCCAAGACCGCCATTCAGTTACTGTTTATGGAGTGGATATTTGGAATGGCTACGAAATATCTTGGCTTAACAGCAAGGGCAAACCCATAGTCTGCATGGTCGAGTTTCGTGTTCCAGCCAGTAGCGAGTTTTTGATTGAGTCGAAATCGTTCAAGCTTTATTTAAATTCATTCAATCAAAGCCGCTTTGGTAGTGCCGAAGAAGTGTGTGCGCGGATGCAGCAAGACCTATCCAACATTGCCAAAGCTGAGGTTGAAGTGATTTTCCACCCGCTAGACGCGGCCTTTCCTGCTGTGCCTGAGGCCAAGTGCATCGACGATTTAGACATAGAAATTAACCAATACCAGCCCAACGCCAGCTTGCTTAAAAATGCCGAAGGGCAGTGGCAAGGTTGGCTTGTAAGCCATTTGCTTAAATCCAACTGCCCAGTCACTGGCCAACCCGACTGGGGTTCTTTGTATATTTACTACCAAGGCCAGCAAATAGACGAAGCCTCACTTTTGGCCTATGTGGTATCGCTACGTCAGCACCAAGGCTTTCACGAACAATGCGCCGAGCAATGCTTTCACGATATTAGCCGCTACTGTAAACCCGATGAGCTTATTGTTTACGCTCGTTACCTGCGCCGTGGTGGCTTGGATATCAATCCATTTCGCAGCAGCAACCCTAACTTTCAAGCCAGTAACTTTATTCTTGTTCGCCAATAATTAAGGAATCTTTATGGACGCTATCGAAGCTCTTACTCAACGCATCTCTGTGCCACAGCTTAGTGGCGACAGCGTAGCCCAAGAACATATCGACATTATGATTCAAGCGGCACTGCGCGCAGCCGACCACGGCTGGCTGCGCCCAAGCCGTTTTATTAGCGTGAGTGGCGATGCGCGTGCGGCACTAGGCAAAGTGTTTTTAGAAAGCACCGACGATTGGCAAAACCTGCCCGAAGAAAAACAACAAAAGCTATTAAACGCACCGCTGCGTGCGCCGCTTATTATCGTGAGCGTGCTCTCTAGCCACGAGCACCCACGCATTCCAGTGCTAGAACAACACCTTTCTACTGCAGCCAGCACCCAAAACATTATCAATGCCGCTTGGGCGTTGGGTTTAGGCGCGATTTGGCGCACTGGCGATGTAGCCTACAACCGCAAAGTGGCCGAAAAATTAGGGCTTAAAAGCAACGAGCAAATAGTCGGTTTTGTGTACGTTGGTCAACGCGGTACGGTGAAGGCCATTCCTGAGCAAAACCCCGCCGATTACCTAACCCAATGGCAAGGCTAAGGCGTTGACGCTAAAGCCTTTTCTGCGTATAGTGCGCGCCCATTGGTGAGGTGTCCGAGTGGCTGAAGGAGCACGCCTGGAAAGCGTGTATAGGGTAACACTTATCGAGGGTTCGAATCCCTCCCTCACCGCCAATCTCTTATTGCACTCGCTATCGTCATTTTTTAAAATCGCCACCTCTTTTCTCTTCAGCCTTTAAGACCGAAGGGTTTTTCAAACCGAACTTAAGGCACATCATGTTTCAATCTATTCTTAATCGCTATTGGTCGCCAATGGTGGCGTTGCTGTTGGCGGGTTTTTTTAGTGCATTGTATTTTGGTCTCACCGGCATGGTGTGGGCGGTAACCGGTGAATTTACGCGCTTAGGTGCGCATGTTTTGCACTTTTTTCATATCAGCACCGAAGGCTGGGCCTATTTCGATTTGGTTAAGGTGCAAGGCTCTAGCTTTGAACGCCCCGATGGCTGGATCGTGTGGGGGATGCTGGCTGGCTCTTTATTGATGGTGCTGCTGAATCAAAGTTTTAAGCTGCGTATGCCAATGCACAACCGCCGTTTGTGGCAGGCTTTGTTAGGTGGCGTTATTGCAGGTTTTGGAGCGCGCATGGCAATGGGCTGCAACCTTGCCGCATTTTTTACTGGGGTTCCTCAGTTCTCTTTGCATTCATGGATCTTCATTGTTACCACGGTAATAGGCAGCTTTTTAGGTGCCAAAATTATTCGAAAACCTTGGTGGAAGGGTAAAGTTCAGGCGCGTAAACCCAGTGCCCAAACCGTGGCTAAATCCCGCTTAGGCTGGCAGCGCCCTGTGGCTGTGGTGCTATTTTTAGCAGCATTGGGATTAATTGCCTATTACTTGGTAACTGGTCAAACCAAGTTAGCGCTTGGAGTTACCTTTGGTTTGATTTTTGGCATTTTGCTTGAGCGTGGGCAAATCTGCTTTACCTCGGCTTTGCGCGATTTATGGCTGTTTAACTCTAGCGGCATGAGCAAAGCCATTGTCGCTGGTATGGCGCTTAGCTCTGTTATGACACTTATTTTTATTACTCAAACTGGAGCCACACCCATTACCCAAATCAGCGCGCTTAGCACTGTGGTGGGGGGCGTGCTGTTTGGCTTAGGCATTGTTCTCGCCAGTGCTTGTGAAACTGGCATGATGTACCGAATGATGGAAGGTCAGGTGGTGTATTTAGTTGCCTTTATTGGCAACATCATTGGTGCCACAGTGTTGGCCTACGGCTGGGACCACTGGCATCTGGCCGCGCTTTTGGCGCAAGGCGAGCGAATTAACTTACTTAACCTAACCACCCCTATTTTAGCCTTGGCGGCTACTCTTATTTTCTTGGCGGTGTTGTACTTTTTGCCACGCCTAAAAGAAGCAAAATATTCTTAAAGAGGAATTGCTATGACCACTGAAACGGCCGTGCTTGCCCCCGATTTGGAAATAGACTTACGCGGTGAGTCGTGCCCATATCCCTTGATGCACACCCTAGAAACCCTAGAAAGCATGAAAACCGGTGAGCTACTGAAAGTGATTACCGATTGCCCTTCGTCTTTTCGTAATATTCCTGCCGAAGCGAAAAAGCGCCAGTTTAAAACCCCCAAAGAGGCCGAAAAAATAGGCGCAGAATACGTTTTTTATATCTACGCCCCTTAGTGTTAAAACCGGCGTTTTAGGCCGGTTTCTTCCAGTATGCGTGTGGATATTTCTTCAATAGAGCGGTCGGTTGTGCTTAAAAAAGGAATATTCTCACGCTCATACAGCATTTCAACTTCGTCTACCTCGTGATAGCACTGTTTTAACGAAGCGTAGCGGCTGTTGGCACGGCGTTCGGTGCGTATGGCCGATAAGCGGTCAGGGTCGATGGTTAAGCCGTAAAGCTTCTCGCGGTGTGGTTCTAACGAATTAGGCAGTCTTAGCTCTTCAATGTCTTCTTCGGTAAGCGGGTAGTTGGCGGCCTTAATGCCAAACTGCATGGCTAAGTACAGGCAAGTGGGCGTTTTACCGCTGCGCGACACTCCCACCAAAATAATGTCGGCTTCGCTGTAATAGCGAATTTTGGCACCGTCGTCGTTATCCAAAGCAAAGTTAACCGCCTCGATACGAGCCAAATACTTTGGGCTGGTGGTAATAGACTGCGACTTGCCCACGCTGTAAGACGATTCTACTTTTAGCTCTGCCTCAAGCG
>JBASZG010000133.1:0-8696 GCA_049277875.1 Venatoribacter sp.
GCATTCTCAACATGCACCGCCGCACTCTGCAACGTAAGCTGCAAAAGTACGCACCGCACTAAGCCAGTACAATCTTGCCTACGCTTAGCCTAGATTTGGTGCTATGGTAATAACCGACTAAACAACTCAAGTATGGATTTTATTGAATAAGGGGATGGTTATGGCGTCATTTAGAACTGAACGCGACAGCATGGGCGAGCTACAAGTACCAGCCGACGCACTTTATGGCGCGCAAACTCAGCGTGCAATCAACAACTTTCCAATTAGCCACCAGCCCCTACCGCAGCCTTTTATTCAAGCTCTCATTAAAATTAAGATTGCAGCAGCTCAAGCCAACCAAGAGCTTGGCGAGCTAGACGACACCATTGCCAAAGCCATAGTGCAAGCGGCACAAAATTTGTTGCAGCAAGATGTTATGCCGCACTTTCCCATAGATGTATTTCAAACAGGTTCTGGCACCAGCACCAATATGAACGCCAACGAAGTATTGGCGCATTTAGCAAGTGCAATAACCGGTGATAAAGTCAGTGCCAACGACCACGTAAACTGTGGGCAAAGCAGCAACGACACTATTCCTTCTTGCATTCACGTTAGTGCTGCACTGCTTCTGCATAACGAGCTGTTGCCTGCACTTGAGCATTTAGAAAAAACCATTCGCACCAAAGCCACCAGCCTGCACGACTATGTTAAAACTGGCCGCACTCATTTAATGGACGCCATGCCAGTACGCATGGAGCAAAGCCTTAACGCCTGGGCCGAACAAATTGCCCAAAACATAGCCCACCTAAAAAATTTACAGCCAGCCATTCAATCTTTAGCACAGGGTGGCACTGCTGTTGGCACCGGAGTGAACGCCCATCCTGAATTTTCGGCGCATTTTTGCACGCACTTAAGCGCACTGACTGGCCTTAGCTTTACTCCGGCAAAAAATTTATTCACGGCAATCTCCAGCCAAGACACGGCCGTTGCGCTTTCTGGCGCCTTAAAAACCTTGGCCGTATCTTTAATGAAAATAGCCAACGACTTACGTTGGATGAATTCAGGCCCCTTGGCGGGGTTAGGAGAAATTGAGCTGCCTGCGCTGCAACCCGGTTCTTCCATTATGCCAGGCAAGGTTAACCCAGTTATCCCAGAAGCGGTGGTGATGGTGAGCGCGCAAGTTATTGGCAATGATGCGGCCATTAGCTTAGGCGGGCTATCAGGCAATTTCGAATTGAACGTTATGCTGCCGCTGATTGCGCGTAACCTTTGCGAAAGCTTAAGCCTGCTAAGCAACGTAACACGCCTGCTGGCCGACAAAGCCATCAGCGGTTTTAAAGTCAACGAGGTAAAATTGAACGAAGCCTTAGCGCGCAACCCTATTTTGGTTACGGCACTGAACCCTGTGATTGGCTATTTAAAAGCCGCCGAAATTGCCAAACAAGCCTACAAAGAAGGCCGTCCAGTGTTGGATGTTGCTCTAGAGAAAACCGAGCTACCGAAAGCCGAGCTGGAAAAATTAATGAACCCCAAGCTACTCACAGGTAAATAAGCCACCAACGCAGGGCGAAACCGCCCTGCTTTACCTTCATGCGCGAAAATTCCGTTAAGACGTGGCAGAATGCGGGCCTATTTCTAAAAAGCTGTGCCCATGAATATCGACGACGTTAAAAAGCTTACGCAAAAAAAATACCGCGAAGAACAACAACATTACTTACTAGAAGGCGAGCATTTATTGTTGGAGCTGTTTAAAGCAGCTCAGAGCCAGCCCTATTTAAAACACAGCCAACTGTTTATCACCGAACAGCACCAAGACTGGGTAAACCAGTATAACCACCACCATCTACGCACAACCGTAATTGGCCATAAAGCCATGAGCCAAATCAGCGATACCAAAAGCCCACAGGGGCTTTTGGCGGTAGTCCCCTTCGCCCAGACCAAGGCCGCAGCCAGCGACGAGCGCGCCGTGTATTTGCATGAAATTCAAGACCCCGGCAATCTTGGCACCATTTTGCGCAGCCTAGCTTGGTTTGGTGGTTTTCGTTTACTGCTAAGCCCGAATAGCGTGGATGTTTATAATCCTAAGGTGATTCGCTCCAGCATGGGCGCTATTTTCCATGTGCCTTTTGAACAAGGGTTAAGCTTCGAGCAGCTACAACAGCGTTACCCACGCCTTGCCTACTTGGATATGCAAGGGTGCAGCATCCGCGATGCCAGTTTTAAGCAATTCGATGCCTATCTCTTTGGCAACGAAGCCAGAGGCGTGCCACAACAGCACTTAAAGCAAAGCCAAGCCACGGCATTTACGATTCAAGGCAGCGGCCAAATTGAATCGTTAAACCTAGCCACGGCGGTCAGCCTAAGCGCCTTTACCTTAGCAGGCTAAAGCAAACCCAACCTTTCTATCTGCGCCTCAAGCCGTTAGAATAAGCGCCAATTTTCCTTCACTATTAGGGTGTATGTATGGCTCTTATTAGCATGCGCCAGTTACTCGACCACGCGGCTGAGTATAACTATGGCGTTCCAGCGTTTAACGTAAATAACTTAGAACAAATGCGTGCCATTATGATGGCAGCAGATAAAACCAACTCTCCGGTCATTGTTCAGGCTTCGGCTGGTGCACGCAAATACGCTGGTGCTCCTTTCTTGCGCCACATGATTTTAGCCGCCATTGAAGAGTTTCCTCATATTCCTGTGTGCATGCACCAAGACCACGGCACCTCTCCTGCTGTGTGCCAGCGTTCTATTCAACTGGGTTTTAGCTCAGTCATGATGGACGGTTCTTTAGGCACAGATGGCAAAACACCAACCAGCTACGAATACAACATTGATGTCACTCGCCGTACAGTTGAAATGGCACACGCCTGTGGCGTTTCAGTTGAAGGCGAATTGGGCGTGCTTGGCTCGCTTGAAACTGGCACAGCCGGAGAAGAAGACGGCATTGGCGCGGAAGGCAAACTCACCCACGAGCAAATGCTGACCGACCCAGAAGAAGCCGCCGACTTCGTTGCCAAAACAGGAGTGGATGCTCTGGCTATCGCTTGTGGTACGTCTCATGGTGCCTACAAATTCAGCAAGCCACCAACGGGGGATACCTTATCTATTGCACGCATTAAAGAAATTCATGCTCGCATCCCCAACACCCACTTGGTTATGCACGGATCGTCTTCTGTGCCACAAGAATGGTTGGCCATCATCAATGAATTCGGTGGTGAAATTCCTGAAACCTACGGCGTGCCGGTAGAGCAAATTGTTGAAGGCATTAAGCACGGCGTGCGCAAAGTCAACATTGATACCGACCTACGCTTAGCTTCAACTGGGGCAATTCGTCGTTTCTTAGCACAGCATCCGGCTGAGTTTGATCCGCGTAAATACTTACAAGCGTCAATCAGCGGCATGATGGAAGTTTGTATCGCGCGCTATGAAGCCTTCGGTACGGCTGGCAATGCTTCTAAAATTACTCCTGTATCGTTAGAAACCATGTTCCAGCGCTATGAAAAAGGCGAGATTTAACCGCCAGCTTATGGTAACAGGGCGCTTATTTAAGCGCCCTTTTTTGTTGCTGGCTTATAAACTTCTTAATGCGTCTATGGGGTTAAGCTGGGCAGCACGGCGGGCTGGGAAATAGCCAAACACCACACCCACCATGGCCGAAAAGATAAAGGCAACCAAGGTAATCACTGGGTCAAACAAATAAGGAATGCCCATTAAGAAGGACAATCCTATCGACAGTACCAGCGCCAGCAGAATGCCTAAAATACCGCCAAGGGAAGACAGCACCACCGATTCCACCAAAAACTGCCACAGCACTTCTTTTTCTAAGGCGCCAATCGCCAAACGAATACCAATTTCGCGGGTGCGTTCAGTCACCGACACTAGCATGATATTCATAATGCCTATGCCTCCCACCAACAAGCTCACCCCGGCCACGGCACCAAGCAGGCTAGTCATGATGCGCGTGGTGCTGGTAAGGGTGTCAGCCAATTCAGTGGTGTCCATGATATTAAAGTTAAGCGCTTGGTGAGGACCAATATGGCGACGCAGTTTAAACAGCTCAGTTAAGCGTTTTTTCACATGCTCTGCGTCTACACCGTCTTCCAGAGACACATAAATTTGCTGCACATCACGGTTGCCAGCAATGCGCTGGGCAAAGGTTTCAAAGGGCAGAATCACGGTATCATCCTGATCTTGGCCAAAACTGGTTAGGCCTTTAGCCTTTAAAGTGCCTATCACGGTGCAAGTAAAACGCCCTAAACGTAGGGTTTCGCCAATAGGGTTGTCTTTAATTAGCTCGCGGATAATGGTTTGGCCAACTACACAAACCGCACCGCTTAGCTCTTGCTCTTCTTCAGAGAAAAATCGGCCTTTATCCAGCGTCCAATTTCCTGCCGTAAAGTATTCGTTGTTGCTGCCGCGAATGGTGCTGCTCCAGTTGTTGTTGCCATAAACTACTGTGGCTTGGCTGGTGCTTAGCGGCGATAGCGCTTTAATTGCCGCAATTTCAATGCGCACCGCTTCGCTGTCTTCTAATACAAAGGCCGGAGCACTTTGACGGTCACGGCCATGACCAAAGCCTTGACCACGGTTAATCATGAGCAGGTTACTACCAAGACTGGAGACTTGTTCCTGCACTTGCGCAGTTGCTCCGCGCCCAAGCGTAACCATAGTAATCACCGCAGCTACGCCAATAATAATGCCCAGCGTCGTTAAAAAAGAGCGCAGTAAGTTACGGCGAATTTCTTGCAGTGCCAGCTTGAAGGCGTTGCCAAACATTAAACTAAACATGGGGCACCTCCAGCGACGGATGCAGCTTGTCGGTATCCACCTTACCATCAACAAAATGCAAAGTGCGGTTGCCGTATTCGGCCATTTCTGGCTCGTGCGTCACCATTAGGATTGTCAGCTCTTGCTCTTTATTTAAACGCGACAATATTTGCATAATTTCGTGGCTGCGCTGGGTGTCTAGATTGCCTGTGGGTTCGTCGGCCAGCAAAATAGCAGGTTTAGTTGCCAGCGCGCGGGCAATGGCAACACGTTGTTGCTGCCCGCCAGATAGCTCTTCTGGGCCATGATTAGCCCAGCGGTCTAGACCTACAATTTCTAAGGCTTCCATGGCCAATTTATGACGCTCTTTTTTCCCCATACCGCGATACACCAAAGGCAGTTCGACGTTTTCCAAAGCACTGGTGCGCGCCAGCAAGTTAAAGCCTTGAAACACAAAGCCAATATGCAGGCGGCGCAATAAAGCGCGTTGGTGGCGGTCGAGTTGGGAGACTGGCACGCCCTGAAAGTAATATTCCCCTGTGGTTAACACATCAAGGCAGCCAATAATGTTCATCACCGTTGACTTACCAGAGCCACTTGGCCCCATTAACGATACAAACTGCTTAGGCTGAATGGCAAAATTTACGCCTTTCAGCGCTTGAAACGCGGCATTGCCTTGGCCATAGGTTTTAGTGACTTCTCTAAACTCAATCAGAGCACTCATTTGATTACCTTCACGGCATCACTAATCACCAGATCGCCTTCTTTTAATTCGCCACTGACCACCTGGGTGTGAGTGCCGTTAGTGATGCCAATTTTAATATCGACGGCCCTAGCTTGTTTGCCATCAAGCACCCAAACCGTGGCATCGCGCACTTGCACTAAGTCGCGTACAGCATTTTCAACTCCAGCTTTTTTCTGCCCACCACCACGGTTAAAACGTGGCATAAGCACCCCAGAAACTCCGCGCGAGGCTTGAGCGGTATTGGTTTGCACTTCAGGCTGATAACGCAGCGCCGCGTTTTCAATAACTAAAGCATTTTGAGCCGTACGCACAGCAATGTTGCTCACGGCGGTCATGCCTGGAAGCAATAATTGTTCTTCGTTATCCACGGTTAACACAGTGTTGTAAGACACCACGCTTGAAGTGGCACCCGAAGCGGCTGAATTCATTAAACGAATTTGGGTAATTTCGCCATTAAATTGGTGACCACGGTAAGCATCGACCGTGAACTTGGCTTTTTGCCCTAATTCAATGACGCCAATGTCGGCCTCGTCGATGGCAACCACCAGCTCCATGGCTTTTAAGTCGCGGGCAATAACAAACAAAGTAGGCGCAGAAAAAGACGATGCCACCGTTTGGCCTGGCTCAACATTACGGCTTAGCACTACACCATCAATAGGCGAAACAATGGTGCTTTTGGCTAAATCGGATTCAGCATAGGCTAATTCGGCCTTGGCGTTTTCCACACTGGCTTTGGCCTGTTCAAGGCTGGCTTTAGCCTTGCTTACAGCAATGCGGGCGCTGTTCATTACCTGCTGCGAGGGCTGGCGGCCTTCGCTGGCATCCCAAACGCTTTGGTTATAAGCCAAATTTAGGTTAGCTTCTTCAAGGTTAGCTTCTGCGGTTTTTACTTGCGCCTGAGCCGAACGCAGCACACTTTGGCGCTGAGTCACTGTGGCGCTGACTTTACTGGTATCAAGCTGAGCCAGTTTTTGCCCCGCTTTAACTTTGTCGTTGTAATCGACAAAAACCTCTTTAACTATGCCAGACAATTCCGATGACACCTCTACCTGATCTTTGGGTGTGATGTTGCCAGTGGCCGTAACGGTAAGTGCAATATCACCACGTTGCACCGGAGCGGTTTTATAAATCATGGGTGGCTCTTTGTCTTGCATAAGGTTCCAACCCAACACTCCAATCAGCAACACAATGGCGGTGCCAATACCCCATACCAACCGTTTTGAGCGCGCTTCGTTATGCACTAAGCCAAGCTGTTTGGCTTGATTTTGTTGTTCGTTATTCACCTTGAACCTCGGTATTCGTCATGGCAACTTGGTTGTCGTTGGCATCAGACCACCCGCCCCCCAGACTGCGATAAAGTTGTACCCAGCTTGTTAATAAGCTGGCCTGATTGCTTAACAACGAGTTTTGATTGTTGAGCAGGGCCTGTTGGCTGTCGAGCATGTCTTCTTCGCCTACCAAGCCAGCTTTAAACTGCATATTGGCAACCTGATACCCCAACTCGGCCGCTTCTAACGCCTGCTGAAAAGACTCACGCTGACGCTGCACTGTGTCTAAGCTGGTTAGTGCGTTTTCCACTTCCTGCTGAGCCGTAAGCAAGGTGCTGCGATAAGTGAGAAGACTTTGCTCTAACTGCAGTTTTTGTGTGGCAATGTTTTGGCGCATCACCCCACCGTCAAACAAAACATAAGACAGACTGGCGGCAAGACGCGCAACCACGTTATCAACACTAAAAACATCAGCGAAACTTTGATTGCTGCTGTTTAAGCTGCCGGTTAAGGAAAAGCTGGGATAACGCGCGGCCTTAGCCAGGAACACCGCTTGATACTGCTCTTTAAAGGCATTTTCTTTGGCCTTAACGTCGGGACGCTGGCGCAGCATTTCTGCGGCAACAGCTAAAGGGGTTTGGTTGGTGGTGGGTAGTTCTGAAGCCTGCTGTAACTGGTTAGCCAGCTCGCCTAAATCGCCGCCGCTGAGCAGTTTTAATTCATGCAATGATTGACGAATGGTTTTACTGTAGGGCGGAACCGCCGCTTCGGCTTGGCGCAGTTTAGTAACAGCCTCAATCTGGCTTAGCTCAGTACCCAAGCCAGCCTTATATTGCCACTGCGCTACCTTGTATTTTTCGTTACGAATTTCGACCATTTTTCGCGCGATGTTTTCTTGCTGCTGGGCCAAGCGCAAGTTGACGTATGCCTGTACAACCTGAGCCACTAAGCTAACTTGAGCTGCGTGCAATTCTGCTTGGGTGCGCTCAACAGCCGCTTGTGCTTTTTCTGTTTGCGCACCAATACGCCCCCACAAGTCCAATTCCCAAGCAACACTTAAACCAGCGTTGTAGTTGCTGCTATTGGTTTTAGTGGTGGCCGACTCGCTGGCACCTAAGCTGGCGTTGGCTTTCGGACGAAAGGTTGCCGTTGCCACGCCAGCCTGAATTTGTGCAATTTGGTGGCTAATACCAGCGCTGCTTAGGCTTAGGTTGTTAGCCAGAACTTGCTCGATGAGCTGATCCAGCACCGGGTCATGCCAAGTTTGCCACCAGCGCGATAAGTCCTCGACGGTTGCATTCTCTTGCACCGCCACCCCCTCTGGCACCTGCCAACTGCTGCTTTGCAATGCTGGCTTTGGTGGCTTTGGCGCATTGCTACTGCAAGCGGCCAAAACCAAGGTAAGCGGAAGAAGAGAATGCTTTGTAACCCTAGTTAGTAAGGGAAAAGACATTGTGTTTACTCAAAAAAATTAAATTTGTGTTCTGGCGCCAGATGATAATCATTTTTAAATAGATAGTCTCACCCCAATCACAAAATTACGCCCCGCAAGCGCTAAATCCTCTTTAAACACGGAAGTCGCAGGGCGAGCTTCGGCATTTAATAAATTATTTAGCTGGATAAAGCTCTCTAGTTCTAGGCGACAACCTTGATATCACGGCCAGTTAACATGGACATTGGTTAGGTGGAATCGTTCGCTGGCCTCTTCATTGCTGGCGGTGTGGCGCTGCTTAAAGTATTCGACGCTATTTAGGCTAATGCGCGCCACCAAGGCGTTGCTGCACAATAAAATACTGGCTAAACATCCTTATTAAACTGAGGTAATCGCAACCCTAGTGGTTACGATTAGCAATTATTTTAACCGCTGTCTTACCGCTTCAAATAAGCAAATGCCTGTGGCTACCGATACGTTTACCGAGCTTACTTCGCCTGCCATGGGT
>JBASZG010000134.1:0-45590 GCA_049277875.1 Venatoribacter sp.
TGATGTTTTTTGTTGGATTGTGCTCGCTGTGGATGGCACCTGCTGGCGCGGCTTGGATTGAAGAGCTGTACGAAGAGGAATCGAAAGTTACCGAGTTTGAAATGCTCATTCCGGGGCGTTTTCAGGCTATGTCTTCTGGCAATCGGGTTACCTATGCTGAATCGCTTAGCGACGACAAAAAACAAATGAACAGAGTGTTTATTGCCGATGGCAATACTCTGGTTGTGGCCGAACGAGGCACGCAGTTTGTGCGCCCAGAAACTGGCTCCCGCTTTTTAGAACTCTATGAAGGCCGCCGTTATGATCTGGTGCCGGGTAGCGCTGAAATGAAAGTGTTGGATTTTGACCACTATGCTGTGCGCCTTGCCGAGCAAGATGCCGAACGCCGTCGTTTGAAAAAAGATGCCGTGCCAACTCTCGATCTAATTAACTCAAACAATAATGAATACTTGGCGCAGTTGCATTGGCGCATATCCTTAGTGGTGTTAGTGCCAGTGATTACCCTGATTGCCTTCCCGCTTTCCAAAGTAAACCCAAGGCAAGGGCGCTTTGCCAAACTGTTTCCGGCACTTATTTTACTGATTCTCTATGTGGCTGGGCTGGCCGGCCTAACCTCTGTGGTTGAAAAGGGCAAAGTAAGCCCATGGCTAAGTCTGTGGATGGTGCATCTGTTGTTTTTTGTCTTAGGATTATTCTTAATTGCTTTGCCACACATTAAACGACGTATTTATGTGCGGAGGATTCGCGCATGAAAAAACTGGATGTTTACGTTGCTAAAAACGTATTTGTTGCCACCGTTGTGGTGATGGTGGTTGTAGCCTCTCTCGACACCATTTTTTCTATTTTGGCGGAATTAAATCGCCTGCGTAACGATTACCAACTGCCTGTGGCGTTGCAATTTGTGGCCATGCGCATTCCGCGCGCGCTTTACGAATATCTCAGCATGGCTTGTTTAGTCGGCTGTTTAACTGGCCTTGGCAGTTTGGCCGCCAGCAGCGAACTTACGGTAATGCGTGCGTCGGGCATTTCCATTGCTCGCATTAGCTGGTCGGTATTAAAACCCATAGTGGTTTTAATGTTTGCAGGTTTGTTGGTGGCGCAGTATGCCTTGCCCCCCCTAGAAGCGAATGCTCAAGCTTTACGCGCCGTGGCGCAGGGTAAGGGCGCTGTGCAGTACAACAGTGGCAAAGGGTTCTGGCACCGCGAAGGTGATAACTACATACGCTTTTCAGCCACCGATCCAAAGGGTGTGCTCTATAACGTCACCATTTATACCTTTAACGATAACGACGAGCTGACCTTTGTGCGCTCAGCCAAAAAAGCCGAGTACCAAAACTCACACTGGCAAATGACGAACGTAAATGAACTGAGCATTACCCCAGAAAAAACCGAAAATAAAACGCTTAAAACCTTTGCTTGGGAAAGTGAGCTAACGCCTCATAGCCTTAGCTTTGTAACCATTGAACCGCGTGATATGTCGATATCCGATCTTTACAGCTACTCGAAATACCTAGAACGAGAAGGGTTGGATGCCGACCGCTATCTTTTATCCTTCTGGGCAAAAATAAACTTGCCGCTGGGCACCTTTGCCTTAGTGTTGTTGGGCGTGTCCTTTATCTTTGGGCCACTTCGAGCCGTGAGCCCTGGCTTTCGCATTTTCTCTGGGATTATGGTTGGCTTGGTATACAAATACAGCGTTGAGCTGTTATCGCCAGCCAGCATTTTGCTTGGTTTTGCACCGCTTTTAGCGACGCTTCTGCCCGCGTTGCTTTGTTTTGCTCTCGCCGCCTACCTGATGCGGCGAGCGGGGTAGCCGCGTTATTCCATTTCTTTTGGAATAAACACCACGCGGGTGAGCGATGCCATGTCGTGCCAACTGCGTTGTTGTTTATCCAGTAAGGCCCAGAAAAACCCCAGTCCAACAATGAGTAACGAAAATAAGCCCATGCCCGTGCGCAACATGCACTGGCTTAGCTGAATGGGTTTGGGCTGAGTGTTCACCAGTTTAATTCGCCAGGCTTTCATGCCTATGGTTTGGCCAGCCTTGCGCCAAGAGTGGCTGTAATATAAAAAGCACACGCTAAATAGAATGGTTAAGACAACTGGGCGGGGCAGTTCGCCAATCGGCTCGCCCTGATGCAGCGGCGCATAGATGCCTTGAATAATAAAGCCCACCAAAATGAATAGAGCCAAGACAACCAAACTGTCGTAGGCTAATGCCGCCAATCGACGCCAAATAGACGCGGTAGGGTAATTTTGTTCCATTTGAGTCACCAATTATAAACGTGGCGGCATCATAACTTTGGCGCATAATAAGCGCAATTTTTACACTGGGGGTCAAACATGGTTAATCTTTGGGATGTGCGTCGCCAATATACTCAGGGGCATTTGGATGAAAGCAAAGTGGCAGAGCATCCGTTGACACAGTTTCATGCTTGGTTTGAAGAGTACAAAGCCACGCAACCACTGGAAAGCAATATTATGGTGCTGGCTACGGTCGATGCTAATAATCAGCCTTGGCAGCGCGTGGTGTTGTTAAAGTCTTACGACGAGCATGGCTTGGTTTTTTTTACCAACTACGACAGTTTTAAAGGCCAGCATTTGCATGCAAACCCCAAGGCCAGCCTGCATTTTTTCTGGATTAATATGGAACGCCAAGTGCAAGTTCAGGGTGAAGTTGAAAAATTGAGCCGCGAAGAAAGCGCTGCGTATTTCCACTCTCGCCCACACTCTAGCCAACTGGGGGCTTGGGCTTCCAAGCAAAGCCAACCCCTAGCCAATCGTGCCCAGTTGGAACAGCAATTTGCGCAAGTGAGCGCCCAATACCAAGAAGGTGAAGTACCACTGCCTGAGTTTTGGGGCGGTTTTCGCGTAAAACCAACACGCATCGAATTTTGGCAAGGTGGTGCCAATCGTTTACACGATCGGGTGGAATATCGCCTACAACAAAATAGCTGGAAAATTCAACGGCTTAACCCCTAACTAATGGTTACTTGAGCCGTATCAAGATTTGCGTAAACAGCGGCTAACAGCCAGCGCGTTGCTTGCTATTATCAGGCTCCGTTGACTTGGTTAATTTGTCTTTGCCATGACCCTGAATTTTTATCATCAAACCTCTTTTGCGATGACGCCAGAGCTAATGGATGCCGAGGCGCTGCGCTTACGCGAACAAAACCCGGCGTTGGCAAAGTGGGCAGCAGGAAAAGGGGTAATAGTTCATAAAAGCGCCACGCAAATTCAAGCCCAACTGATGGCCGAGTCGTTATTGCAAAAGGGGTTAATTCCCAATACCGCTCATTTCTTTGCCTGTTTGGAAGCGCTGGATGTGCTTACCCGCCAAGCCATGTGGCTGGTCGTGCACATGACCTACGCCAAGCGTGTGTACTTAGATGGCCAAGATTTAACCCCCAATGACTTTAAAGCTCAGCCTCGTGGCCACACCGGTGGGGCGCTGAATATGGTGCCAGCCTATGCCGCCATGTATGCCTTAAACAACCTAACAGGCATTAACCGCGATTGGATTATGGGGCAAGGCCACTGCGTCGCGGCAATTGATGCCGTGCAGCTACTAACCGAAACGTCGGTACGCGAGCGCAAACAGCAATACCCACTCACCGAAGAAGGCATAAGCCGTTTTGTTCGAGACGCCGCCAGCAATCGCATTCAGCCCGACGGCCAAAAAGAAAGCACACTCAACGCTCATGTTGGCGTATTTACCAATGGCGCACGCCTAGAAGGTGGTTATTTAGGCTTTGCGGCTATGCAGTATGCGCACATGCCTTTGCCTGGTGAGCGCCTCGTTGCGTTTTTAAGCGACGGTGCCTTTGAAGAGCAGCGTGGTGCCGACTGGGCTGCACGCTGGTGGCGCGGTGAAGACACTGGCCTAGTTGCTCCTGTTTTAATTGCCAATGGGCGGCGCATTGATCAACGCACCACCATTGCACAACATGGTGGCACAAGCTGGTTCTTAAGCCATTTACGCAACCAAGGCTTTGCCCCCTTCGTGATTGATGGCCGCGACCCAGCCGCGTTTTTATGCGCCATTTACTACATGGAAATTGAGCTGCAACAAGCCTACGAGCGAGTTAAAAAAGGCGAAGCTTATTACCCAGTGGCTTTGCCTTACTGCATTGCTGAAACCATTAAAGGCTTTGGCTTTCCCGGTGCAGGAACCGATGCCGCTTACAACTTTCCATTAGGCAAACACCCAGAACGCGATAGCGAAGCACTGGCTTTCTTTCATCAAGGGGCTAGGGCGCTGTTTCACCCAGAGGCGCAATGGCGTGCTGCGGCGAATTTGCTAAGCCAGCCCAAACGTAAGCTACTGCCTTTGTTGTCGGTAAATTGTCCAGAGCCGCAATGGTCTGATCGGCGCGAATCGGCCATGAACGCCATTGACCGTTATTTTATCGACGTTACCGAGGTTAACCCAAAACTGCGGGTGCGGGTTGGTAACCCCGATGAGCTGCGCTCTAACAGCATGAACCAAACGCTCGAAGAATTTCGCCATCGCGTTACTTCGCCCGAAATCTCTGTCGCAGAAAGCATTGATGGCAGTGTTATTACTGCCTTAAACGAAGAGGCCGTGGTCAGCGCTTGTTTGGCGAATCAGCGTGGCATTAACTTGGTGGTGGTGTATGAAGCTTTTGCCATCAAAATGCAGCGCGCGCTTCACCAAACCATTGTTTTCTCGCGCCAACGCAAAGAGGCCAATGACAGTTGTGAATGGATAGGTTTTCCGGTGATTACCACTTCGCTGATTTGGGAAAACGGTGATAACGATCGCAGCCACCAAGATGCGGCCTTAAGTGAAAGTTTGATTGTGCGCATGGCAGATATGGCAAGGGTGGTGTTTCCAGCCGACGCTAACACGGCTATGGCTTGCTTGTATGCTTGTTACAGCGATATGGGTACGGTGTGGAATTTAGTGGTGCCAAGAACAGTACAGCCCATGTTCTTTACTGGTAAACAGGCTACTCAACTCATGCAAGATGGTGCTATTTGTGTGCGTGGCAATTGCGCCGCCGAGCTGCAACTGGTGGCCTGTGGTGCCGTGCAGCTTGAGCAAATCTTAAAAGCCTCCGACCGTTTGCGCCAACAGCGGGTTTCGCATTCGGTTATTTACTTGCTAGAGCCGGGGCGCTTTCGTGTGCCGCGCGATGCATGGGAAGAGCAAGCGATGGTGGATGAAGCCGTGCTGCAAACGCTTTTTCCTGCACGCGTGCAATACCGTGTATTTTTAACCCATATTCGCGCCGAAATTATGTTGGCGGTGTGCCGCCGCCTAGACTTAGGCCCACAGCGCACCAGAGCCTTAGGGTTTATGAATCGGGGCGGCACCTTGGGAACGGGCGAACTGCTGTTTATTAACAAAAGCACTTGGGCGCATGTGCTGGCTGAATTGGCGGATGCTTGTGGGCAAAAGCCGACCCTTTGGTTAACCGCTGAAGAGGCTGCCGCACTTGCTGGGCAGGGTGATCCTTACCATGTTATCGGTTAGCTCAGTGAGAATAAGCTGGCACGTTTGCTGATTTTTTCCAGATCTTCCAAACGATTGGTGCCTAAGGTGCTTTTGCTTAACGCCGGAATAGGCTGTTTGGCAAAACGCTGATACGGCCATTGGTGAGTACCGTGGTGCAAAATGTTAGCGGCAATCACTATGTCGATGTAGTCGGGCTGAGCGTTGCCGGTATCGCGTAAAATTTGCTCGTGAAAGCGTGCCACGCTAATCAGCTCTTCAGAAAAATGCCATTGGCGCAACATAATCGACCCCACCGCGCAGTGCAGCAGGTGCTCGAATTGGCGATATTCTTCAGGCTTCACATTAGGCTGCTTTGCTAAAAAAGCGCCTAAAGGCAAACGTCCAACATCGTGCAACAACCCCGCCAATGCAGCCAGTTCCGGATCTAAATGCGGATGCAGCTCGGCCAAGCTATGGCAGATCGCACTGATGGTTAGGTTGGTATTAATAAACACTTGGGTTTGCTGTTTGTTGCCGTGCTTTTCAAAGGTTTGCAGAATCAAAATTTGCGTAACCAGTGAATTCACTAAATTTAGCCCTAAGCTCGAAATGGCTTGGTTTAATGAAGTGGCTGGGCGGCCACGTAACATTACCGAGCTGTTCGCCACCTTCATAATGCGGGCCGTAATGCCGGGGTCTTTTAAAATTTCGTTTTCCAAACGGCTAAGAGTAAGGCTGTTATTGGCCGTAAGCTGTTTTACTTTAATGGCCACATCGGGCAAGGTCGGCAACACCAGACGGTTGGTTTTAATTTCGTCTTGCAATGTTTTTAACAACAATAAGGCGCGTTGTCTCATTCCGTCGGGCATCAATTCAAAAAGGGCGGGCATAGTGCCACAAAGTCTAACCAAGTTCATCCGTTACCAGTGGTTAGAGCTATACTGATGCCGTTTGCAAACAAGGCAATGCCTATGACTATTCAACTTAAACGCGCCTACGACGCTTATTCGCAACAAGATGGCTTTCGAGTGTTGGTTGATAAACTTTGGCCTCGCGGCGTTAGTAAAGAACAAGCCCACATTGACCTGTGGCTAAAAGAAGTGGCACCAAGCACCGAGCTGCGCAAATGGTTTAACCACCAATTAGATAAATGGCCAGAGTTCCAACAGCGCTACTTAGCTGAGCTACAGAGAAGCGAGGCGCTGCAACGGTTGCAAGAGCAAGCCCAACAAGGCTCGCTGACGTTGGTGTTTGCGGCCAAAGATCAAGCTCACAATAACGCCGTGGTGCTAAAGCAATTGCTTGAAAGGAGTCACTCTTAGGTATGAGAAGAAAATCGTAACCGTTTGAATTAAAACAATAATTTTTTTAAGACAAACTATTTTGTAGTCTTTTGTGAAGGGCCGCAGACAGTTCGGTTTTTGTTCCTATAATTGCGGCTAATTTCTTTTGCGCATCAGCATGGAGGACGTATGTGGTGTTGTTTTGATGTTATTGGCTTGGCTAGAAAGCCCTTTGCCTTGGCATTTTTTTGCTTGGTGCCTGTTGCTGCTCAAGCCCTCAATCTTAGCTTTGATGAAGCACAAGAACGCTTGTTGAGCGTATCGGACGCGCTGGCCAGCTCGCGCAGCCAGCTTGAACAAAAGCACAATTTGGAAGTGGCCAGCCATGCCAATATGTACCCAGACATTAGCCTTGATGCCAAGCTGATGCGTTTTTCCAAAGCCATTACCTTAGAACCCAACCCGCTTTTGGGAAACCCAGTTGCAGTTGAACTTAATGAAACCGATTGGCGCACTCGCCCAATAGTCACAGCGATACAACCGTTATGGACTGGCGGCAAGATTTTAGCCGCTAAACAAGCCGCCAAAGCCGCGCAAGATGAGGCCGCTGCCGAATTGCAGCAAACCCAGCAAAGTGAATTAGTGCAGTTAGCTCAGGCTTATTTTGGCCAGCAATTTGCCGAGCAAGTGCTTAGGGTGCGCCATGATGTTCGCAATGGCCTAAGCGAGCACTACCAACGTGCCACCCGGCTAGAGCAAGAAGGCTTTGCCACCAAAGCGCAAAAACTACAGGCGCAGGTGGCCTTAGATAACGCCGAGCGCGAATACCGTAAAGCGCAAAACGACTTGCTGGGCGCTCAAGCGGCTTTAAGTGGCCTGTTGCGCAGCGACGTCGTTCGCCCAACAACGGCGCTGTTTATGCTGAAAACCCCAATTCCTAATGTAGACACGTTTTTGCAAGCGGCCTTGGCCGAGCATCCTGGGCTGATGCAAATTCGGGCCATAGCACGCCAAGTAGAACAAAAAGTAAAAGCCGAACAAGCAGCTTACTTACCGCACTTTTATTTGTTTGGACAGTACGACTTTAACCAGAAAGACGCTCTGCTAACCGATTCAGACTGGGCTTTTGGCGTAGGCATGAGTTATTCACTGTTTTCTAACCAAAACCGCTCACGCCAAGTTGGGGCCGCCAAAAGTCAGCAGCGCCAAGTGCAATACCAGTTGCAAGACACCAGTGTTAAATTAGCCATTGCTGTGCAGCGCGCTTGGTACGCACTGGATAGCGCTCAACAACAGTTTGCGTTGTTGCAAAGTGCACTGGCCAGCGCTGATGAAAACCTGCGCTTACAGAGCTTGTCTTTTCAAGCTGGGCAGGCGACTTCGTTGGATGTTATTGATGCCCGCTTACAGCAAGGAAAAGTTCGCATTGAACGTGCTCAGGCTGCTTGGCAGTTTGACTTGGCGTTAATGCAGTTGCTTGATGTCAGCGGCCAAACCCAGCAGTTTACCAATTATTTAACCCAAGCAGAGTGGCTAGAGTAATGACGGATAATCTATTTAACCCACCTAAAAAACAGCGTTTGGCGGTTGCCTTAAGTGTGCTTATGGCCAGTTTGTTCGTTGGCTATGGCTTATGGCTTTCTTATCGCCCGCAGCCCGGTTTTGTGCAGGGTATGGCCGATGCCGATAGTTTAAAAGTGTCGGCTAAAATTGGCGCCCGCTTGGCTGAACTCTATGTGAAAGAAGGCGAGCGGGTAACGCTTGGGCAAGCGCTATTTCGCCTTGATAGCCCAGAAGTAGAGGCCAAATACGCTCAAGCCAAAGCCGCTGTGGATGCCGCCGAAGCGCAGGCTAATAAAGCGCAAGATGGTGCACGCAGCGAGCAAATTCGCGCCGCCGAGGCCAATTATGAGCGCGCTAAAACCTCCTCCGATTTGGCCCGCATTACCGCCGATCGTTTAAATGGTTTGTTTCAAGATGGCGTGGTGTCTCGCCAAAACCGTGATGAAGCCTTAGCCCAAGCTCAGGCTGCTCAGGCTCTTACCGCCGCTGCCAAAGCCCAGCTTGATGAGGCGCAAAGCGGTGCGCGTAAACAAGATAAAGACGCCGCCAACGCGCAAGTGCGCCAAGCGCAAGCCGTATTGGCCGAGGTAAAAGCGGCGCGTGCAGAAACTCTAGGCATGGCACCTGCCAGTGGTGAAGTGGCAAAGCGCTTGGCCGATGTTGGCGAGCTTGTGCCTGCTGGTTACCCTGTGTTTACCTTGGTGGATATCGACAATATGTGGGTGTCGATGGCTTTGCGTGAAGAGCAGTTCTTAGGCATGAAAATAGGCGCTCAAATTCAGGCCGATGTGCCGGCACTGGGGCTAAGCAATGTGGCATTTGAGGTGTTTTATATTAGCCCTGCCGCCGACTTTGCCACTTGGCGCGCCACTCGCCAGTCGGCGGGGTATGACGTTAAAAGCTTCGAGGTGCGCTCGCGTCCAGTCACTAAACTGGATGGGTTTCGCCCCGGTATGAGCGTGCTGTTTCATTGGCCAGTTCAGTAACCACTATGATGAGCCGTTTTTGCTCGGTGTTAGGCGCGGCGTGGCGAGATGAATGGCAATTTTTGTGGCATTCAACTTGGGATAGAGCGCTGATTAGCTGGCTTACATGGCTTATTTTGCTGTTGTTTGCGGCCATGTTTTACAGTGCCGTGCCCAGAGAGCTGCCAATTGTGGTGGTCGATCACAGCCACAGCTCGCTTAGCCGCGAAATTATTCGCGCCCTCGATGCAGCCCCAGCGCTTGAAGTGCTGGCTCAGCCTGCCAGCCTTGATGAAGCTTGGGTCTGGGTGCGTTCAAACCAAGCAAATGCCGTGCTTTATATTCCATCAGAGCTGGAAAAGCAGGTCAGGCAGGCTCAAAGCGTTCCTTTGTTGGCTTTTTATAACGCCACTTTTACCACCGCAGGTGGCAGCGCTCTGCGCGAAATTGATGCCGCAATTAAACACCTTTCAGGCTCGTTCTTAGTGAAATACAGCTTAACCAGTACTGGGGTTGAAAAGCTTAAGGCTGCTCCGCTAAAGGCTCAAGTAACGGTGCTTTATAACCCAGCGCGCAATTTTGAAGTGTTTTTATTGGGGCTGATTTTTCCGGCGCTACTGCACTTTATTTTATGTGTGGCGGTGACCAGCAGCTTTGCGCGAGAGATTCGTGATAGCACGGTGCAGCAATGGTATCAGCGCGTGGGTGGGGCTTTGCTACCTGCCGTGTTAGGAAAAATGCTGCCCTATATTGCACTTTTTAGCCTGTATGGTTTGGCGGCATTGATGTGGGTGACCTACGTTCGTGGCGATGGTATGGCTGGGTCGTTACTAAGGCTATGGTGTGGCGCGGTGTTGATGTATGCCGCTTACGCTGCAATTGGTTTTATGCTGGCTAGTTTAGTGCGCAATATGAGTTCGGCTCTGTCTGGTGTTGGTTTGTACGCTGGCACTTCTTTGGCTTTTTGTGGCGCGACTTTTCCCATCGACGGTGCGCCTTGGTTTGCTCGTGTTTGGCATCATTTATTGCCTTTTTCAACCTACCTTAAGTTGGATGCAGCCGAGCGTTATATGCAGGCTTTGCCAAGCCTCAGTGTTGGCTATTTATTGATTTTGCTGGCCTTTGTGCTGGTGCCTTTGCTGGTGGGCCTGACTATTTTCAAGCAAACGTTAAACAACCCAAGCTGGTGGGGGAAACGCTAATGCCGCAAGCTCCACAAACGGTTTTTGGCGCATTTAAAGCGACTTTTCATGCCATTTTTACCGATTCTGCCGTGCTGATGGTAATGATTGGTGCCGTGGTTCTTTATTCCTTTTTTTATCCGCTGGCTTATCAAGAGCAGGTTGCCGCTAATCAGCCGATTATGGTGGTGGACCACGATGCCTCGAATTTAAGCCGCGAGCTAATTCGTCATATTCAAAGCCTTAGAGCCGTGCATGTGGTGGCTGTCGTAAAAGACAGTAACTTGGCAATAGAGGCCATGCGCAGTATGAAAATTCAAGGCTATGTGGAAATTGACCATGGTTTTGAACGCGATATTTATCGAACTGTGCCGGGGCAGGTGGCGCTGTTTGCTAATGGTGCTTGGTTGGGGCGAGCCAGCACTGTGCTTAATGCCTTAGCCGATGCCATCACCAGCTTTGCCGAGCAAACCGCACTCAAGCAGGCTGCCTTTACAGGCGCAGGGCTTAGGCCCGCGTTAAATTTGGTGGCTCGTCCTTTATTTAACACGCAGGAAGGCTATGGCAGCTCGCTGGTAACAGGGGTGGCCGAATTAATTATTCAGCAGACTATGCTGGTGGGTTTGGCCGTGCTGGTGGGAACCCGGCGTGAGTTATATGGACGAGTGGTTCTTAGCCACAAACAAACCCTAGGGGCTTATTTAGCCGCCACCTTCATTGGCACAATTAATATGCTTTATTACGTGGGGTTTGTGTTTTGGTATCAAGCCTATCCGCAAGCTGGCAGCCTAACTACAGTTGTTTTTTCAGCCGTGCTTTTTGTCATGGCGGTTGTGGCCTTGGGGCTGTTTTTAACCAGTTTCTTTACTACCCGTGAGCGTGCTTATCAGCTTATTTTGGTAACCACTTTACCGCTGTTCTTTTTGTCTAACTTGTCTTGGCCGGCCACGGCAACGCCGCAGTGGTTGGTGCTGCTGTCTAAGCTGATTCCTTCTACTGCGGGCATTAATTTAATGATTAAAACCACCCAGTTTGGTGCCAGTTGGAATGAAGCAAGAACCGAGCTTATCAATTTGCTTGGGCTAATCTTGCTTTACGGTGGCTTGGGATGGTGGCGCTATACCCGCCAAAGGCAGGAAAAATAAGGCGAAAGTGCAGTCTCAGATTGATGATAAAGCCGTTTGCTTGCGCATCTTCGAACGTTACTTCGCCAACTCGCCATGAATCCGGCACTCGGTTGGCTCTGTAACGCTCCTCCGTGCGCGCAAACTACATCGTTTGAAGCCGCTTTTGGCGCGGCGTTTCGGTATGTTGTGAGCAGACCGTGTGCGCCATGGATGGCGCACTCGAGCCTCCAAGGACGGATTTACGGCGAGTCTGCGAACAACAAACCGAAAGATAGCCGCAAGACAAAAGCGGCGTTAAAAATCAGACTAGAGATTTGCCAGTGGGCTGAAGACGCAAAAGCGCCTTATTTTTTCTTTTTGTCTTGAATCACCCATTTGCCGCCTTCAAAGAAGGCCGCAAAGCCAGTGGCTTTGCCGTCTTTTTCAGCATTAACATACTGCTCTTTAGTTTTGCGGCTGTAACGAATAACGGTTGGGTTTCCGTCTGTGTCTTGGGTTGGGGCGTCCAAAAGATAGTGGTATTTTTCGGGCAAAATAGCGCGGTAAGGCAGCAGTTCAGCAACCAAAGGTGCGCGAGTTTCGCGTTTTTTCGGAAACTGGCTGGCCGCTAAAAACAGCCCAGTAGCGCCGTCGCGCAGCACATAGCTGTCGTCTACTTTCTGGCATTTCAATTCTGGCATGGCAATGGCGTCCATTTTGGGTGGCGCAGCCTCGCCGCTTTTTAGCAGTTTGCGGGTGTTTTTACATTCGGCGTTGGTGCAACCAAAGTATTTGCCAAAACGCCCTGATTTAAGCTGCATTTCACTGCCGCATTTGTCGCATTCAAGAGTGGGGCCTTCGTAGCCTTTAATTTTGAAATGGCCGGTTTCTATTTCATAGCCGTCGCAATCTGGGTTGTTGCCGCAAATATGCACTTTACGAGTGTCATCGAGTAAGTAGCTTTCCATGGCGGTGCCGCATTTTTGGCAACGACGTTTCTCGCGCAGCGAGCGGGTTTCGGCTTCTTCATCGTAATCGGCGCTCACGGCTTCGCTGCCGGGCACTAGATTAAGGGTTTGGGTGCAGCGTTCTTTAGGTGGCAGGGCATAGCCAGAGCAGCCTAAAAATACCCCAGTGGAACCTGTGCGAATTTGCATGTGTCGGCCACAGTTAGGGCAGGTGATGTTGGTGTCTACTGGGTTATTGGGGCGCATGCCGTCGCTGTCTTCAGCACTTTCCAGTTTCTTTTTAAAGCCAGAGTAAAACTCGTCTAATACGGCTTTCCAGTTGCTATCGCCTTCGGCAATGTGGTCGAGTTTTTCTTCCATATTGGCGGTAAAACTGTAGTCCATTAAATCGTCAAAGTTTTCAACCAAACGACTGGTAACAATATCGCCCATTTTTTCAGCGTAAAAACGGCGGTTTTTAAGGCTAACGTAACCACGTTCTTGAATGGTTGAGATAATTGAGGCGTAGGTAGAAGGGCGGCCAATGCCACGTTTTTCCAGTTCTTTTACTAGGGCGGCTTCCGAAAAACGAGGTGCAGGTTTGGTAAAGTGCTGCTTCGGTTCCAGTTCTAATAAATTCAGGGTGTCTTGCTCTTTTACGTCAGGTAGAAGCAGGTCTTCTTCGCCTTTGCCCTGAGCGTTTAAGGCTTTTAAATGACCATCAAAGCGCATAACACGGCCACGAGTTTTAAGCTCAAATTCGCCAGCGTTCACTGTGATGCTGGTGCTGGTAAATTGAGCGTCGGTCATTTGGCAGGCGACAAAACGACGCCAAATTAAATCGTAAAGTTTTTGTGCATCGGGTTCGGCGTTGCTTAAATCGGCTGCGCGTAGTTTCACATCTGAAGGGCGAATGGCTTCGTGCGCTTCTTGTGCACCTTCTTTGCTGCTGTATAGACGTGGAGCATCAGGCAGATAGGCCGCGCCCATTTTTTTCTCGATGTAGCCGCGCACGCTGTCTAGGGCTTCTTGGCTTAGATTGGTGGAGTCGGTACGCATGTAGGTAATGTAACCGGCTTCATACAAGCGCTGGGCTAAGGTCATGGTTTTCTTAACGCTAAAGCCCAAGCGAGTGCTGGCGGCCTGCTGCAAGGTCGAGGTAATAAAAGGGGCGGCAGGTTTTGAGCTGGTGGGCTTGTCTTCGCGTTTGGCTACCACCAGTGGGTGTTTTTCGAGCTTAGCAAGCAGGGCTTTGGTGTCTTGCTCGTTGGTGGGGCGAAACTCTTCGCCATTCACACGGCTCACTTGCAGGCGTAAGGCTTCGCCAGTGTGAGGCAGGCTGGTGTCGGCAAAGGCTTCCCAATATTCTTCAGGAATAAAGGCACGAATTTCGCGTTCACGTTCCACAATTAAACGCACCGCTACCGACTGCACGCGCCCAGCAGACAGGCCACGGGCAATTTTGCTCCACAGTAAGGGCGATACCATAAAGCCCACTACACGGTCTAAGAAGCGGCGTGCTTGTTGGGCGTTAACGCGGTTCATGTTTAATTCAGAAGGCTGTTCAAAGGCTTGCTGAATGGCCTTTTTGGTAATTTCGTTAAACACCACGCGACGGTAGGTTTTGTTTTTGTTACCAATAATTTCTTTTAGGTGCCAAGCGATGGCTTCCCCTTCGCGGTCCAAGTCGGTTGCGAGATAGATTTGGTCGGCGTCTTTGGCCAGCTTTTGCAGTTCTTCTACCACTTTTTCTTTGCCGGGTAGAATTTGGTAATGAGCTTGCCAGCCATTTTCTGGGTTAACTCCCATGCGCCCAATAAGCTGTTCATGAGCTTTATTTTTTTTGTAAATGGCTTTTTCTTCGGCGCTCATTTTGCGAGTGAGGGCGGCTTGCTTAGCGCGCTCTTTGGCATCGCTTGGGGTGGCTGAACCCGATACGGGTAAATCACGCACATGGCCTACGCTGGACTTTACAATAAAGTCGCTACCTAGGTATTTGTTGATGGTTTTCGCCTTGGCGGGCGACTCCACGATAACCAGTGATTTTCCCATATGCTGCTGCTTAGCCTTATTTATGAAACGTCGAAAACCGACACTTTATAGTGATACAAAGCAAGTCGGTCAAGTGTGAGTGTTATTTAGGCTAAGTGAAAAATTGGTGAATTGCACTGAGTTGTTGTTAGACTACGGCCTTCCTTTCATATGCTTGGTTTTGGTTAAAAATGTCGGAAATAGGTTTGATTATTGCCATTGCTTTGCCTATCAGCCTAATCCTGATTGGGATTGTTTGGATGGGGCGACGTCAGCAGAGTAACGAGGAGGCTCGGCTTAAAGCGCAAGTAATTAAAAAAAGCGCAGACGATCTAACCGATGCTCTGGAGTTTTTAATTAAGCACGATGATTATCGAGAAATTCAGCAGCATATTTTAAGCCGGGTAGTTGTGCTGTATCACACCGCTCAAGAAACCTTACCTAAGCAAGATATTGCCTTAGTTTCAGCCTTAAATTTCGATGCTGAATATTATGAAAAAATGATGGCAGAAGGGAATAAAAGCGACCTACTGTTTAAAAGCGACCGCGATCTGTATTTAGCTAAACGTTATTTTGGCCAAATTATTAAGGCGCTTAATCAAATGAATAACAAAGGTGAACTGGGCTTCGATCTTTATAACGAATATGTGCGTCACTTACGGATGTCGTTATTGAATAAAGAGGTGGATTCTTATATCGAATCGGGTAATGAATCGGCCAAACGTGGCGATGTGTTGACGGCAACCAATTACTTTAAAGCCGCTAAAAAGCTGCTCATTGAATTTGACCTGTCTTTTCCTGATAAAAACGAGCGTATTCGCGCTTTAACTCAACGCACAGTCGAGCTATACAGTGGCAATATTTTTAAGAAAGATGCGCACTTATCTGAAATGCTTGGCGCAGAAGAAAAAGAATCCATGCATGGCATTCCTGCTAATCCGCTGGAGAAAAAGCGATTTTAGATTTCAACGCCCTTTTACAGCCCAACTTTGATTGGCAGCCTTGGTGCGAGCCATTAAGTCGGTATTGCAAGGGGCTGTATGCTGGGGTGGATATCCTGCGCCTAGACAAACTAGACCCAATTATTTCAGGGAATAAACCGTTAAAGTTAGCTGGCTGGTTAGCGCATTTTTCCGCAAGTCAACACCGTGCCTTACTTAGTTTTGGCGGTAGTCATTCCAATCATCTGCACGCACTGGCTCAGGCCGCTAAACTACTGGCCATTCCTGTTTATTTGGTGGTGCGCGGTTGGCCTAATGCGCCCCTTACTCGCACTCTAAGTGAGTGCCAGAAAATGGGCGCGCAAATTATTTTTGCCGACAAACAAACCTACGCCAAACGCTACGATCCCGCTTTTCAAGCCGAGCTTGCAAGGCAGTATCATGCTTTGGTTATTCCTGAAGGTGGTGCGGGCGAGTGGGGCGAGCAAGGCTGTTTTTCACTGGCAAACTTGGCACAGAATTATGCCGAGGTATGGCTGGCGGTGGGCAGCGGTGCCACAGCATTAGGACTGGCTAAGGGGCTTGGGCAACGCCTAGCGAAAACGCAAATAGTGGGAGTTAATGCCGTAGCCGACCAAGGTGAGCGGCGGCGCTTATGGCAAGAACAAATGCCAAGTACGGTTGAATGGCGCTTAATTGATGACGCGCACTGTGGAGGCTTTGCCAAGCAAAATGAGCAAACTCGTGGCTTACTCAAAAAGTACGATGAGCTGGGTTTGCCGCTGGATCCTGTCTATACCGTAAAGCTTATGTTGGCCTTTGAACGAGAGTGGCCAACAGAGCGTTCCACGCTGCTCATTCATTCTGGTGGCTTGCAGGGTCGTGAGTAACGAGGAGCTGGTATATACTGCCCGGCATATTAAATTCTGGGCCTGTAGTTTGGTTATTTGAATGGATGAATTTCGCAATATCGGCATTATTGGCCGTTTAAACAGCAACACAGTCATTGAAACCATTAAGCGTTTATCCCGCTATCTGATCGAAGAGGGGTATCACGTTATTTTGGATGATCGCATTGCCGACCTGATGCCTGGCCACGGCCTGCAAGTAAGCACCTTGCACTTATTGGGCGAAATCACCGACTTAGTGATTGTGGTGGGCGGTGATGGTAGTTTGCTTGGCGCAGCGCGTGCTTTAGCCAAATACAACACCCCTGTGCTTGGCATTAACCGTGGACGTTTGGGCTTTTTAACCGACATTAGCCCAGATGAATCCATGTGTGAAGAAGTGCAGGCCGTATTAGATGGCGCCTACACCAGTGAGTTGCGTTTTCTGCTTGATGCCGAAGTACGCCGCGATGGCAACCCCATTGCCAATGCCTCGGCGCTTAATGATGTGGTGTTGCACCCTGGCAAGGCCATTCGCATGATTAGCTTCGATTTATGGATTGAAGGCCAATACGTTTACAACCAACGCTCTGACGGCTTAATTGTATCCACACCAACTGGCTCAACCGCCTATGCGCTTTCTGGTGGTGGCCCCATTATGCACCCCAAACTAGATGCTTTAGTGCTAGTGCCTATGTTTCCGCACACACTTTCTAGCCGCCCTATTGTGGTGGATGGCAAAAGCGAAATTAAAATTGTGATTGACCCAGAATTGTCGGTGTATCCTGCAATTAGCTGCGATGGACAGGCCCACATTCCTTGCGCCCCTGGTGATGTTATTACCATTCGCAAGAAAAGCCATAAGCTGAAACTCATTCATCCTAAAGGACATAATTTCTATGAAATTTGCCGTTCCAAATTAGGCTGGAGCAGCAATTTAGGAAATTAACCATGACGATTGGCTACGACTTAATTGGCGATGTTCACGGCTGCGGCAACACCTTAATTCGCTTGCTAGAGCAAATGGGCTACAGCAAAAAAAATGGCGTGTACCAGCACCCAAAGCGTAAGGTTGTGTTTGTTGGCGATATTGTTGATCGCGGCCCTAATATTCGTTTGGCCCTGCATGTGGTGCGCGATATGGTCGAGGCAGGGCAGGCCGAGATTGTGATGGGTAACCATGAATACAACATAGTTACCTATTTAACCGAAGCGCCACCGGGGTTTAATCGCCGTTATTTGCGTGAACATACTAAGCGCAATAATTTTATTGTTGAGCAAACCATCAATCAATTTGCGCCTTACCCCAACGAGTTTAAAGATTTTTTAAACTGGTTTTTAGAAATTCCCCTGTTTTTAGAAAATGACCGCTTTCGTGTGGTGCATGCCTGCTGGGATCAAACCATGATTGATGAATATTTGCGCCGTTATGGCAGCAATAAAATTACCAAAGGTATGCTGGCAGAGTCGGTGAACCCACAGTCGTTTTTATTTCGTTTTTTAGACCGTATGTTGCGCGGTACTTCGCTTAAATTACCCGATAACCGCTCGATTGTGTCTAAAGACGGCATGGTGAGACAGTTTTTCCGTACTAAGTTTTGGGAGCAGCAACCAGAGCAGTACCGTGACGTGGTATTCCAGCCCGACCCACTGCCGCAAGACATTGAACACGCGCTGTTATCGCCACAAGAAAAAGAACAGCTATTGTTTTATGGGCCAAAAGAAAAGCCTTTATTTATTGGCCATTATTGGATGCAGGGCATTCCTTCGCCCATCGCGCCTAATATCGCTTGCCTAGACTACAGTGCCGTAAAATATGGCCGCTTAGTGGCTTATCGTTTAGATCAAGAAAAGCTACCGCAAACCAATAAATTCACTTGGGTGCGAGTGGAAAGGACAGAGCGTTAATGGAGCCATTTGTTGTTTTAGTTGCTGATGCAGAGCTTGATTTATCCCCCCTTACACAAAAGCTTTGGGCCGAGCGCGTGCCGCACCGAGTGGTTAGCAATGAGCAAGGCCAGCAATGTTTAATGGTGGCCAACCCAGCCGATGCTGCCCGCGTAAAAGAGTGGGTGGCAATATGGCAAGCAGGCAATATTGAGGTAACACCAGCACTAAAAAACACCGAAGCCAGAGCAGAAAAATTTTGGCTGGCCATTGCCGGAGCACCGCTGAGTGCTTTAACTCTACTGGGTTTGATTGGTGTTTTTGTGTGGATGCAGTTCGACCCAAGTTGGCAAAGCTGGCTACAGTTTGGGCAAGCGCTTTGGCCTAATGAACGCTTTAATCCTGCCGCTTATGCTGAAATTGGCTTATGGGCATTTTGGCGGCCTGCGCTGCTGCATTTTTCTTTGGCGCATATTGTTTTTAATGGCCTGTGGTGGTGGATATTAGCCCCGCAAATTGAACGTTTAGACGGTGCTAAAGCCTTGCTGATTTTAATTTTGCTAACCGGTTTAGGCGGCAATTTAGTGCAATGGTGGTACGCCGGCCCCGCCTTTGGCGGCGCATCGGGCATCACCTTTGGTTTTTTAGGCTGGGTAGGGGTTCGCTTAAAACGCGTTGCCTATCCATTCCCTTCGGTTTTGCTGCCAGCCATGGTGGTGCTGATGCTCATTACCATTGCCACCGATACGGTTTTGCCCGGCATTAGCGGCACGGCTAATGGCGCTCACTTAGGTGGCTTAATTGCAGGCTTATTACTTGGTTTAGTGTGGCCAGTGCGCCCATCCCATGAATAACTAATCACGAGAGATGTTATGGAATTTGAACAGTTTGTTAAAAACCTAACCCCAGAAGTGTATTTCAACCTACGCAGTGCCGTAGAGCTTGGTTACTTCCCCGATGGTCGCCCAGTAACCAAAGAAATGCGTCAAAACTGCATTCAGGCCATTATTTATTACGAAGATGTGCACAACATTCCAGCCGAAGAACGTGTGGGCTATATGGAAGATAAGTGCAAGTCTGCCCAGAAAAAAGAGCAAGAAGCGCCCACTCATAAAGGCTATGAGTTAAAACTTTAATGGTTGACGTGGCACTGGCTGGCAGCCTAGAAAAAATGCTGATAACGCCCGACCAACAAGGGCTGGCGCATTATCGTTTAAACCTTGGTAGCAACAGCGAACTTAATTTGAACCAAGCCTTAGAAAAACGCATTCAAATGGAGTTTGCTGGACAAATTAACTGCCGCCACTGCCAGCGTTTAACCCGCACCAGTTTTGGCCAAGGCTACTGCTATCCATGCTTTACCAGCCTAGCGCAGTGCGATAGCTGCATGATGGCACCAGAAAAATGCCATTATCATTTAGGCACTTGCCGCGAGCCTGAATGGGGCGAGCGCGTTTGTTTTGCCGACCATATTGTGTATTTAGCCAATTCATCGGGTTTAAAAGTAGGTATTACACGCGTCAGCCAAATGCCAACGCGCTGGCTCGATCAAGGCGCAACCCAAGCCTTGCCTATTGCGCGAGTGGCCTCTAGGCGAATATCGGGCTTGCTCGAAGACACATTCAGGCAGCAAGTGGCCGACCGCACTAGCTGGCAAAAAATGCTCAAAGGCGTTGCCCCAGAAATAGACCTTAGCCAAGCCCGCGATGAGTTATTTCGTACCTTTGCCAAGCAACTAGACGCGCTTAAACACGAATTTGGCGAAAACGCCATAACCCTGCTTAAAGAAGACGAGTTCCAGTTTTCTTACCCAGTGCTAAGCTATCCAACCAAAGTAACCAGCCATAATTTTGATAAAACGCCTGCGGTAAGCGGTCGTTTATTGGGCCTAAAAGGCCAGTATTTAATGCTCGATAGCGGAGTGATGAACTTACGCAAGTTCACCTCCTATCAAATATCATTCGCCCTGTGCGATTAAGGTGTAAGCCATGCGTGATGCCAACCCTAAAGCCATTTATTTAACCGAATACACTCAGCCTAATTATTGGATTAACACCACTGAGCTGTTCTTCGACCTGCAAGACCAATACACCTTGGTAAAAAGCCGCTTGGCTATGGTGCGTAATGACAGTGCCAAAGAAGGCGCGCCGCTTACTTTGGCAGGCAGCGAATTAGAGCTGCTTAGCGTGGCGGTAGACGGCCAACTGCTTAGCCCAAGCGATTATCAGCAAGATGACGAAAGCCTGACGTTATCGGGCTTGCCACAGGCGTTTAGCTTAGAAATAGAAGTTAAAATCTATCCAGACCAAAATACCGCTCTTGAAGGACTGTATCGCTCTGGCGGTATGTATTGCACCCAGTGCGAAGCCGAAGGCTTTCGCCGCATTACCTACTTTTTAGACCGTCCCGATGTGATGTCGATTTATACCACCCATATTCGCGCCAACGCTAAAAAGTACCCAGTGTTACTTTCTAACGGCAACCTGATTGCCGATAGCACCGAAGGCGAAGTTCGCAGCGTTACTTGGCACGATCCACACAAAAAACCTTCGTATTTATTTGCGCTGGTGGCAGGCGATTTATTAGTAAAAGAAGACCAGTTCACTACCATGAATGGCCGTAACGTGGCCTTAAAACTCTTTGTTGAGCCACAAAATATCGACAAAACCGACTACGCCCTCGATGCCCTAAAACGCGCAATGAAATGGGACGAAGATACCTATGGCCGTGAATACGATTTAGATATTTTTATGATTGTGGCCGTTGACGACTTCAACATGGGCGCAATGGAAAACAAAGGCTTAAACGTATTTAACTCCTCATGCGTGCTGGCCAATCCCAAAACCGCCACCGACGCAAACTATCAGCGCGTCGAAGGGGTAGTTGCGCACGAGTATTTTCACAACTGGTCGGGTAACCGCGTAACCTGCCGCGACTGGTTTCAACTGAGCTTAAAAGAAGGCTTTACGGTATTTCGCGATGCTTCTTTTTCAGCCGATATGAACTCTGCCACGGTTAAACGTATTGAAGACGCTACCTTGCTGCGTACCGCACAATTTGCCGAAGACGCAGGCCCAATGGCGCACCCAGTGCAGCCCGATTCCTTTATCGAAATTTCTAACTTTTACACTATGACCATTTATGAAAAAGGCGCAGAAGTGGTGCGTATGATTCATAAAATTGTGGGCAAAGAAGGTTTTCGTAAAGGCTCTGACCTGTATTTTGCACGCCACGACGGCCAAGCCGTTACTATCAACGAGTTTGTGGCGGCCATGGAAAACGCCAACGATATCGACCTCACCCTGTTTAAGCGTTGGTATAAACAAGCAGGCACTCCTGTGGTCACGGCCAGCTACCAGTACGACAGCGACGCCAAACAGTTTATTTTAGAACTGAGCCAATGCTGCCCAGATACTCCAGGGCAAAGCAACAAACTGCCGATGTGGATTCCGTTGCAAGTGGGCTTGTTAAACAGCCAAGGCCAAGATATGTGTTTAGAGGTGGAGCCAGCCTCGGCCTTTAGTCCACAAAGCCAAGTGCTGCACCTGACCGAAGCCACTCAGCGTTTTGTCTTTAACCAAGTAAACGAACGCCCTGTGTTGTCGCTGCTGCGTGATTTCTCAGCCCCGATTAAATTAGAGCTAGAGCAAAGCCAAGACGATTTACTGTTCTTATTGGCCCACGACAGCGACGGCTTTAACCGTTTTGAAGCCGGCCAACGCTTAATGCTTAGTTGGATTAACCAAGCCCTTGAAGGCAAGTTTGAGCTATCGTCACAAGCGCAAGCGGCCTTGGCTGGCTTGCTGCAAAATACCGAATTAGACGAAGCCATGCTGGCTTATTTGTTAAAACTGCCAAGCGAAGCCTTTGTGTTAGAAACCAAAGCGCAGGCTAACCCTGTGGCTATTCATAAGGCGCGCGAAAGTGTGCGCTTGGCCATTGCTAACGCACTGGTGCAAGAGTTTAAAGCCTGCTACCAACGCCTTGATATTAAGCAAAGCTACATTCCAGAGCATTCACAAATGGCGAAGCGTGCGCTTAAAAACCTAGCCCTAAGCTATTGGTTAGCGGCAAGCGAGGAGGGCGCAGTTGCGGCCAAACAGCAGTACCAAAACGCCGATAATATGACCGACCAAATGGCGGCCTTAGCGGCCTTGGTAAACAGCCAACACCACGCCTTAGCCCAAGAATTATTAGCCAGCTTCTACCAACAATGGCAACACGAGCCGCTGGTGGTTAACCAATGGCTGAGTGTGCAGGCGAGTTCTGCTCAGTTGGGTACAGTCGAGCATGTTAAAGCCTTGCTTGAACACCCCGCCTTTGACTGGCGTAACCCTAACAAAATACGCTCGGTAGTGGGCGCCTTTGCTGCGCAGTCGCTGGTAAACTTCCACAGCCAAGCCGGTTATGAGTTATTGGCCGACGCCATTATTCGTTTAAACAAGGCCAACCCTCAAATTGCATCGCGTATGCTTAACCCTTTAACTCGCCATAAACGCCTGGTGCCAGAGCTAAGTGCGCTGATGCACGCGCAGCTAGAACGCATTATGGCAAAGGGGGATTTATCCAAAGATGTATACGAAGTGGTAAGTAAGAGTTTGAGTTAGTGGCAGCCGTCATCTATTCTTGAGCGCTAAATTTTTACCAGAAAAACAAAGACACTGAGGTCGTAGAATGAAGAAAAAAAGCTGGTTTATGGTTGTGGCAGCGTTGTTTGGCTTATTATCGCCACAGACTTTTGCGGCAGTGTCGGCTCAAGCCGCCGATCGCCTAAAGCATGATCTCACCCCAATGGGAGCAGAGCGAGCAGGTAACGGCACTGATATTCCAGCTTGGCGCGGTGGCTTAACCTTACCGCCATTGGGCTATGAACGTTCTGGGCAATATCATCTGGATCCATACCCACAGGATAAGCCACTTTTTACTATCACCGCCAAGAACTATAACGAGTATGCTGACTACTTGGCAGAAGGCCAAAAGGCTTTGTTTAAGGCCTACCCTGATACGTTTTTCATGCCAGTTTATCGCACTCGCCGCACCGCCGCCGCACCAGAATGGGTGTATGAAAACACCTATAAAAATGCGGTGCGCTCAGAGCTAACCCCAGATGGAAATGGTTTGAAATACGCCTATGCAGGCATTCCATTTCCACTGCCTAAAAATGGTTTGGAAGTGATTTGGAACCACATGACCCGTTGGCGTGGTGTGTACATTGTGCGTCGCGCTTCCGAGGTCGCGGTACAGCCTAATGGCAACTTTTCACCCATTACCGTGCAACAAGAAATCGAATTTAACTATTACCGCCAAGATAAAAGCATTGATAAGCTAAATAACATTTTGTTTTGGTATATCTCAACCACCAAAGCACCAGCTCGTTTAGCCGGTGGCGCTATTTTGTTGCAAGAAACTATTAACCAGGTAGAAGAGCCTCGCCAAGCTTGGGGTTATAACGCTGGTCAGCGCCGTGTGCGGATGGCTCCTAACTTGGCTTATGATACTCCGGTTGCGGCGGCCGATGGCCTGCGTTTTATTGATGAAACCGATATGTTTAGCGGTGCACCCGATCGCTTTACTTGGCAGCTTGTGGGGAAAAAAGAGATCTATATCCCTTACAACAACTATCAATTTACCGACAAAGTTTCGTACAAAGAACTGCTGATGCCTGGGCATATCAACCCAGCCTATACCCGCTATGAAAAACACCGCGTCTGGGTAGTTAAGGCAACGCTTAAAACGGGAGTACGCCATGCTTATAGCCAGCGTGTTTTTTATATTGATGAAGACACTTGGAGCATTGCCGTTGCCGAGGCCTATGACGCTGCTGGTGATTTATGGCGCACCAGCATGGCCTACATTAAAACCTATTATGAAGTTCCGGTTACATGGTCTACGCTTGATGTGTTCCACGATCTGAAGTCTAAGCGCTACCACATTCAAGGTATGGACACAGAAGAAGGTGGTACAGTCGATTACAGCCAAGCCCCACCGGGGGAGCGTTATTTCACTCCAGCGGAGTTGCGCCGCCGAGGCAAGCGCTAACAATGTTTACAGACTGTAACAAATCGTAGTTGGGAATTGGCGCGCCACTCGGCTAGACTGTGCGCTTTCCGGAATATACCAATAAAAACGGAGTAATCTATGTTTGTTTCTTTAGCTGGTTCCCAAGCCAAAGGGAAAGCTAACAAATGGCTCAAAGCCTCCTGTATTGCGCTGGCCATCTCTTGCATTCCAATGGCTCAAGCCCAATGGCAAGACCCCCTAATCACCCCATCACAACAAGCGGCAATCGCCAATAAAAGCTTAATGCTGGATGTTGCTCAGGCAGGCCAACGTATTCTGGCTGCAGGCGCTCATGGTCATATTTTGTATTCGGATGATCAAGGCCTAACATGGCGACAAGCTCAGGTCCCTGTAAGCCTAACGCTCACCGCTCTGTATTTTCCTACCGCGAAGACCGGCTGGGCAGTTGGCCATGATGGCATTGTGCTTAAAAGCAGTGATGCCGGTGCTACTTGGGTAAAACAGTTTGATGGCTATCAGGCTAATAATGAGATTGTGGCAGGTATCAGCAATGGCAAAGCCCTACTAGAAACACAGTTCGCCGCCGCACAGGCCAAAGGCAATGACGCTGCGATGGATGAGCTAAGCGCAAAAATTGAAGACTTAGAATTTGCCCTAGAAGATGCCCAAGCCGATAATGACAGCGGCTCGACTAAGCCTTTCTTAGATGTTTGGTTTGCCAATGAAAAAGAAGGCTTTGTGGTGGGTGCTTATGGCATGTTTTTCCGCACTCAAGACGGCGGTAAAACCTGGAAAAACGGTGCAGCCAGCCTGCCTAATCCAGAACGTTTCCATATTAATGCCATTGCTCGGGTAGGTAAAAACGCCTTGATGATGGCCGGCGAGCAAGGCTTACTGCTGCGCAGCGACGACTTAGGCAAAACTTGGGTTAGCCTCGACTCCCCCTATGATGGTTCTTTCTTTGGCATTGCCGCCGATGGCAATAATCAACTGGTGTTTGGCCTGCGTGGTAACGTATTTCGCTCAAACGATGGCGGCATCAGTTGGACAGCCGTTTCATTAACCACCGAACAAGCCTTGATGTCTGCGGTTAAATTAAATAACGAAGTGTTCTTAATCGGTAATGGCGGATCGTTAATTCGTTTTGACGACAAACTAAACGAAAAAGCAGAAATGACCATTCAAGGGCGTAAATCTCATTCATCTGGCGTGGCCACGAGTGATGGAAAAATCGTCTTGGTTGGTGAGTCTGGCATTATTCGTGTAACCGCTAAAGGTGAGCTTTTAAAAGACCCTATTCGTATGACAGGAGAAGGAAAATAATATGACACAGCAACACCGCAAACCTTCTACTGCACCAGCGCAAAGCTTAATTACCCCAGAGGCCGAGCCATTTTTAGAACGCTTACTCTTTGGTAATCGTGTGCTTGTGCTCATTATTCTGGCTGCGCTAACCGCTGTGTTCGCGTTTGGGCTGACTAAAACCAAACTCGACTCCAGCATTGAAAAGTACATTCCACTTAACCACGAATACATTCAAAACTATTTGGTGCACGCCAATGATATGAAAAGTGGTGTGGCCAATATCAAAGTTTCGGTTGAAACCAAGCAAGGCGATATTTTTACTAAAGAATATCAAGAACAGCTAAGCAAAATTAACGACGAAATCTTTTACCTAAAAGGTGTTGATCGCGCGGCCATGCGCTCTCTGTGGACGCCCAATACGCGTTGGACAGAAGTAACCGAAGAAGGCTTCCAAGGCGGCCCTGTTATTCCTAACGACTACGATGGTAGCCAAGCCAGTATTGATCAACTGCGTGAAAACGTATTGAAATCGGGCGAAGTAGGGCGTTTAGTATCAAACGATTTCCGCTCCTCCATCATTGATATTACTTTGGTGGAAAAAGACCCAGACACGGGTGAAAAACTCAATTACCAACGCTTTTCTCATGATCTGGAATCGCACGTTCGTGATGTCTTCGGTGGCCCTAACAGCAATTTAAATATCTACATTACAGGCACGCCTAAAAAACTGGGCGACCTTATGGATGGCGCTGTTTCTATTGGCTACTTTTTCCTTGCCGCCATGCTGATGACAACCATCTTGTTGTATTTGTATTCACGTTGCCCTCGCGGCACTATCACCCCAATTATCGCTTCCATAGTGGCCGTGGTTTGGCAGCTTGGTGCGCTGGGCTTGTTGGGGTTGACCATTGACCTGTATTCCGTGCTGGTGCCTTTCTTGGTTTTTGCGATTGGTATTTCTCATGGTGTGCAAATTATTAACGGCATTGCCATTGAAGCAGGTAAAGGCGCAGATAATTTAACCGCAGCACGCCGTGCTTTCCGCGCCCTCTATGCTCCTGGCATGTTGGCTTTAATTAGTGATGGCATGGGCTTTGCCACTTTATTATTTATTGATATTGGCGTAATTCGTGAATTAGCCATTGCGGCAAGCTTAGGTGTGGCCATTATCATCATCACTAACCTTATTCTGCTGCCAATCATTCTTTCTTATGTGGGCATCAGCAAATCGGGTATTAAAAATGCGCAAGAAAGCGAAGCTTCTAACTTCTTCTTGTGGCGAGTGCTGGCAAAAATAGTGAACCCAAAAGTGGCCCCTATTCCCATTGTAATTGCCATTGCTTTAGCCATTTATGGCAACTATGTAAGCAAAGATTTGCAGATTGGCGACCTTGATAAAGGTGCTCCAGAGCTGCGCGCGAACTCTCGCTATAACCTTGATAACGATTTTATGGTGTCGAACTACTCCACTAGCTCTGATGTGTTTGTGGTTATGGTCGAAACGCCAAAAGATATGTGTGTTAGCTTTAAAACATTGGATACCGTCGATCGCTTTATGTGGTACATGGAAAACATACCAGGCGTGCAATCTGCTGTATCGGTGGCTTCTGTTTCTAAGCTAATGGGTAAAGCGCTAAATGAAGGTAACATTAAGTGGTCGGCACTGTCGCGCAACCAAAATATCTTAAACAGCGCTGTGCCTCGCTCACAAGAAGCTGGCTTAATTAACCCAGACTGCTCTATGGTGCCAGTCATTGTGTTCTTAAACGACCACAAAGCAGAAACCCTAGAAACTGCTGTGCAAGCTGTAGAAAACTTCAAAAAACAATACGACGACGCCGATGTGGATGAAAAATTCTATGCCTACAACATTGAAGGCATTGAAGAAGCCATTAAACAGGGCGAGCTAAAATCGGAACCTGTTCGTTTGCAACTGGCTTCGGGTAACGCTGGTATTGAAGCGGCGACCAACCAAGTGATTGAGCGCGCTCAGGGAATGATGCTGTACTTTGTATACGCCGTGGTTATTTCGTTGTGCTTCTTAACCTTCCGTTCAATTCGTGCCGTAGCCTGTGTGGTGTTGCCTTTGGTGCTTACCTCTATTTTGGGTGAGGCCATCATGGTGTGGTTAGGTATTGGTGTAAAAGTGGCTACCTTGCCGGTAATTGCTTTGGGTGTGGGCATTGGGGTGGACTACGGTATTTATATCTACAGCCGCTTAGAGGCCTTAATTATTCAAGGCAAAGATATGCAACAGGCTTTCTTAGAAACCTTGCGTTCAACAGGTAAAGCCGTTGGCTTTACTGGTATTACCTTGGCGATTGGCGTGGCTACTTGGATTTACTCGCCCATTAAATTCCAAGCGGATATGGGTGTGCTGCTTACCTTTATGTTCCTATGGAACATGCTGGGTGCCTTAACCTTGCTGCCTGCTCTGGGTTATTTCTTATTAAAGCCAGAGCAAATGCGTGAACGCTACAAGAAAAAACACGGCAGCTTGCCTGTCGCTGGTTAATAACCAGTAATAAAAAACCGCTGCTAGGGCAACCAAGCAGCGGTTTTTTTATGGGCTAAATAATTAGCCGCGTTTTTGTACTTGCTGTAAACGATACTGGGTTTCTTGGCTTTTTAGCAATTCAGTAAACATGGCCAATTCGTTAGCCACGGCTTTATTTACACGTTCTTCGTGGCCTTCCGATTTGCCTAATTGTTTGATGGCGCGGATAGAGCCTTGCGAGTTTTTAAGCAGTTCGCGGGCGGTAGCTAAAGCAGCTTCAAGCGCAGTGCCGTCTTCCACTTGCTTGGTAATTAACCCCCAACGCTCGGCTTCTTCGGCGCTAAAGAAACGACCAGTGTAAAGCAGCTCGTTGGCACGTTTAGGGCCAATGGCTTCGGCCAATAACACAGAACAAGCGCCTTCAGAGCATACGCCGATTTTGGCAAAAGGTAGGCTGTAACGAATGCTTTTGCCTGCATAGGCAATGTCAGCATGCAATAAGAAGTTGCAACCAATGCCCACAGCCACACCTTCTTGAGCCAAAATAAGCGGTTTTTTGAGTGCGGCTAATGCAGCAAAAATATCCATTACGCATTGGTTTAAGGTAGGAAAGTCGGCAGGGTCTTGTAGGTCGGCCAAATCGTTGCCGGCGCTAAAGCATTTGTTGCTGCCCGTAAAAATAATAACCTTTACTTGCTCGTCGGCATCACTGGCTTTAAGCGCGGCTATTACATCGTGGTAAGTTTGAAGGCGAATGGCATTAAGCACTTCAGGACGGTTAAGTTGAATAATGGCAATGCCGTCTTGAATATTGTAATGAATATCTTGATACATGATTCTATCCCTTAAAAGCGCGCATGATGGCGTTGTTAGCTTGAATGAGCAACCACCAAAGTTAGCAAATTATTAATTAAACATAACAGTAGTTGGGGTGCTGCCGGTTTCAGCCAAAAGTTTGGCTAGGTACTCGGTGGCAGGGCCATTACTTTTGGAGTGAGCTTCGATTAAATACAAATCGGCATTGCGAATATTATTTGGCTCAATAGGAATTATTTTTAAGCTTCCTGTGGCCAAATCATCGCTAATCCAGTGCTCTGGCAGCCACGCAAAGCCTAAGCCGTGACGAATAATTTCTAGGCTAGTGCTGGAATGAGTGACAGTCCAACGTTGGTTGGCGCCCAGCCAGCCTACGTCGATCCGATTCTTGCGGCTGGAATCACGCAACACCACTTGGCGATGATTAGCCAGATCTTCATAGGTAATGACGTGGTTTAGCGCCATCAGTGGATGATTGCGGGCACACACGGGCACAAAGCGCGTGTTATAAATATGCTTACCTGCGTAACCTGCCGGTATTATTGCACTGATGAGTAGGTCGATGCTGCCTTCTTCTAGCATTTCGACGCCGCCATTTAACACGTATTCCTCAAGCTCAATACGGGTGTTGGGGTACTGCTGCGAAAAATCTTCTAGCACTTGAAATAAACGCTCGTAAGGGTAAATCATTTCTATGGCCAAACGAATTTTGGCTTCTACGCCTTGGCTTAGGAGCTTGGCGTATTCACCAAGGCCATCAACCTGATCCAGAATGTGGGTAGCACGTTGCAGCAAAATTTTGCCGTGCTCGGTTAGTACAGCTTTGCGGCCATCAATTTCAAGCAGTTGCACCCCTAACATTTCTTGCAGCTTATGTACGGCATAGCTAATGGTGGACTGGCTTTTATATATTGCTTCAGCCGCTTGCGCGTAGCCGCCGTGGTCTACCACCGCTTTAAACATACGCCACTGGTCGAGGGTTGCTTTCATAACAGAGCCTTGTAAAGCAAAAAGTGAACTATAAAGGTTAATGCCCCTTTTGGGGGATGTCGCTGAAATAGCAAAACCTTTACCTTGAAATAGTTGATAAAAATAATAATAACTAGGAGCCACCGATGAGCATTAGCCTAGAAGACGCACAAGCGTTTTTAACCGAGGCCGAGCACTTCTCTCGTGAAAAAGTAGCCGCTTGTTCTTTTGCGCCAGAATTGCCCGTTAGTTTAGAGAATATCCACACATTAAGCCAAGAGGCCGCGCAACTGGGTTTGTTACCCCAGTTAAGTGGCGAAGGTTTTGCCCTGTGGGAACATACCGACAGCCAAGGCGCGATGACCTTTAACCTAGGGCTATTGCAAGTGTTAGCCGAGGTTAATGCTTCATTAGCCTTTGCTTGGCACAAACAAGCCTTGTCCACCAAGCTATTAAAACTGGCTGAGGCAGAACTTAGCCTAGAGCCGCTGGAATTAACCATGCTGTGCGTGGGTAGGCAAGGGCTTGGGCGTGAGCAACTGGGCCGTTATTTAAGCTCAACCAAAGATTTACCCCAAACCGGCCAAGAGTTTTTACAAGATTGGCTCGACCGCGACCAAGCGGCCGTGCTTATTGCCCCTTCACAATGGCAAAACCTGCTGTGGCCAGTGTGGAAAAAGGGCACCCTGCGTTGGCAGCTAGTGCAGCGCGATAAGCTGCAAGTGCAAAGCAAAGCTCGCCAGCATGGCTTTGATGAGCTATCGGCGTTCTTGGTTCGTGGCAACAAAAACAATCACAGCTATTTAAATTTTAGCCAAGACCCTAAACAGCTAACGCTGGATATTTTAAAACAAGAGTCTCTGGGGCTTCTGGCCATAGCCGTAGGTAGTTTAAAACGTGCCATGAAACAAACCTTCGAGTTTACGGCGCTGCGTAAACAAGGCGGCCATGCCATCAACCGCCACCCAGCAATTTTGCAGATGCAGGCCGAAATCAGTGCGGTGTTGCAGCAAGCCGAAAGCAATTTGCAGCATTTTTCTGCGCCTCTTAATGCCACCAGCCTAAAGCAAATTATGCACAGTCGTATGCTGCTCCAGCCGATGCTTTGCCATGCGGCCAGCCAGTGCATGCAGGCTCACGGTGGGGTGGGGTACATGCGCGATGTGGGTATCGAAAAGGTCTTTCGTGAGCAAAATATGCTGCGCGTATTGGGCGGAGGCTTGCTCGAAATCCCTCTTATTATCAATGGCTTAAATCAGAGTGAGAAAAACCAATGAGAAACCATATCGAAGGGCACCTAGCTATTGGTCACAAGCTTACCCCACAGCAGCAGTTTCAAGATTTGCCCTTTATTGGGCGCATGATTACCGACAGCCCTTTAACTGACTTGTGGCAAACCGACACCAACCGTTTACCTTGGGGTTTGGGAAAACTAAGGCAAAAAGCTCGCACCTTTGCCGAGATGCATTTGGCCCCTTTGGCCGCAGAGCTTGATTTGGCCGAACACTTAGCCCCAGGTGACATGCACCCCAAGGTTGAGGAAATACTCAAATTAGCCGGTAAAGAAGGCTGGCTTAGTTACTTTATGCCTTGGCCATTAGGCAGCCTGCCATACAGCGTTGCGCCTTATCCTTTAATTTGGAGCTGCTCGTTGGTGGTTGAAGAGTTTAGCCGTGTTTGCGGTGGCTTAATGCTGTTATTAAGCGCCCATCACTTAGGCTGTATGCCACTTATTTTAAGTGGGCAAACCAAGCATATTTTCGGTGCGCTGCGCCATATTTACCGCGACAACCTAAACGGCAAACCGCACCTCGCTGCTTTTGCCATTACCGAGCCGCAAGCGGGCTCAGACGTAGAAGATAGCCTAGGTGCGTCTTTGTATCGCCCAGGGGTGGTGGCTACCCCCACCAACGGCGGCTACTTATTAAACGGGCGCAAATGCTTTATCAGTGGCGGCGATTTAGCTGAAAGTCTCACTGTGTTTGCGGCGCTAGAAGGCGAGGGCATGGAATCTTGGACTTGCTTCTACGTTAAAAAGCCCTCTCAAGGCTTTAAGGTGGCTCGTACCGAGCTGAAAATGGGAATGCGTGCTTCAGGCGCCGCTGAACTGGAGTTTGATAACGTCTTTGTGCCAGAGCACGACATAGTAGGCGGTCTGCGCCAAGGCTGGGTATTAAACCGCGCTACGCTTAACTCATCGCGCATTCCTGTGGCTTCTATGGGTGTCGGCTTTGCCGCTGCGGCCACCGAGACTGCAATCGAGTTTGCGCGCAGCACTCAGCTAGGTGGCAAGCCACTTATCGATTACCAAGAAGTGCAAATGCAACTTGCCACCATGCTAGCCGATACGCGCTCTATTCGTAGCCTTATTTGGCAAGAGGCGCGTCATAGCTGGCGACCACGCCAACTTAATGCCTCGGTGTGCAAATTGCAGGCAACCGATGTGGCTCAACGTGTCGCTGAAATGGCACTCGATTTAATGGGCGATCAAGCCTCGTTGCATGAAAATCGTATCGAAAAAATCTTACGCGATTTGCGCCTTACTCGTATTTTTGAAGGCACCAATCAAATTAACCGCCTCTCCATTATTGAAGATTGGCAACCACAACTGTTAAACAACCACCAACCTGTTGGAGTGTAATATGAGCGCATGGAATAACGACCCATTTTTTCAGTATCCAAGAAACCCAGTGGAAACCTCGGTAGGCCCGGTGGAAATGCCTATCTTGTATTACGATAACTCACAGTGGATGTTCTTATTTTGGGGCGATTTGGCCGCTGCCCGCGAGCTAATAGACGATGGGCTAGAAGTAGTAAGTTTTAATGGCAAAGCCCTTATTGGCGTGGCCTATTACGAGTACCGCGACACCTCCATTGCCGACTACAACGAAGTAGGCGTAGCCATTGGTTGCGTACCTAAAGGGGTAAAAGTACCGTTAAAATCTTTCGCTTCTTTGCTTTGCCACCCAGATAACAACGCGGTTGGCATGCATATTATTGACCTGCCGGTTACCACCAAAGAAGCCTGCGCGGCTGGGCGTGAGATTTGGAATTACCCTAAGTTTGTAACCGACATTACCTTTAAAGAAAATGGCCGCGAATTTGTGGGCATAGTGAAAGACCCAGAAGGCGGCAACGACATTGTTACCATTCAAGGCAAAGCCAGCCTTGCTGTGCCCTATAAGGTGATTGATTTAGTGCTTTATTCTAAGCACAACAATCAACTGCTGCGTACTAACGTCAATACTCGCGGTTTAGGTAAAGCCTCGCTTGGTGGCACCTTGCGCCTAGCTATTGGCAACACCAATCACCCAATGGGCGAGCGCTTGGCCAAGCTTGGTTTAAACGGTAAAAAGCCTTTATTGGTTATTCGCACCGATAAACTGCAATTGCGTTTAAATAGTGGTGCGGCTATCGCTTAACTGCTTCTCTTTCGCTGTTGTCTTGTGCTTAAATCCGCCCTTAATAACACAACGAATTGAGGACAAGACATGGCGAACGGCGACGACAAAATTGCACGCGATTTTTTTGCGCGCGATAAAGAAGATCAACAAGCCTTTTTAACCCAAACTTGGTGTAACAACTGCATTGCCGCCGATCTTGGCATGACCAACCCAGAAGAGTACGAACTAAACGGCGTGGTCTATGTTGAAGGCAAATGCGCCCGTTGCGGCGAGAAGGTAGTAACTGAAATCGCCGACGACGACACCGACGGCGAATGGGAAGACTAACCCAACTGCTTTTTCCAGCGTGTATACATCATGCTGGCAAGGAACATCAGCAAGGACGCTGCACTGAGCAACCAGCCAAATAAATTACCCCCAGGGGTAAACACCAGCAACACTCCAAAAATAAAATACAGCATGCTTAAAAACGATAACCAAGCCGACGTGGTATGGCGTTTTTGTATTAGCCCACGAATAAGCAATAAAAACGGACTGACTTTAAATAGCCACAGCAGGCCACCTGCGGTAATAAAATCCATGCCGCTGATAGTGCTTGGCGTGTGCGCGAAGGTTTGGCCTAAAAGCGTGATAACCACAGCTACCACGCTGAGTACCATTAGCCCATAGGCTTTGTGAGTTTTGCTGGCAAGTGACATGAATTATAAAATCTCTAACACCAATTTAGGTGGGCGGCCCACACGAGCTTGGTTGCCATAAATAACAATAGGACGTTCCATTAAAATGGGGTGCTCAACCATAGCGTTAATTAAGTCGTCTTCGCTTAATGCGCCACTGCCAAGGTTCAATTCTTTATAAATAGGCTCACCAGTACGCATAATTTCACGCACAGGCACACCTAATAAATCGAGGATATGACGAATCTCATTGGCATCTGGTGCGTCTTGCAAGTATTCGGTAATTTCGGGATTAATGCCTTGTTCTTGCAACAAAGCCAAGGCTTCACGCGATTTCGAGCAGCGTGGATTGTGATAAATTTTAATTTCACTCATTTTTTTATTCTCGAAAAACGAAACTGGACTGGGTATTCTAATGAACTCGTTGAGTTATTTGAACAAAAGACCTAAATAATGCTTAAAAACCTGTATCCAGCGCGCTTTTTTTCAATTTTATGGCAAACCATGAAACGCTTTGATGGCTCCAAACGTTACAGCGATGCCTCTGCCATGACCTACACCACACTCTTTGCCATAGTGCCCGTGCTGACGGTGGTGTTCTCTATTTTAAGTGCTGTTCCCGCCATGCACGATTGGGGCGGCGACCTTAACGCCAAAATTTTAAGCTATGTCATGCCCGAAGGCAGTGAGCAAATTTCCGAGTATTTATTGGCCTTTAGCCAACAGGCCAAACGCCTCACTTGGGTAGGGGTGCTGTTTCTTTTTATTACCGCTATCTCTTTGCTGTACAGCATCGAAATTAAATTTAATAAAATTTGGAACGTGGAAAAATCCCGCTCTGGCCTGCAAACCTTCTTCCGCTATTGGGTGGTGCTAAGTCTTGGCCCAGTGCTGATTGTCGGCGGCATTGCAACCAGCTCTTATATTGTGTCTTTGCCCAAAGTGACTGGCTTGGAGCAAATTCCCTTTGGCCTGCGCCTTGTGCCTTGGATGTTCAGTACCGTTGCCTTAACCGCCATTTATATGTTTGTTCCCAACTGCCGCGTGCCTTGGCGCAATGCGTTGGTGGCTGGGGTGCTGGTGGCGGCTTTGTTTGAAGTGGGTAAGTTTCTATTTGCCAATATTATGAGTTTGTTCCCTTCTTATAAGCTGATTTACGGTGCTTTTGCGGCCGTTCCTTTATTTTTATTGTGGATATATATTGCTTGGCTGCTGCTGTTTTTTGGCGCAGAGTTTAGCTACGCGCTAAGTCATTACACCCCCAAAGACAGCCGTTTGCCTGCGCTATGGCGACGTTTATTTCTGGTGCAAAAGCTAATCGAAATTCAAAAACTTGGACTGCTTAAAAGCGAAGCCGAGATAGTACAAATGCTGCCCGACTTATCTGCTGTACAAGTGCGTTTGGGCTTATTTCAGTTACAAAAAATGGGTTTTGCTACATTAACGCAAGACAACCAATGGGTATGGATTGGTAATGCCGATGTCTTGCCTATGGCCGAACTTTTACAGGACTTGACGCAAATTGATTTGCAAGCTGAGTTACCAAACGATATAAAAGCCCCCCTCGAAATTTATCAAAAGTGGCTCGCTTGGCAACAATCCTGGAAAGAACATAACCAAGAGTTTATGGGCAAGCCGCTTGGTAGCATGTTGTAGGTTGTGGGCGAATGACTCCTGTAGAAACTCAAAAAAAACCAGAGATAAGCGCTCCTAACCTTGCGCTTTCAGTGCATCCTTGGCGCTCTGCGCTTTATGAGGAGCTGCATAGCCGTCCATCGCCTGTTATCAATGGCCCATGCTTGGTTACCCACTTTACTGTGCAATTTAAAAACGGCGAAAAAGACTACGACTATGTAGCCGACCTATGCCGCCGTTTTAGCGTGCCCATTCCTGCTGCAGAGTCTTCTTGTTTGTATCAAGACTTTGGTGGCTTTGAACTGCGCTGGGAGCGCCATTTAGAGTTTTCCAACTACACCTTTATTTTTTCTTGTGACAACCCCTTTGTTGCCGACTCACTTAGCTGTGTGCCTAAAGACTGGCTGGCTGCCATGCCTGGCCAATTGGTGGTGGCGCTGAATATCGTTTTTTTAGAAGAAAACTTTGAAGGCAAAGATTTAAAAAACTGGTTTGAAGGTCAACGTGCTACAGGCTCAATCATTTCTGAAGATAAGGCGCAAGTCTGGACAACCTTCAAGCTGCATAGCGATGGCTTTGGCCGCATGATAGTGCGCAACAACAGCTTAAACCCCTATCAAAATGGGCGTTTAGTGCAGCGCCTATGTGAAATCGAAACCTATCGCCTGATGTCGCTTTTGGCTTTACCCTTGGCACGCGAAATAAGCAGCAAAATTAAAAAAATAGAGGAACGCTTTATTCGCTTAAATTTTGAAATTGCTGATATAAACCAAGGCCAAGATGAACGTGCACTGCTGCAAGAACTATCACAAATTGCGGCCGAAGTGGAACACCATCGCTCGGAATCTAACTACCGCTTCTCTGCCACCACGGCTTATTACGATATTGTTAGCGACCGTCTTAAACAATTAAAAGAAAGGCCGCTGGAAGGTATGCAGGGCTTGCATGAGTTTTTAGAACGCCGCCTAACTCCTAGCGTTAAAACCTGTCACTCTACCCGTGACCGCCTAAAAGACTTATCCATTCGTATTAACCGCACTACCAGCTTGCTGCGCACGCGCGTAGATCTTTCTATTCAAGAACAAAATCAAAACCTACTGGCTTCTATGAATCGCCGCAGCCAAATGCAATTGCGTTTACAACAAACCGTTGAAGGGCTTTCGGTGGTGGCCATTAGCTACTATCTGGTTTCGCTACTGGGCTTTGTATATTTAGGCTTGAATGAATATGGCGTTATTTTTAATGCTGAAATTGCCAAAGGTATTTCCGCGCCTTTGGTTGTTGTTTTAGTTTATTTTGGCGTGCGCCGAGTTAAAGCCAAGATTAAACATCAAAGCCATAAGCTTGCGTCAAAAAAATAACGAATAAACTGGCCTGTATCTTGCTCTATAAAATTTAATCAATAAATCGAATAGAGCTAAGCATGAACATAAGCCAGTCCATTGATAACTATCAGCAGTTTCTATCTAGCCTAGGCCAAGGCAAGAGTGCGCTTATTGATGATGGGCGTTTAACCCCAGAACAACAAAAACAAAAAGCGCAACAAACCGATTTTACCGACAAGGTAACGCTGTCGTATCGGGCCGCTAAGATGCAAAAAATATCGGCTGAGTTTTTTTCTGGCACCATTAGCTCTAGTCAAATTCCGGCGTTAACTCAGCGTTTATACGAAGATGGTTTTTTAACTGATCAAGAATTTAATAAACTTGGTGGCCAAACTCAAAAGGTCTCTGCTGTGAGTGAAGCCAGCTCATTTATAAACCGCATGGCAATGCAAACCACAGATAAAACCGAACAACAAAGCTATGCACAGGTTGCTGATGTGCTGGCCAACATAGACATAAAAAGCACGCCAGAATTGCGCAAAAACGAAGCTCAAGCCTTTGAATTTATCAGCTTAAAACGCGAGCAATTAGAACAGCAGGGCGCGGCTCAAAACCTTATTGACGGTTTTAAAAACGTTGAAAAGGTGCTTGGCGCTTTAGATAAAGTGCGCAAGCAGGAACAAAGCACCGGCGCACTAAGCAGCTATGCGCAAGTGCAAGAGGCCATTGATAAGCTAGGAAAGCTGCAATAGTTAGTTTTACAACGGCGTGTCTAAGATACGCCTTACCTTAGTGTGCAACTCTTGCCATTCTTCTTCTGCGTTTGAATCCATCACGATACCGCCGCCGCCCCAGCACACTGCACCTTGGGCGGTGGCTTCGATGGTTCGAATCAAAATATTAAAATCGGTGTAGCCGCTGTCATCAAAAAAGCCCATAGAACCGCAATAAGCTTGGCGTGGCTCGGCTTCTAATTGATGAATAATTTCAATGGCTCGTTTTTTGGGTGCGCCGGTGATAGAACCACCGGGAAAAGCGCGCCAAATGACCTCGGCATTGGTTACCTCTGGAGCTTTTTCAGCGCTAATTGTGCTTACCATGTGGTGCACGTTGGCATGGGTTTCGATGCCAAATAGTGTTTCCACTTTTACCGTATGCGGTGCAGCGTAATGGCTTAAATCATTACGCAGTAAATCAACAATCATTAAATTTTCGGCTTGGTTTTTACTGCTTTGGGCCAACCAAGTTTTATTGGCTAAGTCTTCTTCTGGGGTTTGCCCACGAGCCACAGTTCCTTTAATTGGGCGAGTTTCAATGCGGGTGCCATGAATATTGATAAAGCGCTCTGGGCTAACGCTAAATAGGGTGCGCTCTTGGCCTTTAAAATAGCCGCCAAAACTAGGAGCAAAAGCACTTAGAAGCGGCATGGGGTTGTGCAGGCGTAAATCGTCGTTGCAATAAAAAGGCATGGCTAAATTAACCTGATAGCAGTCGCCTGCTAACAAGTAATTTTTAACCTGCTGGAAAGCGCTTTGGTACTTGGTGAAATCCCAAGCACTTTGCCATGCATGCGAACTGGCTTCTGCGGCGACGCTGGCATTGGCTTGCTCTAGCAGGTCGAAATAGGGCTGCAACTGGCTGGAAGTTAAGCTTCTAGGGTTGGCCAAATAAGCTTGTTCGTCGGTTAGATTAAGATGAATAGCGCATTCGTATTCATTAAATTCCGCCAGAATGGACTTAAGCAAGTGCTGATCGGCTTGATGCTGTAAACGCCCTGCTTGGTATTGAAAATAACCAAGCCACCCAGAACCAAAACTGCCCCAACTTGCCGCTGGTTGCAGCGTATGTGAAGTGGCTGAAATGCTTGCTAAAAACTCGTTAAGCTCATTTAAATTGCGGCAAATACGCCGCTGCCTAGGCGCAAAACACACCACTATTTTGGCGTTGAGCTGATCGTAGAGCAGGGCGCAGTAAGGTAAATTTTGCACCTGCTTAAGCACATAGGCCTTCGAATATGGTAAAGGGATGTAGGACATATTAGGACAATATTTTTTACCGATAAAAAATTTAACTCATTGAAAAATATGGAAAAATTGAACTTAATTTGGGTTTGAACGCTAATGTAGCTTGTTTACGCGATGTACTTTATGTAAAGGCGTACCAAAAACGCTAGACAGTATAAGCGTCGCGTAATAGATTAGCACGCCATTAAAGACCTAGATTTTTGCAGTTGGGTCGAACTATAAGAACAATAAATCGGAGTACCCTATGCGCTTTCCTCAAAAATCCGCTCTCACATTAATGATCGCTTCTTTGTCTATTGGTGCCCAAGCTGGGATGCAAGCACTGGATGACGACACTCTTTCTGGCGTTACTGGCCAAGCTGGTGTAACCATTGAAGTTCGTGTTACTCCTGGTTCTGAAATTACAGTAGGCGAGGTTGAATACACCAACACCGACACAGGTGGCTCTGTAGTTATTGAAAATACTAAGGTTTCAAGCCTAAATCAAACACAAACCATCGACGTATTAACCGACGGTCGTTTGCAGATGGGAACTGAAGACTCTCTAGGTATGGAAGTTTCCGTTGGTAGTGTTTATACCCTTTCTAAAGCGGATGCTAATGGTGACCGTATTCAAAGTAAGGCTCTTGTATCCGATGTGAGTCTGAATTTGGATCAAGGTGGCGGCAAAACCTATATTGGTAGCTACGCAGCGCAAAAAGCGGCGGCAGCCAACGAAGGCGGTTTAGGCGCAACGGTATTGGAAAAATGGACATCTGCTGGCGACGTTGAGATTGATGGTTCAACTGTAGTAATTCGCGCTCCAAGCAAAATAAAAATCAACTCTGGCGGTTTAAAAGCTTTAGATGGCGCTTTGGAAATTAGCGGCTTGTCTTTTAACGACCCAACCAATCCCGATAATAATTGGGTGACGAACGATCAAACTATTTACGCAATCAGTGGTGACCCATCTCAAGGGGGCGGTATTTATATTGTGGGTGGCGAAATGAAAGGCACGCTAACCATTAACGACACTAAAATTGGCGGTAGCAGTATCGGCTCTGTCGCTGTGCGTAATATTAATACCTCAGGAATGGTTCAGCGCATCTACGGCCATTAATTCAGGCTGAACATTCCAAATAGCCCACTTAGGTGGGCTATTTTATTTCTGCTGCTTGTCTTGTTGACACTCAGTAACAGTCTGCAAAGCCAAGACGTAGCTGAGTTTTTACAAAATCAAAAGAAATCCGTTGTAAATGGCTCGAAAGTACCAAATTTTTATTGGTTGCTCAGACAAATTTAGGTAACATTCGTTCCACACATAAGAATAATAACTAAGACGGAGGGGCGTAAAGCCGTCATCTGTGTTTATCATACTTTTAGGCTCAATCGTTGGTTTTCTCATGATCAATGAGGTTGCATTGGTCAAAGACAGAGCACCTGGCGATACAGTTATTCGTCATGGCATTCAAGAACCTTACCAATACGATACAGTCGTTAATGTTGAGCCTTTGGTTGCTCAGCGCTTTCGTAACGTAGTGCGTCAGCAATACGACTATTCTTGCGGCTCGGCTGCACTGACTACCTTGCTCGACTTTTACTTGGGGCGTAACTTCCAAGAGCGTCAAGTGATGGAAGGCTTATTGCGTTTTGGCGAAACCGACCGTATTGTTGAGCGTCGTGGTTTTTCGTTATTAGACATGAAGCGTTTAGTCACTGCTTTAGGCCATCCTTCCGGCGGTTTTCGCGCCGAGGCCAAAGATTTAAAAGAACTGGATCATCCCGCCATTGCCCCCATCGAATACGCTGGATTTAAACACTTTGTGGTTATTCGTGCTGTGCAAAATGATCGCGTTTTTGTTGCCGACCCGGCCTTAGGTAACATTAGCTTTACGCTGCCGCGCTTTCTTGAAATTTGGGACAACAACGTCCTTTTTATCGTGTTTCCGAACGGCCACAAGCCTGCAGATGGTCTTGATTTGCGTGAAGAAGATTTACGTTTTGTCACCGACACGCTCATTGCAGAAAACAGCTTCCGCGAGTTTCCTCATTGGACTATGAAGCACGAAGATCTGGTCGGGAATAAAATGGCGCAGCTAACCAACAACCTTGAGTCTTCCTACGATATTAAAATCGATGCTAACGGCAAGGCGATGGTGGATGGTGATGGCCGCTATTTGTATGAAATTAAAGAGAAATCCAGAGCGGCAGGTGCAAAGGAAAAGAATCTCAATGCACGCATAGCCAATAACAACGACACCTCAGAACAAATCGAAAAGCTTTTGCGCTTTAGAAGAAAATAATAATTACGGGATACGCCACTATGTTATTTCGAGCCACTTTATTGACTCTACCTTTTTTAATTGTTGCTGCTCCTTTGGCTTCGGCCGACGATTATTCAGAAGCTCGCAATGCTCTTTCCAAGCAGGATAGCGATGCTGATACGGAAAAAGCACTTGAGCAAGTATTCCAAGCCGCAGAGAAAAACTATTCCTTATTGCGCCGTGGCGATGCCGCTTTAAATTATAACTTTGACTACAGCTACTATGGCGACCAGCGTATCGACCTGTTAATTCAGCCGGTTGTAGATGAAGACGGTAACTCGCTGGGTAAATCACAAATTTATAACGCCGACGTTTCGCAAGTGGCGAACCACACCTACACCAACTCTTTTACTCTTGATTACGGTGTGCTGAATAACCTGACTATCAGCGGTCGTTTACCGTTAGTGGCTAAGTACGATACCGAAGAAGACATTACCAGTTTTGGCATGGGGGATATCAGCACGACTTTGCGTTGGCAGCCATTTGAATACGTTCCGGGTAATGTCAGCCAAACTTATTTTGGTTCGGTTAGCTTAAAGACTGGTGACAGCCCCTATGAAATTGACCTAGACCGTCACCTTTCCACGGGTGCGGGTTACTACAGTATTACCGCTGGCGGTAGTTTTTCTAAAGTAATGGACCCAGTAGTGTTATTTGGCTCGGCCAGCCTTTCTTACAACATTAAAGAGTCGGGCTTAAATCAGGTGCGTGGCGCCTCTATCCTAAAAGAAATTGACCCAGGTAATACTCTGTCTTTTGCCATGGGTTTTGCTTATTCCTTATCCTATGACGTGTCGCTAAGCGCCTCTTTCCAAGGCTCTTACAACGATGAAACCAGTTTTAAAGTGTATATCCCCGCAGACGATGCCACTCGTAAATCTGTTACTGGTAGCCAAATGAGCGGCATTATGAACTTTGCCTTGGGGGTGCGCGTTTCTCCCAAAACCATTGCTAACGTTAACGTTGGCTTTGGCTTAACCGAACTTTCACCAGATATTATTCTTGGCCTGTCGTTGCCTATTGATATTGAGGGCATTAAACCATCCGGTCGTCGCTAGTGGCATGTTGGGTGTAATTATAACAAGAATAGGTAGTGGCCAATTATTATGAGAATGCTCATTTTTTTGATACTGATGACACCGGTTTGGGTCAGCGCGCAGCTTGCTCAAAACCTGTTCATTGATACCAAAGCCATGTCTCTGGGGAACGCTGTCACAGCCGATCCAGTAGGTATTATGGATATTCACTTTAACCCTGCAGGCTTATCTAAATTAGATGGCCGCCAAGTGCAGTTGTCTTTAATGAACATTATGTTATCGGCTGAAGCCGATTTCAGCCTGCCAGATGCAAACCGTTATGACTCTAGCCAGTCTGGGTTATTAAAGATTCATAAAGATCCGGTTTTGCAAAATCCACACAGTAAATCAACGGCTGCAGCCTATATTCCTGGCGTTGGTATTATGCCAATGACCATGCCGGTGTTGACCTTGCCTGCTGGTGGCTTGTCGATTAAACCTGTCGGTTCCAAGTTCACTTTTGCCAATGCTGTGTACGCACCTATGGCAGCGGGTTTTGCCAAAGAAGAGGGCGATGCAGGCCGCTATCAGGCTAAGCAGGTTGCCTTACAGCGTTTTACTTATCTGTCGCCAACCGTGGCTTATCAGGTGAATGATCAGCTTTCTTTAGGGGCTGGTTTTCTTATTTCTCACCAAGCGGTCGCGGTAAAGCAAGATGTGCGTGCCCCCAGTGTGCTGGTTGGGGTTTTAGAGGAACTGCAAGAGGCTTTTGGCTGCTTTGACGAGCAGGGCAACCCAACGGGTAATGAGCCTTTGGCTCCATTAATTACTCTGTGTGGTGGCCGCATTGGCCCTTATTACGATGTGGGTGAATTAACCCTAGCTACCGAGCAGTCTGTTTCGCCCTCTTATAACTTAGGTTTACTGTGGGAGCCGACTTCTTGGTTTGGCTTTGGTATGGCTTATCAAAGTGCAGCGAAAAACAACTTAAAAGGTACTTACGAAATTAAGTATCACGACGATTTTGCCGAGTTTTTCCAAAACTTCCGCTCTTCTGTTATTGGTGCCGTTGGTGGGGCCATCTTCTCGTTACCCACCGGGATAGGCAGCGAAGCAGGTAACATGACCGCCACGTTAACCTACCCTCAGCACTTTCAGGCGGGGGTGAAGTTTAAAGTAAAAGGTTTGCAGCTTAACGTAGATGCCGGCTGGACAGACTACGGTGTGTGGGAATCGTTAAAGTTTGACTTCGACCGTCAGGTTGGCTTCCTAAGTACCGCTAAAACTCTGGCTCCAGGTGTAGTAACTGATACTTCCTTATACATGCCGATGGGCTACAAGAGTGTTTGGAGCTTTGGTTATGGTATGGCTTACGACTTAAACTCTCGCACCCAGTTGCGCATGGGTTTTGAGCCGCGTCAAACTTCCATCCCCGATGAAGCGCGCAGCGTGCAGGCTCCCTTGGGTTATGCCGAGCTTTACAGCTTGGGCTTGGGGTATCAATGGAGCATGGATACAGTGATTGATTTATCCTTAAGCTTTATGCAGTCTAAAGAAACTATTTTGGCCGATCCGCAAGAAGGCTCACCGCTGTATGACGCTAATAACCCGTATCCAACCTCCAGTGATGGTATTAACCGAAATTGTTTAACTTGTTCTGTAACCAACCCTTATCCGGGCCTAGATGTCGACACCAAACTCACTATCGGCGCGGCTGGTTTAACCATTCGTACCAAGTTTTAATTTTTTCTGCGACTTTGCTTGCGCTGACCGTAGCGCAAGCAGAACCGAGCAATCAAGGCTACTTCACTTGGGTGGATGAAATGGGCAGAGTGCGTAGCTCTCCTATTTTGGAAAAATCTGCCCCAAAAGCGCCTTCTGAACAGGCTTTTCAAAGTGAAGAAGAGCTTAATCAAGAGCTTGAGCAAGAACGCAAAGACAAACCCGCCTTTTTCACTTGGATCGATGGCCAAGGTCAGCTTCGTTATCAGCTTATTCCCAATATAGAAAGCGAAAAGGCTGCCCCCACCGACAACCCATTAGAGCAAACAACAAACCACACTTTGCTGGCCAGCCTGCGCAATGCTAAGAATTGGGAAGGGCAGTGCTGCGAGCAATATCTGGCTTTGTTTAAACCTAAGCTACAGGGTAAAAAACCCTTGGTGTTAAGCCAGTTAGCGCACAATAAAAAATTTTTAGGCCAGCCTGCCGCCTATTTTTCGTTGCCTGAGTTTAGCCTGTCGAATGCTGAACCTCCGATTTTATCGTTGCGCCTGTATGGTGAGAAAGCAAGGGTCGGTTTGGTCGCTTTAGATGCCGAAGGAAAGATGCTGCATTTTATTGCTCAGTTGCAGGGGCAAGAGCACCCAGCCACTTGGCGTAAAATTGCCAGCCAAGAAAGCCTGATTAGCCTAGCCGATACGCAAGTGCGTTATATGGTGCTGTTTTTTGCTAACGAGCCAAGCGCCAAAGCACAGTTAGAAGTGCTTTGGCGCTGAGGCTTAATTAATGACGGCAGGAAGTTGTTTTCGCCCAGCTTTAAGGTGGCGACGCTCACCCAGCACCAACAAGCACGGCGTTAATACCAAGGTTAGGAAGGTGGCAAAGAACAGGCCGCCAGCAATGGCCGTTGAAAGCTGAGTCCACCACTGTGACGAAGGCGCGCCAACGCTAAAAGATTGATTGATTAAATCAATGTTCCATTGCAGCACCATTGGCATCAGCCCAACCACAGTGGTAATGGCGGTTAGCATTACCGGGCGCAAACGCTGTGCGCCAGTGCGCAGTGCCGCTTCTACAGGTTCCATGCCTTCTTCAATAAGGATGTTGTAGGTATCAATTAAAATAATATTGTTATTAACCACAATACCCGCTAAGGCAATCACGCCAACGCCGCTCATCACAATGCCAAAAGGTTCACCGCGAATCATCAGGCCAATAAGCACGCCAGCCACAGACAGCACAATGGCGCTCATAATCAATAGAGCCTGATAGAAGCTGTTAAATTGCGTAACTAAAATCACCGCCATTAAGAACAGTGCAATACCAAAGGCCTTTATTAAGAAACCGCCGGTTTCAGCCATTTTCTCAAAGTTGCCACGAAAACGCGGCTCCACACCGGCATCACCCCAATCTAGGTCTTTTAGTTTTTCGGTGAGCTCTTGGGTTTTGGTGGTGGCATTAACGCCATCTTTAACGTTGGCAGTTAAGCGATAGCGAAACTTGCCATCAATACGCACCACGTCGCCGCTTTGTGGTACGGCCACTTGGGTCATAAAGTTGCTAAGTGGCACTAAGCCATAGGGCGTTTGGATATTGATGTCGGTAAATTGGCTGATATGGCGCT
>JBASZG010000135.1:0-13018 GCA_049277875.1 Venatoribacter sp.
TGGGTTGGCGGGCGCTACTCGTTATGGTCAGCGATTGGCTTGCCTTTAGCTCTCGCCATTGGCGCAGATAATTTCCGCGACTTGCTCTACGGTGCCTTTGAAATGGACGAGCATTTTCGCAGCGCGCCACTTGCCCAAAATATGCCGGTTATCATGGCTCTGTTAGGGCTGTGGTATATCAACTTTTTTGGCATGTACTCGCACGCCATTCTGCCCTACGACCACTATTTACGTTCCATGCCCATGCACATTCAACAACTGGATATGGAAAGTAATGGCAAATCGACCGATGTCTTTGGTCAGGCGGTGGATTACCACACCGGCCCAATTATCTGGGGTGGAGTGGGCACTAATGGCCAGCACGCGTTTCACCAGCTTTTGCACCAAGGTACCCACTTTGCCCCCTGCGATTTTATCTTGCCAATGCAAAGCCATAATCCCATTGATAACTTTCATGCCATGCTGGTATCCAACTGTTTAAGCCAAAGCCAAGCCTTATTACAGGGAAAATCGTTGCAACAAGCACAGGCTGAACTAAAAAATAGCGGTCTAAGCCAAGCAGAGATTGATATAATCGCCCCTCAGAAAGTCATTCCTGGCAATCGCCCTAGCAACACTCTGTATTTTGAGCGCTCCACACCAAAAACCATTGGTGCACTGATTGCTTTGTACGAGCACAAAGTTGCTGCTCAGGGCATGTTGTGGGATATCAACAGCTTTGATCAATGGGGCGTAGAACTAGGCAAACAGCTTGGCAATAAAGTGTTGGCCGCATTAGAAAACCCTCAGTCTGAAAACCAATTTGATGCATCCACCCAAGGCTTAATTCAAGCTTGGCACCGCATTCAAAACCAGCTTTAACCAAACCATGAGCTTTTTATGAAAAAATACGATTTCTCTGCTCCCATTGATCCGGATGAGGAAATTGAGTACGTCAGCAAATCTGAGCTAAAGCGCGAAGCACAGCGCTTTATCGACTTAGGCAAGCGCATTACCGACACTCCAACCAGTCGCTGGGATGACCTTCCCTTAAGCGACAACCTGCGTGCGGCCTTAAAAGAAAACCTGCGCCTTACCCAAAACGAAGCCAAACGGCGGCACATGCACTACATTGGCAAGCTAATGCGCAATGAAGATACTGAAGCCATTGCCCAGAAATTAGACGAGCTGGATCCATCCAGCGAAGCCTTTGGCCGAGTTATTAAACAAGCTGAAATGTGGCGTACGCAATTACTGGAAAAAGACGGGCTTAACCGCTTTATTGAGACTTACCCAGAAGTTGACCGCCAACAATTACGCAATTTGCTGCGCAATGCCCAAAAAGAAGTGAGCAGTGAACCGCCCAAGCCCGGCACTAACTACAAAAAGTTGTTTCAACTCATCAAAGAAGCCATCAAGAACTAGCTCTATGCCATTAAAGCGGCGAGCTTAATGGCATTTTTTCTCTTATTTGCTGCAGTTCAAGCAAGTCTATTGGCGCCAAAGCCACACCCACCTCGTGCTGTAGCTCGCATAGCACTTTCCCCCAAGGGTCAATAATCTGCGAATGCCCCCAGGTTTGGCGCTGCGCGTCGTGCCAGCCACACTGGTTGGCGGCCAGCACATAACATTGGGTTTCAATCGCTCGTGCTGTCAGTAATTTTGCCCAATGAGCTTGGCCTGTGGCATAGGTGAAGGCCGCAGGCAAACAAATAATTTCGGCACCCGCGTGGCGCAAACGCTGAAATAAAGTTGGAAAGCGCAAATCAAAGCAGATGGCCAACCCCAATTTACCCACTGGAGTATCGACCACTACTATATCTGTGCCCGGAGCAAAGCGTTTCGACTCTTGGTACTGGCCTTTGGTATCGTCAACCTTGGCATCAAAAAGATGAATTTTATCGTAGCGCGCAACCTGCTTGCCTTGGGCATTGAACACCAAAGAGGCAGAGCGCACTCTGGGGTCGCCATCAGGTGTGAGCTGCGGCATAGCACCAACCACCAGCCAAACACCATATTGGCGTGCCCAAGCGGCTATCTGTTCTAGCAGTTGGTGATTTTGTGCAAGTGCAGGATATTGCTTGCCATCTAAGGTTAAAAACATTTCTGGCAGCAATAAAAGCTTTGCCCCCTGAGCAGCGGCGTCTGCCACCAGTTGCTCGGCTTGCTGCAAATTCGCGGCTACGTCTGGCAGGCTATTCATTTGCAATGCAGCAACCAAAGTCATATTAGCCTCCAAAGATACTCTTGAATCGGTCTTTAAAGCTGCGGCTTTTCTTACCCTCTACTTTATCGTCGAAGAGTTTATTGATTTTCATTTCTGGCTCTTCCCAAGTGCCAGTTAGGCTGTAGCTGGCGCTGGTAAAGCGCGATAGCTCATCACCAATAAGTTTTTCTGTCACATAAATTGAAGCCGCAACGGGTGGTGCAATACCTGCCAAAATGGCCATCAATGGCAAATTACCAGAGACAGGAAAAGTTACGGCAATTTTCATATTAAGTTCGTGACCAAGCATGTCGCTTTCACCCGAAGTTAAGAACTTACCGCCAGGGCCATCAAGCAACATGGGCTCAGATAAAGTCAGCACACCTTCAGAGAAATCCATCTTGGCTTGCAGCACATCGAAGGCCAAACCACTTTCATAGAGGTCGGAAAAATCCAGCTTTAAGCGACGGCTAAGCGATTTAATATTAAACGCACCAAAGGCTTTAAGCGCACTGGCGCTGTCGGTGGCAAGCGAGCCATCATTAATTTTTACAGCCATATTGCCATTGAGGGTTTGCAGGTTAAACGCCAAGGGGGAGCCAACCCAAGATAAATCTAAGCTGGAAGTTAGTTTTTTCCCTGTAACAACTGGGGTCATACGAAAACCGTGCTGAATTTTTGCCACATCGGAGCTTTTGATTTCGATATTTTCAAGCCGCGTGCGGTGTGCCTGATCTTCCTCTTGCCAGTGCAAATCACCCACTATATTCATACCGTAAAGGTCGGTATCCAACAGATGAATGGCCAGCCCGTTAGCAGTGGGTCGGCTTTGAAATTGCCAGCGGCCATAATTGCGCCCGCCAACAAACACCTCACCCAGTTTCATATCAAAGGCAGGTAAACGGCTTGGTTCAACCTCACGCAGCATATCGTCTTCGGCGCGCACGCTAATTTCATCATTAAGTTTGAAGTCGCTCGCGTCGCTGCTAGGTTGTGAGGCTGGAAAGTGTAGGTAGTCGAGGTCAATAGCCATGACCTCGGCATCGTTTGGAATATCAACCGTGCCTTTTAGAAGGTCACTATCAAGTTGCACCGACCAATAATCTTCAGCTTGCTTAGCCAATATTTGGGTCGGCCCCATTGGCACACCCCAAGCATCCGCTTGATGCAAGGTTAAGGCCACTTGGCGAATTGGATTGCGGTTTTCCAAATAGGCCACATTCTGCTTTTGTACCTGCGAAGCGGCTGTAAACATTTGCCAAGTTTCCCACCACTCTTTGGCTTCAACTTCAGGCTCCACCAAACCATTAACATAGATGCCCGGCGCATCGGTTAGCACCGCCGTCTGGCCGCCAATTTCTACCTGCCCGCGTTCGACGCCTTCATTATTAAATTCGAGTTTGGCGTCAATTATCTGGTCGTAATTCACACTTACAGCAAGCTTGTCTGCTTTTTTAACCTGCAACAAGGTGGGGCGCATTTCCATGCTTTGCTTGCCATAAGGGGCGGGAAGAGCAAGCGAAGTGCCATACAAATCTGAGCTAAGTTCTAGCTCGAAACCTCGGTCAACCACCATTTTCAGGTCGTAATCCAACTCGCCATGCAGTGGTTCGTATAAAAACAAGGGCTGCCACTGTTTAATGTCTTGCCACAGGGCCTTACCTCGCCCTTGTAGCTGCAAGCGAAAATGATTGTCGCCAAAACTAGAGGTCAACTGCGCTTGAACCTTGCCCGAAAACGTTTCTGCTTCAATGCTTTTAGCACTCAGCCCTTGTTCAGAATCGTAATGAAAATCTCCGCTTAATTTGTGAAATGCAAGCTGCAGGTCATCAAGAAAAAGCTCATTGTTATGCAGCTTCGCATCAATGCTTACTTTGGGGTCGATGCTGTCTGCACCTAATAACAGTGACAGTCCTAGGTTTGCCTGCATGTCTCCTTGCGCCCGCCAGTGGTCGAGTGCGCCCTGCACCAGTTCATGCAAAGGGGTATCAGTAAAATAGGCAATGGCATCGGCACTGTCTCCTGCCAGTTGCGCCTGAATCGTTAGCCGATTGTGGTGCTCACCATCAGCGCGCAGGCTCACATGGCTTGGCCCAGAAATAGCGCCACCTAGGGTTTCAGCCGATTTAACGGTAATGTCTAAATTACTGCCTTGCAGGTTCAAATGCCCGGCTAACTGGTACACCTCAGGCCACTCTGGCAAATACTTTAAGGCGGCATCGTTGAAATCCAACGATAACAACGACGACATAGTATGAGGCGGATGCTCCGGCCCTAAAGCAATTTGCAAAGCATAAACCACATTACTGGCGTCGCCGCCAAGGAGCGAATGGTCTAACCATTGTTGTAGTTTGTCGCCAGCTAGGTCAGGCACAAGTTGTTGCTGCAAAAATACTGGGCCTTGTGGCATTGCCAACAGAAGGCTTAAAGAGGGTTCAACCTCATTGTGAAAGCGTGGCAGAGTAATTTCCATGCCTGCCTTAACTGGCCAAGCTTGGGGATTCTCTGCCAGTTTGTCCTGCAATTCGCCACTAAAGTTATCTAAAACCAACTTGGCATGGTCTGGGTATATCAACCACCGAAACGCCCCTTGCGGATGGTTGATATGCCAAATGGGCTGATAAAGCTGTGACAGGTGCACACGAATAAAATCGTCTTTTACATAAAATGCGCCCGCATGGGGCTGAATATGCAGCTCGCCATCCACATCTTCTAGCGCAGGAATACCATGAAAAGCCTTGGTGTTAATCTGGTGAACCTTGGTGCGAATATCCACCTTCCAGTGTTCGCTATCGTCTTGGGGGGGTAAAACCGCTACGCGTAAATCGCTCGCCTCACCCTGCGGCTGGGTTTCATCAAAGTATGGGGCAATAAATTCTGGCAGCAGCGCATAGCGTTCTAGAATTTGCTGCAATTGGGTTACATCGATGCGCGGCACGCCCAGTTGCCAGCCGGTGCGGTTGGGTAAGGCAATCTGGCTAAGGCTGATGCTGTCAAACGGCAGCGGTGTATCAAACTGAGGACGCAAACGCAGGTGCCAGTCGTCGCCTTGGTGCTGCCCTGCCACCTGCACCAATCCACCTTGTACAGTCATGGTTTCGCCAGGTGTATGCAGAATGAACTGGGGCAATTTGGCATTTAGGTAGATTTTAAACAGGTTGCCGTCGTGGATGCTCAGCCAGCCTTCCACAGCGGCTCTTAAGCTTTCTACCTGAAATTTTGGCAAGGCATCTTTAGGAATCCAGCGCGACCATTCTTGTTCGTCTACCGACACATAAATGTGCCCAAATTGGTTATCCCAGGGCCATAGTTCACCTTCTAAAAAGCCTTGCAAACGAATATTGGCAATTTCTTCACGCCCCCATGCCATGCTGATATCGAGGCTGTGCTGCAGGTCGTGACTGCGCCAGTCGAACTCATTGATTTGGATATGATCTGGCTCGCTGCCTAGCTCTTTAAATTCCAACTGCCAATCAAAGAAAACAATGGAGTTTTGCAAACTTAATAGTTTTGCCCAAGGCGGCTGCGAAGTGCTGGGTTTGGCTTGAGTGTTGGTGCTTTTTTGCGGAAGGGTGATAACCCAGTTGGGGGCAATTTGCCATTCGTGCTGGCTAACTTGCTCTAGCTTAGTGCGCACTCCGCGCACGTTAATTTGATGAAAAACTGGCAACCAGTTTATCAAACTACTGACCACGTCCAGTTCAAGCTCTAGGGTTTGTATATGAATGCCTTCTTGTCCGGCAATATTAAGATCTTGAAGCCGCACGGTTGGCGATAACCCAGACCAATCACCTTGCAAGCTGGCTAAACTTACAGGCTGTTTTAGTAGTTCAGACAACCATGTTTCAACCTCTGGCTGCCAAGAGCTTAGGGTTGGCATTAGCTGGCGTCCCAAACTAACGTAGAGCGCAAGCAGCACCATAAGCAACACGGCGGTTGCCCATAATTGCGTCCAAATTGCCCTAAACAGTTTCATCTATGCCTACTGCAAAATAATGTCGTATTGATCTTGAGAGTAGCGTGGTTCAACTTGCAGTTTAATGGTTTTACCAATAAAGGCTTCTAAATCGGCTAGGCCATTGCTGTCTTCATCAAGCAATCTATCCACCACAGCTTCGCTGGCTAACACCATATAGGTGCCAGCTTCATAGGCACGCTCTTCTCGTAGAATTTCACGGAAAATTTCATAACAGATGGTTTCAGCGGTTTTGACTGCCCCTAACCCTGCACAGTGCGGGCAAGGTTCCAGCAGCATTTGCTCTAAGCTTTCACGGGTGCGCTTGCGGGTCATTTCAACTAAACCAAGCTCGGACACACCACTGATTTTAGTTTTGGCGTGGTCTTTTTCTAGGGCTTTTTCGAGCATTCGCAGCACTTGGCGTTGGTGCTCGGTGTCGGTCATATCAATAAAATCAAGAATGATAATGCCACCTAAATTGCGCAAACGTAGTTGGCGGGCAATGGTGGTGGCGGCTTCAAGATTGGTTTTATAGATGGTTTCTTCCAAGTTTCTGCGCCCAACAAAACCGCCAGTGTTAACGTCTATGGTGGTCATGGCTTCGGTTTGATCAATCACCAAATACCCGCCCGACTTAAGCGCAACTTTGCGTTCTAGGGCGCGCTGAATTTCTTCTTCAACACTGTAAAGCTCGAAAATCGGCCGGGGGCCAGGGTAATACTCTAGGCGGTCGGCAATTTCAGGCACATATTGCTGCACAAATTGCTCAATTTTTTGAAAGGTCTCACGCGAGTCAACATAAATTTTACTGACTTCTGGGCGAGTGTAATCTCTTAGAGTGCGCAGTGATAACGGCAGCTCTTCGTAAATGAGTGAAGGCGTGGTGTTGTCTTTCATGCGCTCTTCAATTTTGCGCCAAAGCCGACGCAAATAGCGGGTGTCGGCCAAAATTTCTTCTTCGCCAATGCCTTCAGCAGCGGTGCGCAGAATAAAGCCATTTTCGCTATCGCTTAGCCCTTCGGTTTCCATGCATTGCTGCACGGCCTGCTTTAGGCGAGTGCGCTCGTCTTCATCGTCTATGCGCTGCGATACACCAACATGGTCGGCGTAAGGCATATACACCAAATAGCGCGAAGGAATGGCTAATTCCGTTGTTAAGCGCGCGCCTTTGGTGCTAATTGGGTCTTTAGTGACCTGCACAATCAGCGTTTGGCCTTCGTGCAAAATTTGATTAATGGGGGTGTTGCTGTCAGCGTTGTGCAGCTCGCCTACATGAATAAAGGCGGTGCGCTCAAGGCCAATTTCCACAAAAGCCGCCTGCATACCCGGCAACACTCGCACCACTTTACCTTTATAAATATTGCCAACCAGCCCACGGTGATTGGTGCGCTCGATGTAAATTTCTTGCAACACGCCGTTTTCGACCATCGCCACGCGGGTTTCGGTTGGCGTGACATTCATTAAAATCTCAGCACTCATACTGCTACTCGCTGCCAAAATGGAACTTGATAGGAACCTAATAAACGCGCTGTTTCAGCCAAAGGCAAGCCCACTACATTGCTGTAGCTACCAACCAACTTTGCCACCAGCACGGCCCCAAAGCCTTGAATACCGTAGGCACCAGCTTTATCCATAGGTTCATTGGTGTTGACATAACACTGAATAAGCTCGTCGGTTAAAACCTGAAAAGTAACCTCGGTAGAAACAACCTCAACGTCAAAGCGGGTGTCGCTTACTAAAGCAACCGCCGTTAAGACTTCATGCGTGCGGCCAGACAGCCTTGCTAAGATGGCTTTGGCATCTTGCTTATCGCAAGGCTTAGTAATGATATGCCCATCCAGCACGACTGTAGTGTCTGCTCCTAGCACAATCAGCCCAGGATTATGCACCGCCACTGCCTGAGCTTTGTTAAGTGCCAAGCGTGCCACATAGTCTTGGGGTAACTCGTTTGGTAGCGGGGCTTCATCAACGGCTTGAACTTGCACGCTAAATTCAACCCCAATTTGGTTAAGCAACTCTTGGCGACGAGGTGAGCTTGATGCCAACACCAACTTCATGAAAGGTTTAGCCTGCGCATTGAAAAGTAAACAAAAACATAAAGCCAAGGCCACACCAACATAGACACCAAAACTGGCGACCACAATTCAAAATCTTGCACTGGCACACCCAGTATCAACAAAATTAGGTAGGTTAATGTTCGGTTAATGGCAACCAACGCCCCCACCACCAGCATAGAAACTAAAAAGTTGGATGTGCGCGCTAAACGACGATACCCCGCTTGAATGAACACCACATGCACAGCCAGCGTTACCACGTTTAACCCCAGTGGTTGAAAATGCAAGGCATCCAGCATCAGCCCCAAAGGAATGGCTAACCACAACCCAAAGTGCTGAGGTGCTTGCAGTACCAACATGGTAAGAATGAGTAAAGTCCAAGGAGGGGTAAACCAGCTAAGCAAGTTTGGCATTGAAATTTGCTCAAGCACAAAGCCCACAAAAAATAGACAAACAGTTAAGAAAATCGCACGGAACAGCATTATTGCCCCCGCCAAATATCTTGTTCAGGAATATTAGAAGCGCCTTGGTTAAACACCAAAATAAGCAAACGGCTACGATCAAGCTGGGCACTGGGTTGGGCTTTAATATGGGCAAAGGCTTCGCCCGGAATATCATCAACCTGAGTTACGGTGGCAACTGGATAGCCACGCGGGTAACGCCCACCAAGGCCAGAAGTTACGAGCAAGTCACCTTCCACAATGTCGGCTGTGGTTGGCACATAGATCAGCTCAAGCTCGGTTAAGCTACCAGTTCCCTGCGCAATGGCTCGCACGCCATTACGATTAACCCGCACAGGTACGGCATGGTTAGCATCGGCAATCATAGAAACACGAGCCGAATAGGGAAACACATCCACCACTTGGCCGACAAGGCCATACGCATCCAGAACAGGTTGGCCGATAAAAACACCGTCTTTGCCACCTTTATTAATTTGCACTTCTTGGCTGAATGGATCGGAATCAATTGAAACAATGCTGCTTACCAGTACCCGATCATCCAATTGCTCGGAAGCGTTCAGCAGCTCGCGTAATTCTGCATTTTCTGCCTTTAACGTTTGCAGGCGCTGCGATTGCAGCTCTAGCACTAGGTTGCGCGCCTGCAATTGGTTGTAGTTGCTTTGCAGTTTTTCACGGCTAACGGTGAGCTCGTCGATCCATTGCCCTGCAACGTTGGGCATGGAAGCCACTTGCTGCGCAGGAAGCAGTACATACCCCAGCAAATAACGTACAGATTGTAACCATGAATAGTTGTGATCAACCCACATTAGTCCGAAACACAAAACTGTTAAGACAGCTAGGCGTTGAAATTGAAATATGGGCATATAGAACTGAGTCTTAATAGCGCCAAACCTTATAGAAATATAAAGCGCTAACTATAACCGACCCAAGTGCATTTGAGTACAGATACAGCGCTAAAATAGCGCCGCATCTGCAGCAAAGAGGCTAATCAGAAAGGACTTCAAGCTGTTGTTCGCTGGCACTCTCAAGGAACATGCCGCCACCGCGCGCCACACAGGTTAAAGGCTCATCGGCGATAGTAACCTTCAAGCCAGTTTCTTGACTTAATAATTGATCAATACCACGCAACAAGGCACCACCACCCGTTAGCACCATGCCACGTTCGGCTACGTCGGAGGCAAGCTCAGGAGGAGACTGCTCTAGCGCACCCTTCACCGCTGCAACGATAGCCGCCAACGATTCTTGTAGAGCTTCTAAAATTTCGTCGGAATTTAGGGTGAAACTGCGAGGAATACCTTCAGCCAGATTACGGCCACGCACATCAATTTCACGCACCTCATCACCTGGGAAGGCAGTACCGATTTCTTGCTTAATGCGCTCGGCCGTGGCTTCGCCAATCAGGCTGCCATAGTTGCGACGCACATAAGCGACAATGGCTTCATCGAAACGGTCGCCGCCCACTTTTACGGATTCAGCGTAAACGATGCCATTTAACGAAATAATGGCAATTTCGGTGGTGCCACCGCCGATATCCACCACCATCGAGCCAAAGGCGTCATCCACTTGCAAACCTGCACCAATGGCAGCCGCCATTGGTTCATGAATTAAATAAGCTTGGCTGGCACCTGCGCCTAATACGGAGTCACGGATGGCTTTACGTTCTACTTTGGTAGCTTGGTAAGGAACACAAACAACAACGCGGGGGCTTGGAGGTAGAAAGTTATGGGCATGCACTTTTTTAATAAAAAATTGCAGCATTTTTTCGGTTACTTCAAAATCGGCAATCACACCGTCTTTCATGGGGCGAATGGCTTGAATATTGCCTGGAGTACGGCCCAACATGCGTTTGGCTTCCGTACCCACAGCGGCCAAGCTTTTTTGATGGCCTTGCAAGCGAATAGCCACAACGGAAGGTTCATTTAACACAATTCCTTTGCCACGCATATAAATCAAGGTGTTGGCCGTACCTAAATCAATGGAGAGATCGCTAGAAAAAAAACCTCTTAATTTTTTGAACATCAAAGTAAATCCTGTGTACAGGTGAAAAATTGTCGCTAACTCTAGCAATGGCAGGGATTTAGAGCAAGACACAATTGTGCTACTCTCGCAACCTTTTCTAGTTGTATGAACCGGAGTCAGATCATGGCGTTAAGTCCAGAGCAAGTTCAGGATATTGCCGAGTTAGCTCGCTTACAAATCGACAGCAGTAAAATTGCCGATTACCAACAGAGCCTAAGCAACATCTTAGACCTCTTTAATAAACTCAGTATGGCCAATATCGAAGCAGTGGAACCCATGACCAATCCACTCGATGCTGTGCAACGCTTGCGTCCAGATATTGTTACGGCTAAAGATCAGCGCGAACAGTTTCAAAAAATTGCCCCGCAAACCGAAGATGGCTACTACCTTGTGCCTCGCGTTGTTGAATAATTGATTAAGGCCACCCCCATGCATAAGCACAGCATTACTTCATTAAGCCAAGATTTAGCCGCTGGCAAAGTATCCAGCGTTGAAATTACCCAAGATTATTTAAAACGTATTAACGAGCTGGATAAAACTTACAACAGTTTTATTACTGTTACTGCCGACCTAGCCTTAGAACAAGCCAAGGCCGCCGACGCACAGCGTGCCAGTGGCAAGGCCACGGCGCTTACTGGCGTTCCGATTGCACATAAAGATTTATTCTGCACCCAAGGCGTACTCACCACCTGCGCCTCAAAAATGTTAAGTAACTTTACTTCGCCCTACAGTGCCACTGTGGTAGAGAAGCTAGAACAAGCAGGGGCGGTATCTTTGGGCAAACTGAACATGGATGAGTTTGCCATGGGCTCAACCAACGAAAGCTCATTTTATGGCCCAGTCAACAACCCTTGGGATACCAGCCGTATTCCTGGCGGTTCTTCTGGTGGCTCGGCGGCAGCCGTGGCGGCAGGCTTAGTAGCGGGCGCAACCGCATCGGACACTGGCGGCTCTATTCGCCAGCCAGCCGCTTACTGTGGTTTAACGGGCATTAAGCCTACCTATGGCCGCGTTTCTCGTTGGGGCATGGTGGCTTACGCTTCGAGCTTCGACCAAGCCGGTGTGATTACTCAAACCGCCGAAGACGCCGCCCTAATGCTGCAACAAATGGCGGGCTTTGACGAAAAAGACTCCACCTCTATGCAACTTGAAGTGCCCGACTATCGCGCCAGCTTAAATAACGACTTAGCCGGTTTAACCATTGGCTTGCCAAAAGAATATTTCAGTGCCGACCTAAACCCCGACATGGCGCAGGCGGTTATGAATGCGGTAAAAGAGTATGAAAAACTGGGCGCTAAGGTAAAAGAAATTTCACTGCCTAACACCGCCTTGGCTGTGCCTGCTTATTACATCATTGCCCCAGCAGAATGCTCGACCAACCTTTCACGCTTAGACGGCGTACGTTATGGCTACCGCTGCGACAACCCACGAGACTTGCACGATTTATATGTACGCTCGCGCAGCGAAGCCTTTGGCGAAGAAGTAAAGCGCCGCATCATGATTGGCGCGCATATTTTGTCGGCTGGCTCTTATGAAACTTATTACCGCAAAGCCCAACAAGTGCGCCGTTTAATTAAAAACGACTTTATCTCGGCGTTTAAAGAGGTGGACGTTATCGCCGGCCCAGTCACTACTGGCCCAGCCTACAAACGCGGCGAAAAAATCAACGACCCAATTGCCATGTATTTAGAAGATATTTTCACCAGCCCAGTCAACCTAGCTGGCTTGCCTGCACTTTCTCATGCTTGCGGCCAAATCAATCAACTTCCTGTTGGTTTGCACTTAATTGGTAACTACTTCGACGAAGCACGCCTTTTAAATATGGCGCACCGCTTCCAACAAGCAACCGATTGGCACACCCACACAGCACCAGGTATTTAAGAGGTATAAAAAATGGAATGGGAAGTTGTAATTGGCCTAGAGATTCACGCTCAATTAGCCACTAAAACCAAGATATTCTCTGGCAGCTCTACCGAATTTGGCGCGGCGCCCAACACTCAGGCCAGCGTTATCGACCTAGCCATGCCCGGCGTGTTGCCAGTGTTTAACGAAGAAGCCTTACGCATGGCCGTGAAGTTTGGCTTAGCCATTGATGCCGAGATTGGCAAAGTGTCGATATTCGACCGCAAAAACTATTTTTACCCCGACCTGCCCAAAGGCTATCAAACCACGCAGTTGTTTCACCCCACAGTGGGCAAAGGCCATATTGATATTGAGTTAGACGATGGCAGCACCAAGCGTATTAACGTAACTCGTGCTCACCTAGAAGAAGACGCGGGTAAGTCGGTTCACGAAGGCTTTAATGGCAGCACCGGTATCGACCTTAACCGCGCAGGCACGC
>JBASZG010000136.1:0-3685 GCA_049277875.1 Venatoribacter sp.
CAAAGCGTCCAGCCGCCTTGTGGGGCAAGGGTAATAACGCCTTGCAGCACCAGCAGCCATACCGTCATAAATAGCACGGCGCTTATAGCAGTTAGGGCAAAAAAGCCACGGTAAGGGCAGCACAGCATAGGAGCATCGTTGGATAAAAAAGCAGGTAATTTAGGCAAGGTTAAAACCCTCTTTTACGCGTGAGTCTTGCATCAGCTCGGCGGTGGTTTGATAAATATAGGCATCGCTGCGCTCGCTATGCGGTGTGTTAAACACAAACTCACCAATAAATCGCCCCGGTTCTGGCACCATCATCAGTACGCGGTCGGCTAGGCGCACCGCTTCCATTAAATCGTGAGTAATCATCAATACCGAGCTTTGCAACTGGCTAATGTGCTGGCGCAGCAGTTGGTAAAGCTCCATTTTTAGGCCAATGTCTAAGGCCGAAAATGGCTCGTCGAGCAGTAATAATGTTGGCTTTACTAACAACGCGCGGCCAAGTGCTACGCGGCTTTGCATACCGCCTGAAAGCTCGTGCGGAAATTTATATAAATCTTCTGCGCTAAGACCAAGTGTTAACGCCATAGCTAAGGCTTGTTGTTGGCATTCTTTACGACTAAGCCCCTGCGCTTTGATACCAAGGCTTAGATTATCGCGGGTGTTTTTCCAAGGTAATAAGCGCGGTTCTTGGAACATATAAGCCAAGGTTTGGCTGTGCAAATTAACCTGCCCTTCGCTTGGGGTAAGTAGCCCAGCTATACACTGTAAAAGCGTACTTTTACCGCAGCCAGAAGGCCCAACCAAGGCCAAGGTTTCGCCTTGTTTTAGGCTTAGGTTAATGTCTTTTAGTACCTTAGTTACCCCAAACTTGTGGGTGAGATTGGTTACTTCCAGCGCATTCATAGGCGCACCTCGCTGCGCCAGCGTTCCACATGGCGTTTTATTGGCTCTAGCAATAAATACTCGGCGGCCAGCAGCGCAATAAGCACCGCCACCACCCAAGCTAAGGTCGAGGCGGTATCAAGCTGCGAGCGCGTAACCGCAAGGGCTGCGCCTATGCCGTCGTTGGTGCTAAGAAGTTCCGCCATAACCACTACTTTCCACGAAGTTCCCAAAGCGACAATCCACGCAGGGAATAAATACGAAAAAATATGCGGCAAATACAGGTCGAAAAGGCGCATAGACCAAGGCAATTTATACACTTGGCTTACAGCTTTAAGCTGGTTATCTAGAGTGTGGGTGCCTTGCATGGCACCTGCAAAAACAATAGGTAGGCAGGCAATAAACACGGTAAAAATAGGCGTGGCATCGCCCAAGCCAAACCACAGCATCGCCAGCACCAACCAAGCGATAGGTGGCATACCAAGCAAGAGCGTAATAATAGGGCGCGCTAACATAGAAGACGTAAGCGAAAACCCCGCCAGCATACCCAATGCCGTGCCTGCGGCTACGGCCAAGCCTAGGCCATAAAAAGTGCGCTTGGTCGAAATTAAAAAGTCTTCAATTGCATCACTGCTTTGCGCCAATACCGCCAGTTGCTTGGCGGTTTGAATAGGGCCTGGCAAGATTAAGTCGCCATAGTATTGCGCGGCCAATTCCCACAGAGCGCAAAACAACAACAAGCTGGCTAAGGCTCCCCAGCCGCCCCACAAATAACTTAGGGTAGAGCGGCCAAGAGACAGTAAATAACGCATACATTAGGGCTTAAAGTAAAAAGAATCTTTGGGTAGTTGGTTGCCCACAGTGGCAGGCTGCTTTTCTAATAATAAAGAGAAAAACTGTTCTAACTCGGCCTTAGCGGTTTGGGCATCGGCATAGTAGTTGTTTTGCGCGTTAAGCGCATCTTCCACTCCCTCGGCGGTAAGCATAGGAATGGCTTTAGCTACTTCTTCGCTACAGGCTTTGGCGTTGGCTAAACACCAACTATTGGCTTTGGCAAAGGCTTGTTCAAAACGAGCAACCAGTTCGGCGTTGGCGTTTACCTTGCCCACGGCAGCAATGCCTGCTTGGGGAATACGCGCTTCGCTGTGGTTTAAACGTCCCCATTCGGCTTGCAAATCGACGCTGCGATACAGGTCGGGGGCAACAATCGAAAGTGGAAAACTTTGGGTTTTTCTAAGCGCCATAGACACCGCAGGCTCGGCCAAAAGCGCGTGGTCAACGCGGCGCATAATCAGCAGTTGCATGGCATCGGCAGGGCTTGCGCTGTAGTTAATTTTAAAGTCTTTTTTGGGGTTTAACCCTTGTTTTTCGGCAAGGTAGCTAAAGACGATATCGGGCATATCGGCGCGAAAAGGCAGGGCAATTTCTTCACCTTTAAAATCGGCCAAGGTTTTTTTGTTGGCATCACGAGAAATCATCCACAACACGCCCCATTGCGATACGTTAATTAGGGATAAATCCACGCCACGGTTATACAGGTTTGCCCCAACATTACTGGGCAAGGCCATAAAATCGACCTTGTTATCCAGCACGAGCGCGCGCAGTTGGTCGGGGTTTTTCCACAGCACAAACTCTACTTCATCGGCAAGGTCGGCTAACTCCCCCGAATTGGCTAAATGCACCAGCGGATAGCTCACCCCAGCGGGCGGGCCAGCCAACACTAATTTCGGCAGAGGAGCGGCTTGGCTTATAGCAACAAATAACAGCCCAGCAAGAACAGCTAAAATCCTCATAACAACCTCACTTTTTAAGTGCCTTAATTATAATCGTTCTCATTTGAGAGTGTTGGCATAACACGCCTAAAAGCCGCCTAGGTCAAGTTTTTTGCTTGTTTCATTGAACCTGTAAACAAAATTGTGTTTTACTCACAGCCTTTGCCGTTAGGCGCTTACTTCTATTTATCTCCACCCAAAAAGAGAACCTTATGACCATTAGCCAAAATAAAGTTGTAACCATTCATTACCAAGTGGTGGATGTAGAAAGCAATGAAGTGATTGACTCCTCTGAAGGTGGCCAGCCAATGGTGTACCTGCATGGCCACCAAAACATTATTCCTGGCCTAGAAAAAGCCCTAGAAGGCAAACAAGCTGGCGACGAATTAGAAGTGGTAGTGCAAGCAGGCGACGCCTATGGCGAATACAGCGAAGCCCACATTCAACAAGTGCCAATCGAAGCCTTTGAAGGCGTTGAAAATATCGAACCTGGCATGGCGTTTTCTGCCCAAACCGAACAAGGCCATGTCACTGTGATTGTTACTGAAGTAGACGACACCACAGTCACCATCGACGGCAACCACCCCTTAGCCGGCAAAGACCTACGCTTTAACGTAAAAGTAGAAGCCCTGCGCGATGCCAGCGTTGAAGAATTATCACACGGCCATGTGCACGGTGAAGGTGGTCATCATCATTAATTAGCTGCTGGGCGCCTAGCGCGTGTTCCGCGCAACCCTCAATTTCGCCCTGCACACTCCCCCTTGAAATACTCTTGTTTGTCTCCATTAAGCCTTAACAATTGGCTTGCTGGAGACTCAAGTGCCTTTACTCTTTCTTTTTATTCTTTTACCTATTTTAGAGCTGGTCGTTTTTATTCAGGTGGGCTCTAAAATCGGCGTTCTAGCCGTTATAGCGCTAATTATTTTATCTGCTTTGCTTGGTTCGGCGGTTATGCGTGCGCAGGGTTTTATCACTATGGCGAAGGCGCGTGTGCGTTTAGCCGAAGGAGCCTTGCCTGCCAAAGAACTGGCCGAAGGCATGCT
>JBASZG010000137.1:0-25912 GCA_049277875.1 Venatoribacter sp.
CATGCCGCAGCCGCCAATTTCAAGCCAACGGGTTTTGATGCCTTCGGCGGTTTCAATCACCCATTCAATATCAATTTCGGCAGAGGGTTCAGTAAAGGGGAAATAAGAAGGGCGTAAACGCACTTTCACCTCACGTTCAAAGAAAGCACTTAGAAACTCGGTAAGTGTGCCTTTTAAGTCGGCAAAGCTGATATTTTTATCCACCACTAAGCCTTCCATCTGATGAAACATGGGAGAGTGGGTTTGATCGTAATCACAGCGATATACTCGCCCTGGGCAAATAATGCGCAGTGGCGGTTGCTGTTTTTCCATAGTGCGAATTTGCACTGGTGAGGTATGAGTGCGCAATAAGCGGCCTGCATCAAAATAGAAGGTGTCGTGCATCGCGCGCGCAGGGTGGTGCTCTGGAATATTCAGGGCTTCAAAGTTATGAAACTCATCTTCAATTTCTGGCCCCTCCATTAGGCTGTAGCCAGCCCCAACAAAAAAGGATTCCAGCCGTTCAATGGTGCGGGTTACTGGATGCAAACTGCCTTCTTGTAAGTTGCGCCCAGCTAAGGTGACGTCGATGGTTTCGGCTTGCAGCTTTTCTTGTAGGGCCGAGCTTTCAAGTGTTTGCTTGCGTTCGTTAATGGCTTGCTCTACTTGCTCTTTGGCTTGGTTAATTACCGCTCCTACCTTTGGACGTTCCTCTGCGGCAACGGCTCCTAGGTTTTTCATCAGAGCAGAAATTTCGCCTTTTTTACCCAAAAACTGCACCCGCACTTGGTCTAGTGCTTGCGTATCGGTTGCTGCTGCCACCGCGCTTAATGCTTGTTGAGTAAGAGCTTGTAAGTTTTCCATTGAATGTTCCACAAGTAGTTTTTAGGAAGTTCTGTGCTTAAAAAAAATGGGGAAGCCACCGAAGCGTATTCCCCATTTTGAGTCGAAAGCCAAGAGTCTAGAGTCTTGCGTGCACTGCAGCGTGCTCTAAGCCCCTGACTATCAACTTAAGACGGTGACGTCTTACAGACTGGCTTTGGCTTTTTCTACTAGAGCAGTGAAAGCTGCTTTTTCGTATACAGCCAAGTCGGCCAAAATCTTACGGTCAATTTCAATAGAGGCTTTTTTCAGGCCGTTAATGAATTTGCTGTAAGACAAACCGTTTTGACGTGCGCCAGCGTTGATACGAGCAATCCAAAGTTGACGGAATTGACGTTTACGTTGACGACGGTCACGGTAAGCGTATTGGCCAGCTTTGATAACTGCTTGTTTAGCAACACGGAACACACGGCTGCGAGCACCGTAGTAACCTTTAGCTTGCTTCAGAATTTTCTTGTGACGAGCACGAGCGATAACACCGCGTTTTACACGAGCCATGATTTATCTCCTGAGATTAAAGGTTAGGTAACATACGAGCTACTGAACGAACGTCAGAAGCGTGTACTAGCACTTGACCACGTAAATGACGTTTACGTTTGGTGCTCTTTTTGGTCAGGATATGGCTGCGGTATGGTTTACGGTGTTTGAAGCCGTTAGCAGTCTTTTTGAAGCGCTTAGCTGCGCCACTCTTAGTTTTCATTTTAGGCATGATGTACTCCAAAAGTGATGACGCCGACAGGAACTAAGACCCTGTGCGGCATCTGCCATAACGAGTAATAGGTAGAGAACGCTTCTCTTTGTAAACCTAGTTACTTCTTCTTACCAGGAGCGATGACCATCACCATTTGACGACCTTCGAATTTGGCTTGTTGCTCTACGGTTCCGAATTCTTTTAAGTCTTCTTCAACCCGCTTCATCACATCCATGCCCAATTCTTGGTGCGCCATCTCGCGACCGCGAAAACGTAACGTAATTTTCGCTTTATCACCGTCTTCTAGAAAACGTTTTAAGTTTTTTAGCTTAATTTGATAGTCGCCTTCATCTGTACCAGGGCGGAATTTAATTTCCTTAATCTGCACTTGATGTTGACGTTTTTTGGCTTCGGCTTTTTGCTTTTTCTCTTCGTAAAGCTTTTTGCCATAATCCATGACTTTACAAACAATGGGATCGCCGTCTGAAATTTGTACTAAATCCAGTTCGGCCTCTTCTGCTGCTTGCAAAGCCTCTTTAATACTAACGATGCCAACTTGGCTGCCATCGGCTCCGATTAAACGAACTTTATCGGCGCGAATGTTTTCGTTAATAGGCGCACGATTGTCGTTACGTCCGCCTTTTTTATTGTCAGTTCTAATAATCAACTCTCCAATTCAAATCGTCCACGCTGTGCTATGCCCTGCTCTAACAATGCAGTAAAGGCGTCAATACTCATACTGCCTAGGTCTTCACCTTTACGAGTACGCACAGCAACGGTGTTAGCTTCTACTTCTTTGTCCCCGATAACAATCAAATAGGGAACCTTCAGTAAAGTATGCTCGCGGATTTTAAAGCCGATCTTCTCGTTTCTCAAGTCCGCTTGCGCTCTAAAGCCCTTAGACTTCAAGGTTTTAACAATCTTTTCACAATATTCACCCTGTTTGTCGGTAATATTGAGAACAGAAACTTGGTTGGGCGCCAACCATGGGGGCATTAAACCGGCGTAGTGCTCAATTAAAATGCCCACAAAGCGCTCGAACGAACCCAAAATGGCACGATGTAGCATCACCGGAGTTTTGCGTTCGTTGTCTTCATCCACATATTGAGCGCCTAAGCGGCCAGGAAGCATGAAATCGAGCTGTAAGGTGCCGCATTGCCATACCCGGCCAATGCAGTCACGCAAGGAAAACTCAATTTTAGGGCCATAAAATGCGCCTTCGCCTGGCTGTAATTCCCAAGCTAAGCCCGCTGCATTAAGTGCATCTTTTAACGCACCTTCGGCCAAATCCCACTGTGTATCGTCGCCAATACGGCTGTCTGGGCGGGTCGACAATTTCATTTCAACTTTATCGAAGCCGAAGTCTTTATACACAGCTAGGGTTAAATTGATAAAGTCGATAGCCTCTTGGCGAATTTGGTTTTCGCTAACAAAAATATGCGCGTCGTCTTGGGTAAAACCACGCACACGCATAATACCGTGCAAAGCACCAGATGGCTCGTTGCGATGGCAAGAACCAAATTCAGCTAAGCGCATGGGCAAATCACGGTAGCTTTTAAGCCCTTGGTTAAACACTTGAATATGGCATGGGCAGTTCATAGGTTTTACCGCGTAGGTGCGTTTTTCCGACTCGGTAATAAACATGTTTTCAGCATAGTGCTGCCAGTGACCAGACTTTTCCCAAAGCACACGATCCACCACTTGCGGAGTTTTAATCTCTAGGTAGCCAGCGTCTTGCTGAACCTTGCGCATGTATTGTTCAAGCACTTGGTAGATAGTCCAACCATTGGGGTGCCAGAACACCATACCCGGTGCTTCTTCTTGTAGGTGGAACAAATCCAGTTGCTTACCCAACTTACGATGGTCGCGCTTTTCCGCTTCTTCCATGCGGGTAATGTAGTCTTTTAGGTCTTTCTTATCGTTCCAAGCGGTGCCGTAAATACGTTGCAACTGTTTGTTTTTCGAATCACCACGCCAGTAAGCACCAGACACGCGAGTGAGTTTAAAGATGCGCATCACACGAGTATTAGGTACGTGAGGGCCACGACACATATCAGTGTATTCTTCGTGATGGTAGAGGCCAACGGCGGTTTCACCTTTGGCGATGAGTTCATCAATCAACTCAACTTTATAGTTTTCGCCACGCTTAACAAAAACTTCGCGCGCTTCCTGAATGGGCGTCATTTTTTTAATAACGTCGTAATCTTTTTTGATCAGTTCTGCCACGCGCTTTTCAATGGCGGCAATGTCTTCAGGGGTAAAAGGGCGTTCGTAATCAATATCGTAATAAAAGCCGTTTTCAATCACTGGGCCAATGGCCATTTGCGCTGTTGGGAACAGTTGTTTTACGGCATGGCCAACTAAGTGCGCAAATGAGTGGCGAATGACTTCTAGACCGTCTAGGTCGCGGCCGGTAATCAGGGTAACGTCAGCATCACTCGTAATTAATTCACAGGCATCCACCAAGGTTCCGTTAATGCGACCGCACACTGTGGCCTTAGCCAAACCGGGGCCAATAGCTTCGGCCACTTGCATTAGGGTAACTGGGGTGTCGAACTCTCGTTTAGAGCCATCAGGAAGTGTAATTACGGGCATAGTCGTTCCTTATCAGTGGTGACCCCTACGATAGGTCACTTGAGTGAAAATAAAGGGCGCTACTTTACCCAGAAGTGCTATGGATGTCGAGCCTTAGCGCATCCGCCCTTGGCTGATTCCGGTCACGCCATACTGTGCAGTTAAGCCTGCGCCTGTATGGGCATGGCAAATAGCGATGGCCAAAGCGTCGGCGGCGTCGGCTTGTGGCTTGCCGGGAAGTTTAAGTAGATATTGCACCATATGCTGAACCTGCTCTTTGGTAGCACTGCCCTTCCCCACCACAGCTTGCTTTATCGAGCGCGGGGCATATTCCGATACCGGCAAGTTTTGCAAGGAAGCCGCCACAATCGCCACCCCTCTAGCTTGCCCAAGCTTTAAGGCAGAGTCGGCATTTTTGCCCATAAATACCTGTTCAATTGCAAACTGCTGCGGCTGATAGGTTTGAATAATTTCAGTAACGTCTTGGTAAATTTTTTTAAGGCGCTCAGGTAAATCGCCCTCACCGGTACGAATACAACCACTCACTACGTATTCTATTTTTTGCCCAGTGCGACGTACCACACCAAAGCCAGTGATACGCGAACCGGGGTCGATACCAAGAATAATCATTGTGCAGTTTGAGCCGTGAAGCGAGTAACCTCATCGGTTTGAGCGTTGGTCACCTCTACACTTTGCCAGCCTTGCGGCAGCACTATCATGGTGCAAGGGGAGGTCATAATTTGCACATGACGCATGCTTGGGTCTGGGGTGCGTTCTTGGTAGCGCAAAAAGTAGCGTTGTTCTTTATTGGTTTTAGACAACAACTCAACGCTGTAACCCGCACTTGGGCGAGCGCCTAAGGCTATGGTTAGCGTGTTGTAACGCAAAGAGACCCCCTCTGACTCAGAGCATTGATTGGCACTACTCACTGGCAGGCTGAGCACAGGCACTTGGGTGCAGGCCACCAAACTGGCCGTTAGGGCAATCACAGATAAACGAAAAAGCATGATTATTCTTCTACTCCTTTCTGAATTAAAAAATGATACTCCCCAGAATGCTCTTCTTGCTTTAACAGTTGATGCCCTAAAAATGAGCAAAACTTAAGAAAATCACGAGTGGTTGATGGGTCGGTTGCATAAACAATAACGGATTCACCCACTTGCATATCAGCAATTAGGCTATGCAGCATCATTACCGGTTCTGGGCAAAATAAACCGCGAGTATCAAGAGTATGTTGAGCTTTAGTGATCATGCGTGCCTCATTTCAGTTGCCGCTATTGTCCACGACCGAAGTGCAAAAAAAAAGCCCTCGCTAAGCGAGGGCAACGGGCTAACTTACAAAGGACGCTAGATTAACGCTCTAAAATAGCGACAACGCCTTGGCCACCTGCAGCGCAGATTGAAATTAAGCCACGACCTGAGCCTTTTTCTTCCAGCATTTTGGCCAAAGAAGCCACAATACGACCACCAGTGGCCGCAAATGGGTGACCCACAGCAATGGAAGATCCATTTACGTTTAGCTTGCTGCGATCAATGCTGCCCAGCGCGCCATCTAAACCTAGGTGCGATTTGCAATACTCTTCGTTTTCCCACAGTTTTAAGGTGCTGGCCACTACGCCAGCGAAGGCTTCGTGAATTTCATAGAAGTCGAAGTCTTGTAGGGTTAATCCTGAACGTTGCAACATGCGAGCCACGCCGTAAGCAGGGGCCAACAGCAAACCTTCAGGATCGTTATTGCCGTTTTTACCAAAGAAATCGACGGCAGCGGTTTCGTAGAAAGATAGGTAAGCACGCACAGGCAGATTGTGCTCTTTTGCCCATTCCTCAGAAGCCAACAGCACCACAGAAGCACCATCGGTTAGAGCAGATGAGTTACCCGCCGTAATAGTGCCTTTACCTGATTTACGGTCGAATGCAGGTTTTAGCGAGGCTAATTTAGCCATATCTGGTTTACGCGCTAGATTGTCTTTATCCAAGCCTTGGAAAGGCGTAATTAAATCTTCGAAGAAACCACGATCGTAGGCAGCAAGCAGATTCTGATGGCTGTTAAAGGCAATTTCGTCTTGTTCTTCACGAGTTACACCCCAAGCTTTTACTGAAATTTCAGTGTGATCACCCATAGACAAGCCAGTGCGTGGCTCGGCGTTTTTAGGAATGTTAGGCACTAAGTGACGAGGGCGAATCTTAGCCAGTAATTTTAATTTGGCTTGAGTGGTTTTAGCACGGTTAGCGTCTAGCAAAATTTTACGCAAGCCTTCGTTCACGCCAATAGGAGCATCAGAAGTAGTGTCTGAACCACCAGCGATAGCAGAATCAATTTGGCCCAAAGCAATTTTGTTGGCCGCCATAATGATGGCTTGCAAGCCAGTACCACAGGCTTGTTGAATATCTAGAGCAGGAGTACGAGGGTCTAAAGAAGTACCCAGCAGGGTTTCACGAGCCAAGTTAAAATCGCGGCTGTGTTTCATCACAGCACCAGCGATGAACTCACCAATCAGCTCGCCTTGCAGGTTGTAGCGGTTTACCAAGCCATTTAATGCAGAGGTCAGCATTTCTTGGTTTGAAGCATAAGAATACGCAGTATTGGATTTAGCAAAAGGAATACGGTTACCACCAATGATGGCAACGCGACGAACAGTAGGGGTTGCAGCAGCTTTTTTAACCATGACTCTATCCTGTAAAAATACATTTAAAACAACACAACAACGCAGCAATAATGAACATCACCGCACGAGTTGTTGCAGTGTAACCAGACCGTAAACGCTCGCATTGGCTGAATTGACGTGCTCTCACTCTCAACCGGTCAATTCAAGGGCTTATTATTATTGTTCTAATTTGTTACTGTTTGGTCGTTACTATTTATACAGCGTTATTATTTAGGATATTAACCCATGAGCAACTTTATTGAATCTTTATTAGACAGCAATGTTGGCCGCAATTTAATGAAATCGGTATTACCGAAGGCCATCCCATTAAAACGTTACAACCCAGCTCAAGTAAGCTTTTACGCAGGCCGCGTATTACTGGGCGTAGGCGACAACGCCCAACTTCTTAATGACATCATGCGCAGCTTAAAAGAGTCTAGCGGCAGCGTGTTTTTCCCTGCTGCAGCACCTTACGCTGGCAACATCATTGCCGCAGCCAAAGCCGCAGGCGTTAAAGCCAACGGCATCGACATTACTCCGAACATGAGTGAAAAATTTGATGCTTTCGTATTTGATGCATCAGGCTTTAATACCACCAGCGACTTAAACCAACTGTACTATTTCTTCCACCCCATTATGCGCAAATTGAACAACAATGGCCGCGTAATTGTGTTGGGTCGTCCTCATATGCAAGCCAAAACTGGCGAGCAAGCGGCGGCTATGCGTGCACTGGAAGGCTTTACTCGCTCTATCGCCAAAGAAATTGGCAAGAAAAGCGCAACCTGCCAAAACATTTTGGTCGAAGAAGGCGCCGAGAAAAACCTCGACTCTTCTTTCCGCTTTATTCTGTCGGCTAAATCTGCCTATGTGGACGGCCAAGTCATCACCGTGCGCAAAGCCAAAGAAGTGGCTTACCCAGACTGGCACAAACCTCTGACTGGCAAAGTGGCATTAGTAACAGGCGCCGCTCGTGGTATTGGTGAAGCCATTGCTCGCACCTTGGCACGCGATGGTGCAACTGTTCTTGGCTTAGATATTCCACCCGCCGAAGCCGATTTAAAGCGCGTTATGGACTCCATTGGTGGCCAAGTGTTGCTAGGCGATATTTCATCCGCTGCAGCACCAGCACAAATTTCAGCCAAGCTAAAAGAAATGGGCGGCGCCGACATAGTGGTTCATAACGCTGGTATTACCCGCGACAAAACCATTGCCAACATGCCAGAACACTGGTGGAAAATGACCATCGACATCAACCTATCTGCCGAAGAACGCATTAACGAAGTGCTCTTTAAAGATGGCACTTTAAATAACGATGGCCGCATTATTTGCGTATCCTCAATGAACGGCATTGCTGGTCAAGCGGGGCAAACCAACTACTCAGCCTCTAAAGCTGGGGTAATTGGTTACGTTCAGTACATGGCCAATGAGCTGCTGGAAAAAGGCATCACCATCAATGCCGTAGCTCCTGGCTTCATTGAAACGCAAATGACCGATGCGGTTCCTGTGTTTACTCGTGAAGTGGGTCGACGCTTAAACTCTCTATCTCAAGGCGGTAAACCCGTTGACGTAGCAGAAACCATTGCCTTCTTCTCTAACCCTGCTTCAAGCGGCGTAACTGGCAACATCGTACGAGTTTGCGGCCAATCTCTGGTTGGAGCCTAATACTTTTGCACGAAAGAGGCCGGCTTTGGCCTCTTCCCTCCCTTGGGGGATACCTCCTTCATCTCTTTCTCGGTATATCATTAGCACGCTAGTTTTAATTTCCTCAATAATGAGTAAACTACCCCTCTGTTCTGATTTGATAAGAGTTGTATGTCGAACTTAAACGTTAACGAAACGAGCACACCCTCTCGTTCCGTCACGAAACGCAATCAACTGTTGGAGACACTACTTAACAACAAGACATTGGAATCGTCACTTGAAGAGTTAGTTGTTTTACAGCAAGAATTATTTCCCCATTGTGTTGGCGCTGTTTACACCCTAAGCCCTGACGGGCAAAGCCTTGTCTGTACAGCGGCCCCCAATGTTCCGGAATTTTTTCGTTTGGCCACGCAAAAGCTAGAGCTTGGGGCCGAGCCTGAAATTTATCTGACAACGGCACAAACCAAACAACTGACCATTGTCGAAAATACTCAAGATCACCCAGATTGGCAGGACTATCGCCTATTGGCGGCTCAAGCCAATATCCATTCATCTTGGGCACAGCCTATTGTTAGTAATTCAGGGCGTTTCCTTGGCGTATTAGCTTTTCACTTTAGCGATAAACAACTCCCCAGCATTGCTGATATTGCTGAGATTAATGACCTATCTTCCTTAGCCAAAGTTTGTATTAAATACCGCAGCGCCAAGACGCACAGTGTTCTTTCTAAAAATATCGCAACACAACTGCCTTTGGGGCTGGTAATCACCGACTCCCAATTTACGATTCTGGAAGTTAACCCTTCTTTTTGCCAAATGGTGGGTAAGAGCGCAGACGAACTACTAGGCACTCATGCCGCCAGTTTGTTGACCAATCAGGCTCAGCTCGACCGCATTGAAGATATTTTGCAACACTTGCCTGCCCTAAAAAGCTGGACCACTGAAATTGATCTGCGCCATAAAGACAGCAGTGCGGTAAACACAGAACTGTGTTTTTCGGCCAAGCGCGACACCAACAACCGCATTGAATATTGGACTGGTCTATTCAGCGACATCAGTGAACGTAAAATTTCAGAGCAAACCATTTTGCACCAAGCAAACTACGATTTGCTCACTAACCTACCCAACCGCCATTTGTTTAATAGCAAACTGAGCCGCTTAATCAAACAGAGCAATCACCAAGACACCTACTTTAACGTGCTGCTTCTTGATCTGGATTACTTTAAAGAAATTAACGACACTTTGGGCCACGATGCAGGCGATGAGCTGCTTATCAAAATAAGCTCTCGCTTGCAAAACAGTATTGGCCCCAACGATACCGTGGCCCGTTTAGGTGGTGATGAGTTCGGCCTGATTATCCAAAGCGATTTAAGCTGTGAAGAACTTGAAGAATACGCAGCTAAAATTCAGAACAACGTCAGCGAGAATTTAACTCTGCGCGATAACCATAATTGCCAAATGTTCTCAAGCTTAGGCATCAGTCGTTATCCAGAAGATGGCAACACCCCAGAGGAATTGCTAAAAGCTGCAGAGCAAGCTCTCTACTCTATTAAAGATGGTGGCCGTAATGGCTTTGCTTTCTTTACTCCAGAAATGCATGAAGAAGCCAAGCTCCACGCCATGCTCCACCAAGAGCTGCGCTCGGCAGTTGGCGACAACCAGCTACGCCTGCATTACCAGCCAGTTAAAAACTTAGCCAATGGTAGAATTACGCACGTAGAAGCTTTAATTCGCTGGGAAAACCCCACGCGTGGCCTGATTCGCCCCGATGTGTTTATTCCTCTTGCTGAAAAAACTGGGTTAATTCGTGACATAGGCCGTTGGGTGCGTACCGAAGCCTTAGCCATGATTAAACGCATGCAAAACTACGGCATTGATATAGCCGTTGCCGTTAATATTTCGACAGCCGAGTTTTACGACCGCGATCTGGCTCAGAAAATCGTTGAGCAAGTCAAAGAGGCAGATATCCCGGTTGGGCGCTTAATGGTTGAAATTACCGAAAGCCTGCTAATTCGCAACCAGCAAGAAACACTTAATTTTCTACTCACTCTGCAACAAGCTGGTATTCGAGTGGCCCTTGACGACTTTGGCACTGGCTACTCGTCTTTATCTTATTTGGCTTCTTTCCCAGCAGATAAGCTTAAGATCGACCGCTCATTTATCAGTAGCATGGGCAGCGATAAACGCAAACAGGCATTGGTTGACACCATCATTAGCCTTGGTCATAGCTTAGAAATGACGGTGATTGCAGAAGGCGTTGAAACCGAAGAAGACGAAGTGCTGCTGCGTTTACGAGAATGCGACAGCGTGCAAGGGTTCTTCTTAGCTCGCCCCATGCCCGAAACCGATCTGCTGCGTTTTATTACTGAATACCCGTCTGGGCTTATTGAACAAGCGGTATAAACAGACTAAAGGCTAAGCAAACTCAGTCTTTAGTATTTATTTTGCGGTCTGATTTCATTATTTCGGGCGATAAGAATCGTCTCTTTTACTGCTATTTTTTCCTTTCCTTTTAATCAGGAGAATAAAATGAAAGGAATAAAATCACTCTTAGCCTTAGTAGGCTTAACCTTCGCATTACTGGCCGGTGCAGTAGAGGCCGGAAAAATCAACATTAACACAGCAACAGCAGAAGAATTTGCCAGCTTAAATGGCATTGGCAAAGCCAAAGCAGAGGCCATTATTCAGCATCGAGAAAAAGTAGGAAAATTTAACAGCGTGGAAGAGTTAACGCTGGTAAAAGGCATTGGCACGGCCATCTTGGATAAAAACAAAGAGCGCCTAGCACTGGAATAGGTGCAAAAAATAAGCCGGTTATCCGGCTTATTTTTTAAATGCAGCTGTGTTTTAACGCAGCTATTTTAGAATGCGGCAATTACCCCATTCACACTGGGTTAGCATATAGCTTTGGTCTGGACAGCTCACACCGTAAATTTCATTTGGCCACTCATTTTTTAAAAGCTTCACATCGGCACCTGGGCAGCCATTGCGTTTTGCAATTTTTTCAACCACAAACAAAGAACGTCCAAACTCTTTGCCGGTATGCAATTCAACCGATGCTTGTTTCATTTTTAAATCTTCGCTGCTGCGTTGTTTAACGCCTTGCAAAGTGATTAGTTCTCGATGGTGCTGCTTGCTATTTTTTAAATCGAAATCGCCTTTCATATAGCGAGCAAACTCGGCTTGGCAAGTGCGATCAAGGTTGGCGTTCTTTAGGCGCTCATTCACTTCTTTTTCAGCGTTTTCAATAATATTCCAAGTCATGGCTAAGGCTAAACGAGCGCCGGTTTCTGCACGATCTTCCGAGATATAAATCATGCCATATGCCAAGCCAAAATCGGCACCTTCAACCAAAGCACCATTGCGATTCCACCAGTCTTGGCGGGCCACAATGGCATCTTGTGCAGTACGAGAGTCGCCGGTTTTACAAGCATCGACCCAGGTGCGCAAGGTCGCATCGCTAGAGAGCGCGTAATACACAGCATCGCCAGCAGGTGAAAGTTGGCTAGTAGAACTACAGCCTTGTAAGAAAAGCAGACTAGAAAGAGCCAGACCAAGTAATAAACGCATGATTTATCCTTTATTATTATTAATGTAATGCTTTATGTTTTCTTAACCATTCTTCTAGCTTGGGTAGGTCAAATGGCCAGCCAAGTTCATCACCGCTGTCTTCATCCAGCAATACAGGAATTCGCTCACCGTAGCGAGCCACCTGCTGTTCTGATTCGGCGATATCTTCTAGAAATAAATCTTGGCGAATTTGTCCTTGAAAATGCAGCAATAATGCTTGCGCTTCTTCACATAGATGACAGGCTTGGGTGCCTAAAAGAACAAAAGCCACCGACTATTCCTCATAATTTTGTATGGGGATTATAGCGGTGGCTTACGCGATAAGACCAATACTATTTTTGCGAAGCTAAGCCAGACAAATCCAGCAGTTGGTTTAGACCGTCGTGGAAAGACTTCCACACTGGCAAACGGCTTTCTGTGGGCAGCATGCGCTCGACCAAATCTTGTAGAGTTTGTGGTGCTTTCGGCAGGCTGATCGAGGCTTTTTCCAGCGCTTTCATATAGCTATCAACATAAGAGGCCAAGGGCGATTTTAAGCTCTCTAACTCTGGCGTTGGTGCTGTTTCGCGCATTGGCTGGGCATAAGGGCTAACGCTGGTGGTTGAGGTGCGCTGCAGCAGGTTCAAGCTGAAAGAAGCCAGTTGCTTGCCATCGTAACCAATGCTCATTGCCTGCTCTAGGGCTTTACCAATATCGCCAGCAAAGAAGCGTTCGCTCAGCGATTGCACATCATCAAACAAACCAGACAGGGCTTTTTTCTCGTCTTCATTTAAATGGCCTTGAACTTCCATGCTCCAACTCTGAGAAGCACTGGCAGAAAAGCTAAAGCCATTGTCGGAATTATGGTAGGAGCCAGACTGAGACTGAGCAAAGTTAACCGTTACTTTATCGCCTTCGCGGGTCATTACTTCTAAAGAGAACTGGTTAGCCACAGACAAGGCACTTAAACGAGATGGAATTGAGCTGGCTTGGGTGCTGCTGGCATTTGGATTGCGAATTTGCTCGGCCATTTGTTCAAGCCCGTTGTCTACCAGCTTGCGGCCATCGGCTATTTCTTTTTCAAGTTTATCGTCATAAAGACCAAAGCCTTTGAGCATATCAATGGCGTCGGCATAGCCTTTTTCGATACCCTTGCGAGCAGCGTCTAAACGCTCTTGTTGGCGCTCAGGGCTGGCACCCTGACCTTTTAATTGGTTAATACCGTTTTGCACAAACTGCAAAATATTTTTGGCGGTGTCTTCAGCGCTTTGTTTTTCGCCTACTTTTATCACCCCCGGCATAGCCTTGGCCAGCGACTCTGCGAGCGTTTTTCCTGGCTCTTGTGCTTTCTGTGCTTTGGCGATGCTTTGACTGTATTGAGTCAAAAACTGAGAAGAGTTAATACTGATAGCCATGGCAAACCTCAATGTACTTTTTAGGGCTGTTATTTGGGTTATCGACCGTTCAGCAAATAACTTTAGTGTTTCTGTGAGCGTTGATTGCGATACTCCACTGGGGTTTGCTCGGTCCAACGTTTAAAGGCGCGATAGAAAGTGCTGGGCTCAGAAAAGCCGGTTAGATAAACAATCTCATCAATGCTCTCATCGGTATTAGCCAGCAGGCGTTTGGCCAAATTGCAGCGGTAATCGGCCAGCAACTGATTGAAATTTGTGCCGGCATCCGACAAGCGAGTGCGCAGTGTGCGCGCTTTTATACCTAAGTGGCTGGCCACATCATCAAGGCTAACTTGGCCGGTTTCGAGCACTTCACCAAACACTTTATATACCTTGGTTACTATGTCTTGGCGTTCCAGCTTGGCAACGTATTCGCTGGCCAGCTTTTCGTGCAGTTGTAACAGTTCTGGCTCGGCATGAGAGGACGGTAAATCAAGCAAACTGGCGTCGAAGTAAATGCGATTTTCTTCTTGCCCAAACAACACATCACAAGCAAATATTCGGCTGTGCTCAGAAGCGTTTTCTGGCTGCTTATGGGTAAAACAAATGCGCGCTGGGGTGAAGGCGTCGTCGGTTACATAATGAAAAAAACGCACCATGCTTAAGGCCATGCATTCAGATAAATGGCGTAGTTCGGCCACTTTTTCACTGTTTGAGCTGACGGCTATGTAGGCGTAGCCGTCTTCCAGTTCAACACTGGCATGCGAGGCGTCACTTAGTAAGCGTTGGTAATTTAGCGCACGCTTTAGGCCATCGCCAAAGGTGGGGGAGGATAAAAATAGGTATTGCAGCACTTGTCCTTTATAAAGCGGCATGTGTTCACCAAGGTGCAGGCCAACATCAACATCGTTGGTGGCTTCTTCTAGCACACGCCAAAACAGTAATTGCGCTTCGTGTGGCGTACGAAAGTTGCGTTTTTCCAACAATTCATGCGTCACCCCTAGGCGTGGCAAGATTTTACCAACATCCACGCCCATGCTTAACATGGCCTGGTAGGCAAGTTGAATCATGACACCTGAATCGTTTAAACCAGTTAGCCTGACAGACATAGTGTTAAAGTCCCATGTTTGAGTGACTGTAATTTTGCCAGAAGCAACCAGCTCGGCAAGCTCTAATTGACCTACATGACGCTATATTCAGACTATTTTGCCAATGGCGCACTTATCATGCGTACTATACTCGCGCATCATGTTTTTCCATTTTCCATTTGGTAGTGAGTGTTATGAATCGAGCTGCAGAACGTCTTTCATTTGCTGGTAAGCCTAATCTTTTAAATCAATACCGTCGCGCACTCTTGGCTAAGGGCCAAAAAGGTGTTCCTACTTCCTTGCCAGAAGTGATTGCGCAGTTTTCCGCCATTCGCGCTGAGGCTAAAAAAGTGGCGGAATACTCACGCGTATGCGGGTTTAAAGACAGCAAAGACGTTTTGCCTATTACCTACCCGCATATCTTGGCGTTTCCACTGCACATGGAGCTGATGTTACACCCAGAGTTTCCTCTTGCTTTAATGGGCTTGGTGCATATTCGCAATAAAATTACCCAACACCGTGCGATTGGATTAAAAGAAAAGCTTGATATTTATTGCTCGTTTTCAGCCTTAACACCAACCGAGCAAGGGCTTGAGTTTAACATTCATACCGAAGTGCGAGTTGACGACCAAATTGTTTGGGAGTCAGACAGCACCAACTTGGCGCGAAAACTAGGGGCTCTGCCAAGAACCGCAAAAGCGAAAGAAGAGCAAGAGCGCTTCTGTGCCTCTGAAACTTGGAAACTGGCCACCGATTTAGGCCGTCGTTATGCCAAGGTGTCTGGCGATTCAAACCCCATTCATTTATTTGCGTTAACAGCAAAACTCTTTGGCTTTAAGCAACACATTGCTCATGGCATGTGGAGCAAAGCACGCGCAGCCGCTACTCTATATCCCCTGCTTGGCAGCGACAAGTGTGAAATCGGCGTTGAATTTAAACAGCCGGTATTCTTACCCGCCAGTGCCAACCTGTATTGGAACCCACTGAACGAACAAAGCCCCAACGGCAGCCACTTCGAGCTATGGAACAGCCAAAACGACAGAGTGCATGTAAAAGGTTATATTCGTAGCCTCTAGTTGTCATAGCCGACTTTGCTCGAAAAATAGCCACCCGCTTCTTTTAAAGCCGGTGGCTTTTTGTCATACTGCCCGGTACATTATTTTGCTTATTTATTGCACAGTACAGTTTGCTACCTATGGCCAAAGAATTTTCTCTGCTTTCTGCTTCACTGCTTCGCCCCGCCTTAGAAAAGGCTGGCGTGAGTGTGTTTGAGCAACTAGGCCAAACCTATCGCAAGCCAATACAAGAAGCCATTAAAAAACTGCGCGACACCAATGGCTATATTGATACCGATTCAGCCAACCTGCTTTTAAGTTACTTTGACCAGCACTGTGCCGCCGATTTATGCGTATTAGCCATGTCTGAACTGCAAATTCATCGTCAATGCAGCCTAAGACACTGGTTTTTGTGCAGCCAAGATTTACAAGAAGCGCTCAGCCGTTTAGAACGCTTTGCTTCGGTGCTTTACCCTTTTTTAACCCTGCAAATTGGCTTTAGTGCCGAGCAGTTATTATCGTTACAACTGCAAGCGCCAAACCTAAACAGGCAACATACAGAATTAATTGTTAGTGCGCTGCTAAATTGGTTGCAACAGTTGTTGGGTGAAGAGTTTAAAGCCAGTCGAATTAAATTGCCTTTTAGTGCGCCAAGCTATGCCGGCAGTTATAGCCAAGCTTGGCAGTGCCCTGTTGAATTTAACCAAGCCAACTGCTGCATTGATATTGCCAGCCATTGGGCCAGTAAGCCTATACAACCTAGCTTAGAGTCACTGCAAGAAGCACTGCAATTACAAGTTGAGCAGCAATTTAGAAGCTTGGTTACAGGCCACGCCTTGGTTGATTACCTGCAGCAAGCGTTCACGCAGGGTAAGCTCAGCTTAGAAGCGCGCCAAGATCAAGCAGCAGAGTTCTTTTTTATCAGCGCCAGAACCCTAAACCGCCAATTAAAACTGCGCGATACCTCTTACAAGCAAATCCAAAATCAAGCACGCATGGCCAGGGCTTGTGCACTGCTTGAACACACCGACCAAGACATCGAAAGCATTGCATTAGATGTTGGCTTGTCTGGCCGCCGAGCCTTTGATCGGGCTTTTCTAAAAGAGCTGGGAGTGACGCCAGCGCATTATCGTTTGGCCCATAAACAAGCGGCCTAGTGGCGAATATAAAAACAATGATGAATATTGCTGCGACGGGCGAAGTCTGGCGGCACCGACTGCGCGCTGCGATCTTCAATGGCAAATTGGCTTAACGCTTCTTTGTCTAATTCAAACTTACGCAGATTGTTCGAGAAAATCAGTAACCCACCTTTCTTTAATAAGCGCATGGCCTGAGTAATTAGCTCAACATGATCGCGCTGAATATCCAGCACATCATCCATGCGTTTCGAGTTGGAAAAGGTGGGTGGATCCATAAAAATCAAATCGTAGCTGGTGCTGCTGTTTTTCAACCAAGCTAGGCAGTCTTCTTGAATAAACTGGTGCTTGTCTAAACTAAGGTGGTTTAAACGGAAATTATCTTTAGCCCAGTTTAAGTAGGTGCGCGACATATCCACACTGGTGCAGCTTGCTCCTGCTACAGCCGCATGCACACTGGCGCTGCCTGTGTAGCAAAAGAGGTTTAAGAAGCGCTTACCTTGTGCCATTTTGGCAATTTCAAGGCGGGTTGGACGGTGGTCTAAAAACAGTCCAGTATCCAGATAGTCGGTTAAATTCACCAACAATTTGACTTGGCCTTCATTAACCTCAAGGTAATCTTGCTGGCTGTCTTTTTTCTCATATTGCTTTTTGCCCGCTTGGCGTTCACGGCGTTTAAGCACAATACGCTCAGTGGAGATGCCTGTTACTTCAGGCAAAACCGCCAAAACGTCCAACAAGCGCCGCTCGGCTTTAGCTTCATCAATAGTTTTAGGTGGCACATATTCCTGCACATGCAGCCAGTCTTGGTATTGGTCTATGGCTACGGCGTATTCAGGAAGGTCGGCATCGTATAAACGGTAGCAGTGAATGTTTTCACGCTTTGCCCACTTGCGTAGCTGCTTTAAGTTTTTACTTAAGCGATTGGCAAAAGCCTCAACTGGCCCGCGAATCATCGAGGCTTTAGGCTGTAAAGAACGTTCATCGGCAGCATCAAAAACCAGTAATTTGGTTTCGATTTTGCCATTCATAAAGGCATATTGCTTAATCAATGGGCGGCGAATGCTTTTGGCTAAATCGAGGTTGCCGGTAAATACCGCTAGTTTCCATTCGGGCAAGGTCATGGCGGCATTGTGTAGCTGCTGATACAGCGGCGCCAGTTGCGGCAGCTCGCTTAAACGCTCGCCATAGGGTGGGTTACAAATCATCAGCCCGCCTTCTGCGGCGTCGCTGTCTTTCAGTGCAAACTGAGTTATATCGCGCCGTTCCAGTTGCATACGCCCCGCCAGCACAGAGCGGCTTAGATTATTTTTGGCGGCCGCTAACTGGTCGGTATCAACATCAAAGCCATAAAAATGGTTACTAAGCTGGTTTAAGCCCTGAGTGCGGCGCTCTCTGGCGGCTTCAACCTCGGCCAACCAAAGTGCGCGGTCGTGACCAAGCCAAGCATCAAAACCCCACAACACTCGATTTAAACCAGGGGCTACATCGGCGGCCATCATCCCGGCTTCCATAAGTAAGGTGCCCGACCCGCACATAGGGTCAACCAAGTGTTTACCCTGCTTAGCTAACTCCGGCCAACCAGCGCGTATTAATAAAGCGGCGGCAAGGTTTTCTTTTAATGGCGCAAGGCCTGGCTGTAAGCGGTAGCCTCGGCGGTGCAAGCTATCGCCACTAAAGTTGTAATAAAGCAGCAGCTTGCCTTTGCGCAAATGGGCTTCAATACGCACCGCGCCTTGTTTATCCACGCTTGGGCGCATGCCGGTATCATCACGAAAACGGTCAACAATGGCATCTTTAATTTTCTGAGCACCAAACTGGGTGTTATCTACAAACTGAGTACGGCCATGAAAGTCGATACGGAAAGTGGATTTCAACGCAAATACATTAGGCCAATCAACCGATAGTGCGCCTTGATACATTTCTTCAACACTTTCTACCTGACTTTCGTGTAACGGCAATAATAGACGACTGGCTAAACGGCTCCATAAGCAGAAGCGATAAGCTTGGGTTAAATCGCCTCGCCAAATTACGCCAAGGTGTGTTTCCTTTTCAACTTCGCCACCTAAGTGTTTGATTTCATCAGCCAGTAAAAGCTCTACACCCTTGGGGCAGGTTGCCAACCAAGTGTAGGTTTCTGCCGTGTTGATATTTTGCATAATTTAAAACTCGTTAGGTGATAGCTCTAGGCTGTTAAAATTTGGGTTCTTATAGACTTTTGATAGTTACTATTTGGGCAAAGCTTTGCTAAAACTTTTACTTACCTAAGCCAATCGTTGGCTCTAGGTTAGCAAAAAAACAAACACAGCGAGGACGCTACTTATGAGAAAACAGAAACGCGACATGCAAGAACGAGCCTTTTCACGTGGTTATCGAGCTGGTGTAGAGCGCCGCTCAAAAGACCTTGCGCCAACAGGCGAAACTCCTCAACGCGATGCTTGGTTAGCTGGCTGGCGTAGTGGCCGGTCTGATCACTGGGATGGCTACATTGGTGTTTCTGGCATTCACAAAATGGCAACCATCTAATTCTCACCACTTGGAGCGCGCAATGCGCGCTCCCTTCGTTATATCAGCGCTTAGCGGCCAGCAATTTTATTGACACAAGCCTGAATCAACTTAGGGCCTTGATAAATAAAACCCGAATAAACCTGCACCAAACTAGCCCCTAGTTGAATTTTCTGTGCTGCATCGGCACCGTCGGTAATACCGCCAACCCCAATAATGGGCAATTTGCCATCCAGCGCCTCAGACAGCACAGCCAAGGTGTGATTGGCACGCTCTAATACTGGAGCACCACTTAGCCCGCCGGTTTCGTTACCATACAGTAAGCCTTCCACGCCATCACGCGCCAAAGTAGTGTTGGTGGCAATCACGCCATCTAGCTCATTTTCAATTAAGGTTTGAGCAACGGTTTGAATTTCATCGTCGGTCATATCTGGAGCAATTTTAACAAACACGGGTTTGTAGCCAAATTCCTGAGCTAATTCTTGCTGGCGTGCTTTAAGCGGAGCCAGCAATTCTTTTAACGAATCGCCATACTGCAAAGTACGAAGCCCAGGGGTATTAGGCGAGGAAATATTGACTGTAATGTAGCTGGCGTATGGGTAAACTTTGTTCAGGCAAGTGAGGTAATCATCGACAGCACGCTCAACCGGCGTATCGAAGTTTTTGCCGATATTAATACCCAGCACGCCTTTGTATTTGGCGGCTTTAACACGCTGTACTAAATAATCTACGCCTTTGTTGTTAAAGCCCATGCGATTGATGATGGCTTGGCGTTCGGGGATACGAAAAATGCGAGGCTTAGGGTTGCCCGGCTGAGGGCGAGGCGTAATGGTGCCAATTTCGATAAAACCAAAGCCTAAGCGCGATAAGGCATCAATATAATCACCATTTTTATCTAAGCCTGCGGCCAGCCCTACTGGATTTGGAAACTCGATACCGGCAACAGTGATGGGGGCCGATTCTTGAGTTGTGGTTAACTGTTTCAGCAGTCCAAGGCGTTCTGCCACCCCTAACCATTCCAAACTAAACTCGTGCGCGGTTTCACCTTGCAGACGAAATAAAAAAGCGCGACCCAGACCGTACCAATCCATAATTAACCCCAGTTAAAAATTTGCGCGCCATTATAGCTGAAAGGTAGGCCGGTTAAACCTAATAACTGCTGGAGTCTAGCCGCTGAACCTGTAAAAACCGGCCATTGGCGTCGAAATCTATTTTAAAGCGACCGTGCACGCCATTGTGCGTGACAATTTTCTGCAAAATATTGGCAGGAAAACGTACGCTACGGCCATCCAAGGTATAAGCCAATACTTGGCGAATCGCACCACTGTAATAGCGCTGATATTCTTCAGCCGAAATGGCAAGATCAACCACTATGCTGGCCACTTTACTCCTCCGCGTCACTTTTACTGCTAACAAAGTCAATTTCCAGCGCGGCTTTGTCGGCGAAGTGCTGAGGCAGCTCGGCCAAAATAGAAGGCGCTAAGTTTTTAAACTCGCCAACTTGTTTGACCAAGTTACCGCGACCACTTAACAACTGCCCTTCTGCTTGAAGGTAGGCTTCGTTAGCGCGATCCAGACTGGTTTTAATTTTCTCAAAACTGCCTAAAAAACTATTGAGTTTTTTAAATACCGCTTCGGCTTTTTCTGCCAAAGCAGCGGTGTGCTTATTTTGATCTTCAAAGCGCCATAACTGGCGCACGATATTCAAGCTGGTGAGCAAGGTGGTTGGCGTGGCCACCAGTACATTTTGTTCAATGGCTTGCTGAAACAGGCTTTCATCGTATTTCAGTGCTTCAACAAAGGCCGATTCGATGGGAATAAACATAAACACCATGTCGGGTGAATTTAGCCCTGGCAGGGCGTAATAATTTCGCTGCGACAATTCTTTAATTCGTTCGGCAATGGCATTGCGGTGCTCTTTCAAGGCTTGTGTGCGCTCACTTTCGTCTTCGGCATTCACGTAGCGCGTGTAAGCATTAAGCGATACCTTGGCGTCGATGACCAAGTGTTTTCCCTGCGGCAAATAGACAATGGCATCGGGGCGCTGGCGCCCCTCTTCGGTGGTAAAGCTTACTTCACGATCGTAGTCTTGGCCTTTTTGCAGGCCGGAACGGTCGAGCACATTTTCTAAAATTAACTCACCCCAATTTCCTTGTAATTTCTTTTGACCACGCAGTGCAGTGGAAAGCTCGTGTGCTTCGGTGGTGATTTTTTGGTTCAGCTCTTTTAAAGACTCCAACTCTTTCTTAAGCTCGCCCTGAGCGCTGGTTTCGCGGTGGTGAATGTCTTGAACTTCTTTTTTAAAGCTGTCAATCGACTGCTGAAAGGGCGTCATAACTGCGCTTAAACTGAGCTTGCTGGTTTCTTGCAGGTGCTTAGATTTGGTTTCCAAGATTTCTTCACTGAGCACTTTAAAGTGTTCTGTGAGCTGAGTTTTTTGCTTTTCAAAATTCTCCACTTCGCGCTTATGGCTGGCTTCGCGTTCAGCAAATTCGGTTGTTAAGCGTACTTGCTTTTGCTCTAGCACATTCTTTTCTTGGCGAATTTGATTGGCCTGCTCTTGGGCTTGGCCGAGCTGCTGTTTTAAGTCGGCGATTTGCTCGCGTGCTTGCTGCTCTAGTGCTTCAAAGGCGCTTAGCTGTTCCAGCTTAAGCTGCTGTGCTTTTAGCTCTTGCTTTAGCTGGCTCTGTTGCTCTTCGCTGTAGGCCAAGCGTGAGCTTAGGTTTTGCTTGTCTGCCGTATCTTGCGCATTTTGTTTTAGAGCGTTTTCTAAATGCTGCTGCAACTGCTTTCTTTTGCCAGAGGCGACCACCTGCATCAATACCGCACCCGCCAACAGCGCAAAGCCTGCTAGGCTTGCAAGTAAAATAATTAAGTCGCTCGTCCATTGAATAGAAAGCATGCAAAGTCCTCGTTGAAATTCTGTGTGTGCGCAGAAGCGCTTAAAAGCTGGCAATTTTACTCTGTTTCACCAACGGGTGTTACCCGCCTAAATCGCCAACACAAACCAAGATACCTTAGCGCTTTAAATAAATTAGGCAATATAGGCCAATTAGTCTTAACACCTCCGTCATTTCAGCCAGAAAATAAAATAAATCATTGTTTTAAAACAGTTTTTTATAAAAACTGGATATTTTGTTTTTAGTACCATCGTATTGATTTAAGTCGTTAATGGCACTAACGTACAGAACAGTTACATTGCAATTCTTTGTTACTAAGCCTTTTTTAGTAACCAACAACAAAGTGCTACTCGCACAAACAATAAAAATAAAGCATCGAGTAGACAACGGATTGCACCTTCATAGCCGATGGCTACTCGATACCAGGCTACCTCGACAAGGACACAATCATGCACAAAAAGGCGTTAGTCTTATCGCTTGCCACCGCCTTACTCGCTGGCTGCGGCGCAGACACCGATACGGTCGAAATTGACACCCCCTTGGCCATGCAGTCAGAAGACTCAGCCACCAACTTAACCGCAGAACCTAAGCACCCTGCCACAGTGAAAGCCTTAAATCGCTACATGGCCAGCGCCTTGCGCCAAGCCGACTTTCTGTATCGTTTACAAGACTATATCGACGCTCAAAGTGGCGGTCCTGGCGAAGGCTTCCTGCGCATTGTGACCAGCCCTAAAGAAGCTCGCAGGGTAATCAACCAAGGTAAGCTTAAGGCCATCTGGCCAAACGATCGTCCACTGGCCGCCAGCTTCACCACCGATATCAACGGTATGGCAGCGCAACCTTGGCCTTCCGCCACTAAAATTGAATACCCATTCACACTCTTTAATGGCAAGGAATGGGGCAACAAATTTGCTGGCATTGAACCTATCACCTTTGAAATGTCGTCTTCCCCCATGGGGGCACGCCAATTTAACTATAACGATGAAGGCATCGCTCACTATGGTTTGTATGCCGACTGGGTAGGAGCCTTACGCATTCATGGCGGCGAAGAGGCTCTTAATGCTCTATACAGCTCAGCGGAAGACTATATTCGTGCATGGGAGAAAGTAGAAAACCGTTAACACATCAGTTTGGTCACTCCTTTGGCTCCTTCGGGAGCCCTTTTTATTGGCTTTGATTTAATAAGCCTATTCAGCAGTCAAGAAATTCTTAGCTACACTCTAAGCAATCGCTAATACACAAAGATAAATTTATGCGCTTAGTAATTTTGCTGGTTATTTATTGGATTAGTCCATTCACCTATGCCGCTGAACGCTGTCACCAACTACAGGTAAGCGGTACGGTGGAATACCCACCTTTTATGTGGCAAAGCCAGCAGTCCAAACAGAGTATGGACGGCGCTTTAATTGAATTAATGAGCTATTTATCAGCACAGTCGCACATTCAACTTCAGGTCAATTACACCGGGGCTTGGGCACGCACTCAAGCGGAAATGAAAATCGGAAGTTTAGATGCACTAGCGGGCATTTTTTATAATGAAGAGCGCGCTCGCACTATGGTTTTTCTTGAACCTCCCGTTGCCCAAAGCAATGCTCGAATTTGGGTAAAAAAAGGTAAAAACACCAGCATTAGCTCGTTAGAGCAACTTGATAAGCTGCAAGGAGCAACGGTCATTGGCTTTAGCCTAGGGCAAACCTTTGATGAGTACGCAGCCAGCCACCACAACATCGCGCGAGTTCGCAGCATTAAACAGGCATTTCAAATGCTAGACGCTGGGCGCATCGACTTTGTTGCTTATGAAGAGCAACCCGGCATAGCCATTCTTAACATTATGGAAATAGTGCCAGAACACTTAGAGATGCTGCCCTATCTTATCTCTAGCGAAGATGTGTATTTGGCTTTAGCGAAAAATTCGCCTTGCAACACCGCAGAAGTGAAACAACAGTTGCAAGAGCTGCTGGTTAAAGCCAAAGAATCCAACGTAATTGATGCCATGCTAGAAAGAGCGCAGCAACGCTGGGTTGAATCCAATCAATAAAAGCACCTTCTTACCTGTTAAAAACCCAAAAATCTGATAGTGTTAAGGCGAATTTAATTCTAAGAACACATCTATTATTACAAGAAAAACGGAGAACCGAATGTCTCACACATACCGTCTTGTTACCCGCAGCGACTTTGACGGCCTCGTATGCGCTGTTTTACTCAAACACCTAAATTTAGTTGACGACATTTTGTTCGTGCATCCCAAAGACATGCAAGATGGCAAAATTGAAATCACCAACCGCGACATTACCACCAACCTGCCCTACGTTGCTGGTTGTCATATGGCGTTCGATCACCATCTTAGCGAAACCTTGCGCAACGATACCTCGGTTGATAATTACGTTATTGATGCCGACGCCCCTTCTGCCGCCAGAGTGGTATGGAAGCACTATGGTGGCCACAGCGTTTTTCCAAAGGCTTGGGATGAAATGATGGAAGCCGTTGATAAAAGCGACGCCGCGCAATTCAACCGCGAAGAAATTCTTAACCCTACTGGTTGGCCACTACTTAACCACATTATGGATGCACGCACCGGCTTGGGGCGCTTCCGTGAGTTTCGTATTTCCAACTATCAGCTCATGATGCAATTAATCGACTATTGCGCCAAACACAGCATCGAACAAATTCTTGAATTACCCGATGTAAAAGAACGTACCGACCTGTACTTTGATCACGATGAAAAAGCCAAAGAGCAAATAAAACGCTGCTCGACAGTGCATAAAAACTTAGTGGTCTTAGATTTGCGTAACGAAGAAACCATTTATGCGGTAAATCGTTTTGTTATTTACGCTTTATTCCCCGACACCAACATCTCTATTCATGTGCTATGGGGCTTGAAACAGCAAAACACGGTATTCGCTGTGGGTAAATCCATCACCAATCGCAGCTCCAAAACCAACGTAGGTGAACTTTGCTTAAAATACAACGGTGGTGGTCACCTAAATGCCGGCACCTGCCAAGTACCAAACGACCAAGCCGTTAGCACCTTAGAAGACCTTATTAAAACCATTAATGCCGACGGTTAAGTAGCTAACCGCTCGATTAGAAGCCGCAATTTGCGGCTTTTTAATGACAAGAATTTAACCTTTAACATTATTCGCATCTGAGTATAATGCCGCGCAGTTGCACCCAACCGGGTGTTTATGGTTCCCTCACCCCATTCAAAAAGGTATCGCCATGCTTTCCCTTGCTCAGTCTACCCAACGCACCACCCTTGCGCTCCTCATTGGTTTTCACATCCTTATTATTATTGCCAGCAACTATTTGGTGCAATTCCCAATGTATTTGTTTGGGTTTAAAACCACTTGGGGAGCTTTTAGTTTTCCTTTTATCTTCTTGGCCACCGATTTAACCGTACGTTTGATTGGCAAAAAATCGGCACGCCGAGTTATTACTTATGCCATGTTACCTGCCTTGGCAGCCTCTTATGTGATTTCGGTGTTATTTCACGAAGGCACATTGCAAAACCTAGACTCGCTCAAAGAACTGAATACCTTTGTGCTGCGCATTTCGCTGGCCAGCTTTGCCGCCTATGTGATTGGGCAAGTAGCCGATATTCAAGTATTTGATCGCCTTCGTAAACTCAAGCAATGGTGGGTAGCGCCTTCGGCTTCGACAATTTTCGGTAATCTACTGGATACCTTCGTCTTCTTTTTTATTGCGTTCTGGCACAGCAACAACCCATTTATGGCCGAACACTGGGTAGAAATTGCTTTGGTTGACTACGCCATTAAAATTTTAATTAGCATGCTGCTGTTTATCCCACTTTATGGCGTGCTGCTAAATGCATTACTAAAGCTGGTTACAGCACGCAATACCAAACAGGCTTATTAA
>JBASZG010000138.1:0-8909 GCA_049277875.1 Venatoribacter sp.
GTTTTCATATCGACAAAAACTGGTATGGTGAGCTACCTCGTAACTATCTTTTTAGCAAAGACGGCAGCGTAACCGCGCACAGTGGCATGCTCGATGAAGCCGAGTTTAAGGCGTGGGTGGCGGCCAACCACTAAGGCAAAACAATGCAAGAAAACACAATCAACGATGTACTTAACTTTTGGTTTAAGGAACTGCAACCCCAACAATGGTTTGCCAAAGACGAGCAGCTAGACCTACTTATAAAGCAACGCTTTGGCTCTTTATTGCAGGCCGCCGCATCAGGTGAGCTGTATCAGTGGCGCAAAACAGCGCAAGGGCGATTAGCCGAAATTATTGTGCTCGACCAGTTCTCGCGCAACATTTACCGCGACCAAGCCGCCGCCTTTGCCCAAGACGGTATCGCCCTTGTTCTTGCCCAAGAAGCCGTTGCCCAAGGTGCGCTAGAGCAACTTAATACTGAAGAGCGCACCTTTTTGCTGATGCCCTATATGCACAGCGAATCAACACTTATTCACGAGCTGGCCGTTCCCCTGTTTAAGCAATACGCCAGAGAGAACAGCTACGTTTTTGAGCTAAAACACAAAGAAATAGTAGATAGATTTGGTCGCTATCCACACCGTAACGCTTTGCTTGGCCGCACCTCAAACGCAGAAGAAATACAGTTTTTGCAGCAACCGGGCTCTGCGTTTTAATTTATCTGCAGGCCAATAGTTAAAGGGCTACATTGTGAAGCACCAATTTACCTGTGTGCCTGTGTGCGAACAGTCGGTAGACGGCTACTAACCGTTAGAAGGCAGGCTGTGCAGCCTAAGCGGCACAGCATTTTTTGAACTTTTTACCGCTACCACAAGGGCAAGCATCGTTGCGCTGAGGTCTTAGCTGCTCGGTTTTATGCGCGCCATCGACATAAAACCAATGCTCGCCTTCCTTAAGAAAATGAGAGTTTTCTTCCAGCACCCAAAAATCAGCCCCCTCTTTGAAGAACGCCTTAAACCACACTCGGCCTTGATTGCCCTGCTCGCTTTGGTTTACGACCTCTAGCCTTAACCACTGAGTTTCATCTGGATCTAAGCGGCTTGGGCGAGTGCTGGCATGCCAGCTTGCCAACAAATAGCCAGAAAGCCCAAACACAAAGGCACTGTAACGCGAACGCATCAATGCCTCTGGCGATAAAGCCGCTTGCCCTTGATGCAAAGGCTCGCAGCAAAGAGAGTAATTTAACGATGAACTACAAGGGCAAAGCGACATAAATAACCTTAATTTTATCGTCGTAGGGCTTAACCAGCTTTATTTTAACCGCTCAATGCCCATCATTTTCAGGGTGGCATTTTCAAAGAAGCTGCCAGTTGAGCCGGTTTTCATTTTATACATAAAGTATTTTTCAAAGCCGATTTTTGCCAAGTGCACCCATTTCCCTTTTTTAAACCAAGTAGTGTTGCGTGGTGGAATTTGAGGAATGGCAACAAAAGCCGCGCCTGTGTCGCCCATATCGGCAAAGCAGACGGCACTCCAACTGCCTTGTGCATCTGGACTGCCTTTGCCGTCTAGTTCAGCGGCTAGATTATGGGCAATGGCCGTCATCATAGACTCAATCATGTAACCAGTTTTGGGCATACCCACCGGCACTGGGGTGTCTTCATAGGGGGCAATAGCAATACTTACCCCTGCCGAATAAATATTTTTATAGGTTGGGTTACGTTGGTTTTTATCCACAATCACAAAGCCTTTGGGGTTTACCAAACCTTCTAAGTCAATCACTGCATCCACGCCAACAAAAGCAGGCAACATCATCGAGTGGTTAAATGGCAGTTGATGCTGTTTTTTAAGGCTACCGTCTTCGTTTAGCTCATCAACGTGCATTTTGCCGTCTTCCACTTTGGTGACTTTGGCGTTGGTAATCCAAGTGATATGACGGTTACGCAATTCAGATTCCATCATTGACTTAGAATCGCCAATGCCACCTAAACCCAAGTGGCCAATGTAAGGTTCAGGGGTGACATACACCATAGGCACGCGATCACGTACTTTTTTGTTGCGCAGCTCTTTATCCAAAATAAAGGCGTATTCGTAGGCAGGGCCATAGCACGATGCGCCGGGCATGGCTCCGACGATAACTGGGCCGGGGTTGCTAATCAGTTTTTTTACATCGTCATAACAGCTTTCGGCATGATCCAGTGTGCAGATAGACTGGGTAAAACCGCCGTGAGGGCCTGCTCCTTCAATAGCGGCAAAGTTTAATTTGGGGCCTGTCGCAATAACTAAGTAATCGTATTGTTCAACACTGCCATTTTCCATTTGCAACTGATTAGAGCTGGGGTCAACTTTGGCAACGCGCCCGGCAATAAACTCAATGCCTTTTTTTTCTAACGGCCCACGAATTGAAAAGCTGACATCAGGACGTTCGCGCCAACCCACGGCTACCCAAGGGTTTGACGGCACAAACTGGAAATCTTCACGCTCGTTAATCACGGTAACGCGGTGTTTTTTATCCAAGGCTTCACGAATTTCGTAAGCGCCTGCCATACCACCGGTTCCTGCACCCAAAATAATAACTCGTGCCATGATCATTCCTCGCTGTTGCTTTTATCGACTGCTTCAGTGTAGGCAAGTAAAGATTTAATTTCAATATAACCATATAGTTATAAATAGGTAAAAAAGTGTCAATCATTAATCAGTAACAGAGTTATGGATTAGCAGAATTGTGGCGCCAACCACTGCCCTGACGTAATACGAGGATTGCCAGACAAGTCATGGCGGGTAGCAACCTGAGAATAGCCTTTGGCTAAGAGCAAGTGCTGCACCTGCTCGGCTTGTTGGTAGCCATGTTCTAGCAGCAGCCAGCCTTGGTTTTTAAGATAGTTAGGAGCTTGATCAATGATATGAATTAAATCGCTTAAGCCTTGCTGTTTGGCCACTAAGGCCGTCAGTGGCTCAAAACGCACATCGCCTTGGCTAAGGTGTGGGTCTTGTTCGTCGATATAGGGTGGGTTAGAAACGATTAAATCAAAGCGCCCTTGCACTTTTTCAAACCAGTTAGATGGGTAAAACCTAACTTGGTTAAGCTGGTTTAACTGTGCATTGGCTTGGGCTAAATGAACGGCCTTAGGGTTAAAATCGACGCCTTGCACTTGCCACGAGGGCTGTTCACTGGCCAAAGCCAAGGCGATAGCGCCTGTGCCTGTGCCTAAGTCTAAAACTTCGGCGTTCGCCAATAAAGGAAGTTCTAGCGCCCACTCAACGAGAGTTTCGGTATCGGGCCTAGGAATTAGGGTGCTTGAGTTGGTGTTAAGACGCAGCGACCAAAACTCTCGTTCCCCCACCAAATAAGCAATGGGATGGCCTTGTTCGCGCTGCGTCAACCACTGTTCAAGCTGGCCGTGCTCTTGAGGGGTCAGCAAGTAATCATCGAAGGCATAAAGCCAAGCCCGATTACGTTTAAGCACAAAGCTGGCTAAAACTTCGGCATCGGTGCGGGCTGAGTCGCTGCCTGCTTGTTCAAGGCGCTTACGCGCACTGGCTAACCAGTGCTTCAGCGAATTAGTCATGCTGCTCTAAATTAAACTCGTCTGCATTTTGGCTTTGCAAACTGGTAAATTCTTCCACTTCTAGCTCTGGCAATGGGCCAGTGCAGTTACTCGCCCCAAGCTTAGTTAGCTCACAGCACATGGTGTCGATTTTGGTGTTTACCGCGTGCATGTGATCCATCAAATTATGAATAGAACGAGCAATAGGATCGGGCATTTCATCGGCGATGCCATAGGCATCGAAGCCAATTTTTTCGGCAGTTTCGCGGCGGCGTTTATCCAGAGCAGAGTTCTTTTTGTGCACTATGCGACCGGGAATGCCTATGACCGTTGCGCCTTCGGGCACTTCTTTGGTGACTACTGCATTGGAGCCGATACGAGCGTTTTCACCTACGGTAATTGGCCCAAGTACTTTTGCGCCCGCACCGACTACCACGCCATTTTTAAGAGTTGGGTGGCGTTTGCCTTTGTTCCAAGTGGTGCCGCCAAGGGTGACACCATGATACAGGGTGCAGTCGTCGCCCACTTCGGCGGTTTCACCAATAACCACACCCATGCCGTGGTCAATAAAGAAACGGCGGCCAATGGTAGCACCCGGATGAATTTCGATGCCGGTAACAAAACGGCTAAAAGTAGAAAGCAAACGCGCCAACCATTTAAAGCCTTTTAACCACAGCCAATGTGCCACGCGATAATGCAGAATTGCGTGCACTCCTGGGTAAGTGGTTAATATTTCAAATGTATTACGAGCGGCAGGGTCACGCTCGAAAATGCAGGCGATATCTTCTTTCAGTTGCTTAATACCCAAGATGAAACCTCATAGTTTTTTTTGCATGGCGGATAATACGCCACGCATCATATTCACTTCAATTTTATCCATGCCCGCACGTTGATATAAACGCCGCAAGCGTGCGGTAAGCTGTCTGGGTTTGGCGGGGTCGAGAAAATCAATATCCACTAAAGTTTTCTCAAAATGTTGCAGTAAGCCTTCAAGTTCATCGTGGGTGGCCAGTGGATAATCCCAGGCCACGCCCCAAACGCCTTCCTCTGTGGCCTGTTCAACTAAAGCCATACGCATTTCATAGCACAGCACTTGAATGGCGCTGGCGACATTTAAGGATGAGAAGTCAGGGTTGGTAGGAATGTGCACATGGGCATTGCACAGATGCAATTCTTCGTTGGTTAAGCCGCGTGACTCGCGCCCAAAGACAATGGCTACTCGATTGCCTGCTGGAATGACTTCACGCGCCTTGCCAGCACATTGGCGTGGGTTCATCAGCGGCCAAGGAATATGACGGCTGCGCGCGCTGGTGCCAACCACTAGGCCGCAATCGGCAATGGCCTCTTCGAGTGTGGCAACAATGCGGGCATTATCCAGTATTTCGAGTGCCCCAGAACTTCGAGTTAAAGCGTCTTCGTCGATGCTGCACAGTGGGTCAACCAAGGTTAGATGGCTTAAGCCCATGTTCTTCATGGCACGAGCGGCGGCGCCAACGTTGCCTGAATGGGTAGTGTTCACCATAACGATGTGAATTTTATCGAGCATTTTCTTGGCCTTTACAATAAGGGGCGCAGTGTAACGCAAAATAGGCTTCGCAAACTAGCACAAAGCCTTTATAATCCGCGCCCCCAAAAGTTCTTTAAGAGATTGATGCCATGCAACCAATGGTAAACATTGCCTTACGCGCTGCGCGTAATGCCAGCCAAGACCTGTCCCAACGTCTTGACCGTTTTGATAACCACCTAAGTACCGAGCAAGAAAAAGCAAAATTTGTTGCTGATTGCGCTATTGGTTTAGAAAAAGGCATCATTTTCGAGCTTAAGAAATCCTTCCCTGAACATAACTTCCAAGGCCGTGAGACTGGCCTAAACGGCGACGACGCCAAACAACCTACTTGGTTGGTGTGCGTGATAGACGAAGTCGCTAACTTTCGTGTGGGCTTGCCCAACTACGCTATTTTGCTGGCTTGCCGCGTGAACAACAAAATTGAACACGCCGTGGTGGTCAACCCTTCTAATGGTGATGAGTTCACCGCTTCGCGTGGCCGTGGTGCTCAGCTCAATAACCGTCGTATTCGCTGTGGAGGCTTAACTAATCTGGGTGATGCCATTATCGGTTTTACTCAACCAGCCAGCAGCAACGACAGCGCTTTCGACCAAAACCAACGCATAGTTAAGCTTATGGGCAAAACCATGGAATGGCGCAATATTGGCTCTAACACGTTAAGCATTTGCTACGTTGCAGCTAACCGCTTACAAGCAGCGCTATTAAGCAATGTGGATGAATGGAGTTTGAACTGCGCCAGCTTGATTGCCGCTGAATCTGGCTGCTTAATTGCCGATGTACAAGGCCGTCCTGTGGTTAACGCTCCTGCTGATATGGTCGTAACCAACCCACGTTTATTAAAAGCCTTATTGGCGTAAATAATTCTGCGACTACCCTTCGCTAAATGCAGAATGGCGCGGCTTACAACTCAACCGCGCCCAACTCCCAACTCCCAACAACCTACACCGTGCGCGAGAAATTGCCTTTTTGCTTGTCGCCAAGGTAGGCATCAAAGGCCATAGCCACAACGCGCATCATTAGATGGCCTTGGGGCAACAGCACCAGTTCTTTGTCGTTAATTTCGACCAGACCATCGGCTACGGTTTCAGCCAGTTTTTCTAGGCTGTCGGCAAAGTATTCGGCAAAGCGAATGCTGTATTTGTTTTCAAACTTTTTGAAGTCGATGCGGCTGTGGCACATCAAATCCACTATCACTTCGCGGCGCAGTAAATCGTCGTTTGATAGGCTGTAGCCTTTTTCAACGGCCAGTTGGCCTTGCTTCATTAGCTCGTAGTATTGCGATAGCACTTTTACGTTTTGGCTGTAGTTGCCAGCCACATAACCAATGGCGGTGATGCCAAGGCCGATAAGGTCGCATTGGCCGTGGGTGGAGTAGCCTTGGAAGTTGCGCTGCAAAGTGCCTTTGTTGCGTGCAATAACCAGTTCGTCATCGGGTAAGGCAAAGTGGTCCATGCCGATATAAACGTAACCGGCACTGGTTAGCCGCGCGATAATCAGCTCTAACAGCTCCATTTTGCGCTCTGGTGGCGGCATATCTTCTTTGCGAATTAAACGCTGGGCGCGCACCATTTCGGGCAAGTGGGCGTAGCTGTAGGTAGCAATGCGGTCAGGGCGCAGTTTAATGACCTTGTCTAAGGTGGCATTAAAGCTGTCTACGGTTTGCAGTGGCAGGCCGTAAATTAAGTCTACCGATATTGATTTAAACTTGGCTTCGCGCCCAGCCGCTACTAGGTCGAATACTTGCTGTTCGCTTTGAATGCGGTTTACCGCTTTTTGCACTTTGGGGTCGAAGTCTTGCACCCCAAAACTTAGGCGGTTAAAGCCTTGAGCGCGCAGTTCATGAATACGCTCGGTGCTGATGGTGCGCGGGTCTACTTCAATTGAAAACTCATGGTCGTCGCTTTCGTCCATAGTAAAGTTGGCGCGCAGGCTGTCCATTAGCTCGTTCAGTTGCTCGCTGGTTAGATAGGTGGGAGTTCCGCCACCTAAGTGCAACTGGGTAAGTTTGCGCGATTTGTCGAACAGTTTGCCTTGCATCTCAATTTCCATTTTTAGGTAATCGAGGTATTCCAAGGCTTTTTCGGTTTTTTGGGTAATGATTTTATTGCAAGCGCAGTAGTAGCACAGGCTTTTGCAAAATGGGATATGCACATACACCGACAGTGGTTTGGCAGGTGCCACATTGCTGAGGATGGCGGCTTTTTTATAACCATCTATGCCAAAGTTGTCGCTAAACTGCGGCGCCGTAGGATAAGAGGTGTAACGAGGACCGGGGCGGTCGTACTTTTCCACTAGGGAGCGGTTAAAGGTCATGGCTTCGGTCATAGTCTTATCTCTACGGCTGTGGGGTTATAAATAAAATTAGGCTTCTAGTTGTTTGCTGTAATGGCCGCGTGCGTCCATAAACACTTGGAATGGGAACTTAGTCGGAATGCCTTCCAGTGCGGTGGCAAACATTTCTAAGTGCGCTTCAAAGCCAGCACAGGCTTTGGCTGGGTCTTCGCTTGCAGGAATACGCACCTGTAGAGTTAGCTCGCTTTCATCGCCTTTAGCATTAATTTCAAAGCGCAGTGGGCGTTTAGGTTGGTCGCCGCTGCTCCATGAATATTCCAATAAAAAGCCGTCGGCAAAAGCAGTTACTTCGCTGTCGATTACAATGCCGCTATCAGCAAAGTCGATATGCACTTTACCGCCTTGTTTTAGCTCGATAGTGCCAGGGGCTAACCACAGCGGCACCGCATCATCGGCAGTAAGCATGCGCCACACTGCTTCCGTAGGATGAGCAAAAGTGCGGCTTAAACGACCTTCAAAATAGTCGGCGTTTTTGCTGATGGTTCCAAAAGGAATGGCTTGTTCTGTCATGGTATTTCCTCTTTTCAAAAATTAGTTAGGCCAGTACATAGAATCTGGAGTGCTACGAGCGCCAAAAATAGCTTGCCCTACCCGCACAACGGTTGCGCCTTCGGCGATGGCCAGTTCAAAGTCGCCCGACATTCCCATAGACAGCTCTTTTAAGCAAAAGCCGTCGGGTAAATTAGGAATAAGCCTTTCTTGCAGTTCTCGCATACGCACAAAGCAGCCACGCACACGCGCTTCGCTTGAAGAGAACTCGGCCAAGGTCATTAACCCTTTGATTTTTAGGTTATCAAACTCTGGTAACTGATGGATAAAGGCTTCTACTTCGCTGGGTGGCAAGCCAAACTTTTGCGGCTCGTCGGAGCTATTTACTTGCACAAAAATATCCAGTTGGCGGCCTTCTTTTTTAAGCTGTTTATCCAACTCGGCGGCCACACGCAGGTTATCTAAGGCCTGAAACTCATGGGCGAAACGCGCCACATATTTAGCTTTGTTGGTTTGCAAGTGGCCAATTACGCACCAGCGTGCGTCGGTTAAATCGGCTAGGTCTTCTGCTTTTTGCTTGGCTTCTTGCACTTTGTTTTCGCCAAACTCGCGCACCCCTGCCGCATAAGCAAGGCGCAAAATATCGTTAGGTTTGGTTTTGCTTACCGGTAACAAGCGTATGTCGTTGGCGTTACGCCCCACGGCGGCGCAAGCATCAGCAATATGTGCACGCACTTCGGCAATATTCGCCGCAATATTGGCTTGGGTTAGCGGTGCATTTGGAATGTCCATTTATTACAACTCCCCTTAAAAACAGAGAGGCCAGTGTACCCCTCATAGGCAATTATTTATAGAACTGCGATAGAGCCTTCATCACTTGTAGCGATTGCGCCGCTGACATTTTTTTGTCTTTTTGCGCGGTGACTTGGTAATCGAAGCTGCGCGCATTACCGGCCATATCAATATCAATGTAATAG
>JBASZG010000139.1:0-6448 GCA_049277875.1 Venatoribacter sp.
ACGGCGTGTCTTATCCTGTTCAACGCGCTGCGCAAGCTGTTTACAGCGAAGCGGGGCAACAGCAAGTTAAAGCCTTGGTGCAGGGCTACTTGCGCAATGCCGCTTACCTTCGCGAAGGTTTCACCCGCCTGGGCTTTAACTGTGTTGGTGGCGATAACTCACCCTATATCTGGGTGCAAGTTGAACGCAGCGCCTGGGACTTCTTTGACTTCTTATTAAACCAAGCCGGTGTGGTCTGCACCCCAGGCGCAGGCTTTGGCCGCTGCGGCGAACACCATATCCGCATCAGCGCCTTTAACAGCTACGACAAAGTCGTCGCCGCCATGAAACGCATTGAAGATACGCTGACTGTGGGGGCGTAGCTAAGGCGAGGCGCTTGGGGCTTGGCGCATTATTGAGCGAGATTCCCAAAGTAGTGCGCCAGGCGCCAAGCCCCAAGCAAAAAAACAACCTTTAACAGAGTAAAATCATGCCTATTTTCGACAGCTATCGTGATCGTCTTTACCCTGAATTAACTAAAATCGCCGAGCATTTCGGCACGCCTTTTCATATTTACGATGAAGCCGGCATACAGGCCACGGGCGAGCGCTTAAACCAAGCCTTTGCTGGGGTGCCTGTCTTTCGCGAATATTACGCAGTGAAGGCACTGCCCAACCCCAGCATTTTAAAAATCATGCAGCGTCTGGGCTTTGGTTTTGATTGCAGCTCACTGGCCGAACTAGAGCTGGTGCGCAGTCTTGGTGCGCGCGGCGAAGATATTATGTTCACCTCCAACAACACCTCACCACAGGAGTTTGCTTTGGCGCTTGCCGAGGGTGGCTGCATTTTAAACCTCGACGACATTAGCCTGATTGACAAAGTCCCTCAGCATAATGGCCAAGCCTTTCCAGAACTGGTGTGCTTCCGCTACAACCCCGGCCCAGCCAGAGGCGGCAATGTGATTATCGGCACCCCCGAAGAAGCCAAATACGGCGTAGCCCATGAACAACTGCTGGAGGCTTTTGCCAAAGCCAAAGCACGCGGTGCCAAGCGCTTCGGCCTACACACCATGCTGGCCTCCAACGAACGCGACTGCACTTATGTGATTGATACCGTGGCCATGCTGCTGGGGCTGGTTGAATGGATCGGCAAAGAACTGGCCATCCAATTTGATTTCATCAATATGGGCGGTGGCTTAGGCATTCCTTATCGCCCCGAAGACCAGCCGTTTGATGTCGAAAAACTTGGCCGCGAAAGCACTCAGCTGATGGCCGATTTTCAGGCTAAACATGGCTACGCCCCCAAACTCTACATGGAAAGTGGCCGCTACATCACCGGCCCACACGGCGTACTGGTTACTCGCGCCATTAACCGCAAAGAAATTTACCGCACCTATGTCGGCGTCGATGCCTGCATGTCAGCACTGATGCGCCCCGGCATGTACGGCGCGTACCACCACATTGAGGTGCTGGGCAAAGACGAAAGCCAAGACCTAGAAGTCGTCGATGTGGTCGGCTCACTGTGCGAAAACAACGACAAATTCGCCGTACAGCGCACACTGCCCATTATTCAAGACGGTGATTTACTAATGATTCAAGACACCGGCGCACACGGCATCGCCATGGGCTTTAACTACAACGGCAAACTGCGCCCACAAGAACTGCTGCTGCGCAGCGACGGCAAAGTCGAACTCATCCGCCGTGGCGAAACCTTGGACGACTACTTCGCCACGCTGACTTTTGACGCGAAAGTGCTGTAAAAATTAAATACACAGGGATGTGGTTTTTTATTTTTTTAGAGGGAATTTTTAGGCTTAGAAATATTGGCGAAAAATCAACAGAAAGCGTTGTTAATTAGAGCTTTCTTAACGCCGCGCTCACCGGCGACGCGAAGCGAGTCCAGCAGCCGAAGACCGCGAACTGCTGCCACTTGTTAGGAGATTACACCGCAGATGCTATTTAAAGAAAGTAAGCCCTCCTTTTCCACCTCAATGGGGAAATACTCGGCTCCCGCATAGTGCATATATCTTGCTCTGTGACGTCCATTCTCAAAACTTAAGTCAGGAATCATTTTGTCGCGCCATAAAGTGCGCCATGAGTTCATGCTATTCCACCAAAAGGAAACACGCGGCATTTCGACGGGACCATTTTCAGGATTAAGAAACTGACGAATGCCTTCTTTTTTTGAGCCCTCCCAGTCCTGCACCCTGTTGATAGGGGGTATGCTGTCTGAATTGTTCTCATACAGAGCAATAAATTTTTCTGCATGAACGAGAAGCACTGCATAATTTAAGTCGACTCCCCGGCGAGAAAGCATCACCTGCTGGTATGGGGTATGATTTGAAGATAGTGGGACACTCCAGACCCCGTTGGTTTCTGTGACTTGGGATCCCATGCCTTCTCCTAACGTTTGGTTAAGGGACGGGCTTTACCCGTCTCAGTGAGCGCAGCGAACGGTTTGAACCATTTTTTAGCTAGCAGTTCGGCTATGGCGATAGTAAAGATAAGCAAGGCCGAAAGGGGCGATGAACACTGCATAACCCCAGCACATTATCATGAAAAATAGCTTCATGATGAGCGCAAAGATAAGGAACACTCCACCTAAATAAAACGTGTTGCCTCCAAAGAAAAAGCCAACAATGCTTTCATATACAAACCGGGAGTATGGATAGAGGAGTGTGTTCACTATTACGATTGCGGCAGCTATAAAATGTAGTGGCGTTATGTTGTTAAAAATATCTTCTCCGCGAAGACCTGAAAGAACAGCGCCTAAAGCTGCGAATGCAAGCAGGAGGGAGATAAAAAATAATTGGCGGAAATAGTATTGAGCAGAAATTCCGCCAAAGGTATATCGAAGTATTTTATTCATTGCGGAGCCTTTTGGGGGTTGTGGATTTTTGATGTTTTGACGCTAACGCTTGAGCTCACTTGCTGCCATGGAGCGCAGCAGAACGGCGGTCAAGTGCAGCGATTTGTTATATCGTTCACTGGGTTTAAAACCAAACCTAGTTAAGTTCAATAAACTGCTTTAAAAAATCTTTGCGGGCATAGAATGCACGAGTTGTGCTGCCATGCCCTGCTCCTTTCGTTCTTGGCTGAATATATTTACCCATTTTTCCGGTTAGTTTTTCAAAGCCGCGCGTAGGGTCTTGGATGCAGGATCTAATCAGTTCGTAATCCTGTTTGACCCGCTCTAACAACTCCCCTTCAAGATCTAAGGTGGTTACTGAATGAATAGTGGTGGGCTCTGAATAATCGCTACCCACTATCCGAGCAACACAGACAGCTTTTCGTAGTTTGGCGTATAAATGGCTTTCTTCAAACGTTTTATGACTCACTTCCCAAGGGTCAATCATGGTAATAGCCATAGTTTCTTTAAAGGCTAATTGTCCATTTTTAAGGTGCTTTAATGGGATGGATTTCAGCTCCCAAGAGCCAAAATTAGGGCTCTGTGACGAATTGATGGGCAAGCCTAAATAACGCTCGCAAACGTGCCCAGCCCAGCCTTTATTTACCTTGCCATTTTCTGCAACTATGGTTACTTGGAATTTTTTTGCCAGTGCATGCAAATCTTGTCCAATAAGCGATTTCAGCTTGTGTAATGCTTCTTGTCTTTCCATAACTAAAACTCTACCTCTTGTAGCCGTTTGACGGCCAATTGAATAAATTCCGCTTGTTGTTCTACACCACAGAACTTACGTTTAAGTAAACTTGCCGCCACTCCTGTAGTGCCACTGCCCATGAAAGGATCAAAAACAAAGTCGCCAGAATTAGTTGCGGCTTCTATGCAGCGCATTAAAAGCTCTAGGGGTTTTTGCGTTGGATGTTTGCCTAATGCTTTTTCTTGTTTACTGGGTGGCGCTATGCGCCAAACAGATTTCATCTGCTTTCCGCCATTATCCAGCTTCATTTTTTCATAATTAAAGAAATGTTTGGTTTTGCTATTTTTTCCCGCCCATATAAGTGTTTCGGTGGAGTGCGTGAAGTAACGACAAGATAAGTTAGGTGGTGGGTTGGGTTTTTCCCAAGTGATATCGTTAAGCACTTTCAAACCCAATTCTTGCATGGCAAGGCCAACCGAGAAGATATTATGCATGGTGCCAGAAACCCAAATTGTGCCATTCGGTTTAAGTAGTTGTTGGCACTTACTTAGCCAGAGTTTATTAAAGCTATGCATTTGATCGACACCCAAGGACTTATCCCATTTACCCTTATTCACCGATACTTTTTTGCCAGAGCTACAAGTAAAGCCGTCGTTAGAAAGAAAGTATGGTGGATCGGCAAAAATTGCGTCGAATACACCATTAGGGTGTTTGGCTAAAATTTTATCCATCAAATCTAGGCAGTTTGCTTGGTAAAGATAGATATCTTGGCTGGCATCGGCCAGAACCAGACTGGAATTATAGCTGTCGCTATGTTCAGCCAATAAGTAATGCTTACCTAAGCTTGTGGGGTACTCCATATACTGTCCTTGTAGTTAAAAACAAGCCACTATCTCAGGTGCCTTGTTACGTTGGTTGGCTTTACTGGAAATAAAGCGTTGCACATCAAATTCGGTAATGCTGGCTTTTTGATAGATTTCACGCGTAAAAGGAGTGTCGTGGTTACTGATGATAACACTCACACCACGCAGGCTTAATTCCTGTGCTTTATCTGCCAGTTGCTGTTGTTGCTCTTGGCTAAAACCCGCAGCCGTGTAGTCACTAAAGTTAGCTGTTGAGCTTAGCGGTGCATAGGGCGGGTCGCAATACACCACATCACCAGAGTTAGCCATATCCATAGTGGCGATAAAATCCTGATGCACAAATTCTGCGTTTTGGCTTTTGGCGTGAAAATTCATTACCTCTGCATAAGGGAATGTTGGTTTAGTATAACGCCCGAAAGGCACGTTAAATCCCCCTTTAGAATTGCAACGATACAGTCCATTAAAACAGTGGCGATTTAGATAAATAAATAAAGCGGCTTTTCTTTTTCTGTCTGCGGTGGAGTTAAATTCTGCACGTAGTTCATAAAACACTTCTGCTTGGTTATTTTCAGGAGTAAACAATGCTGAAGCGTAATCAGCAAAGGCTTGGCCCTCTTGCTGAATAAAAGTAAATAGATTAATTAAATCTTCGTTGGTATCTGCCAACAAGAACTTATCAAAAGGAGCATTTAAAAATACCGCCCCCGACCCCACAAAAGGCTCGATAAGGCGTTTTCCGCTAGGCAGCTCGGCTAAAATTTTATCAATAATTTTAAACTTACCACCTGCCCACTTTAAAAATGGTTTGGTTAATTCATCTTTAAGCATGATTACTGATTTGAAATAAGTGAAATAAAAAGTCGTTTTTTAGCATAGCCAGATTGAATATGTAATCGATCTGAGAAAAGGCTTCTAGTAATGGGTTTCGGCTAGTATTCCAGCCTTGGCCATCAGTTACCCATACAAACTCAATATTTTGGCTTTCATTTTTAATAAGTTTGTCTAAATCTGAAAACTCACCTGCTACAGCCTTGAGTTTGCTACCACCACCACCGTAGTAATTAGTTTCTATAAGCCATAGCTTTTTAGTTCTTGGGTTAAATACAGCTTCATCAAAGTTACGTTCTGCTTCATTTTTAGGAACGGTTACGCCCCATTCTTTAAGAATATAGGCGGGTGATGCTTGAGATTTATGCTCTAGTTTAAGTCGTTCGCAAGCTGCTATTACGTATCTATTTAATATGGCCTCCATAACCTTGCCGCTTCTGTTCTTTCTGGCATTGCTGTCTAAACCTACTTCAACACCAAAAACATAGTCTACTAGATTTTTATTAATACCTTTTTCCAAGAAACCAAGCAGGTTAGACTCCAAGCAGAAATCAACGTAAGCAACTATGTTAGTAGAGTCGATGTTATCGAAATCTAAGCTGTAGAAGCTCATATCATTTTTATTATCAATCTTTAATACATCTAGGCTAGATTCTCTGCAGGCTAATAATATAGGAATAGCTTTAACCAGTTCTGGCTGCTTTTCAAAAAGAGATAAGGCCTCTGTATAAATGTTTTCTTTGCCAATTAGGTAGTTTAGTGTGTGCAAACTTAATTCATGTTTTTTAACATTATTAAGCACTTTGCTCCAATCAACATAATAACTGGGCGTTCGATTAGTTTTTGAAAGATCGCCAATAAACGTATCAAAACGTTGTTTGGCATCTAGGTTTATGTAGTTTTGAAATTGTAAGGCCATTATATAGATACCGTTATTTGGCGATATGACATAGTGGTGCGCAGTGTATCATAGCCACCTCCACCTTGCCGTAAGAGCTTTTGTTTGAGCAAATCTCTTTATCGCCCGAATTAAGCCCTATCATGAAACAGCATCGGCTGGAGTGAGTTGTTAGGTGATGCTTGGAGAGACGGACAGTGAAATTCGACGAGCCTTTGCGTCAATAGCGGCTACTGAAACGACAACTCTATCGTTAACGGAAAAACAAGATCGATTGCC
>JBASZG010000140.1:0-4916 GCA_049277875.1 Venatoribacter sp.
CGAGTTTCCGCCCGCCAATAAAGCCTTGCAGTTACCCGCGCAACAACCGCTTGTGCAGTTACATAATGTGCGCATTCAGTATGGCGAACGAGTGCTATTTGAAGGCCTTAACTGGCAAGTAAACCCCGGTGAGCACTGGGCTATTCAGGGGCCAAATGGCAGCGGCAAAACCAGCTTGTTGCAACTTATTACCGGCGATAACCCGCAGTGCTACACCAATAATTTGCGTTTGTTTGGCATTCAACGCGGCAGCGGTGAAAGTATTTGGGATATTAAAAAGTACATTGGCATAGTGTCATCGTCTTTGCAGTGGGAATACAAAGCCAGCACCAACGTGCTAAGTACGGTAATTTCGGGGCTGTACGACAGCATTGGGTTGTATCGCGCTACAGGCGACGACGACAAACAACTGGCGCTGAAATGGCTTGAAATTATTGGTTTGCGCCACAAGGCCAACCAAAGCTTGCAGCACCTTTCTTATGGTGAATTGCGCCTAGTGCTGATTGCCCGCGCCCTGATTAAACAACCCCCGTTGCTGATTCTAGACGAACCCTGCCAAGGGCTAGACGACCCCAGTCGGCTGATGGTGCTGGCCTTTATTAACAAACTGGCCGAACAAAAAAATATCACTCTGTTGTACGTTACTCATCATGGCGAAGAAATACCGTCTAGTATTACTAAGCGATTGATTTTTAAGCAGCAAATAAGTGGTACAAGTGTGCTAGAGGTGGCCAAGCAAGATTGCCAAGAGTAGGGCATTCCTCTAGTATGCGCAGCGTCTGGAGGAGTTATCATGAGTGAAGAAAACGAAGTAGTCGTACAACAATTAATCGACCTCATTCAACAAAATCGCATCACTTCTGCAACGGAAGTGGTGTCTAGTCTTCACCCTATGGACGTTGCCGATATTCTTGAAATGCTAGAGCCTAACCAAGCCTGGCGTGTGCTTGAACGCTTACCTGATCGCGCTGAAATTTTTAGCTATTTTGAACCCGAACAACAAATTCGTTTAGCTACCGAGCTGCCACGTTTAAGCTTGGCCAAGTTGGTAAACGAAATGCCTGCCGACGAAAAAATCGACCTGTTTAAACGTTTTAGCAAAGGCCTGCGTGAAAGCCTGTTGCAAGCTTTGGCGTTAGACGAACGAGAAGACATACGCACGCTTGCAGCCCACATGGAAGGCACCGCTGGCGCGTTAATGACCACCGAATTTGCCGTTTTGCGTAAAAACATGACGGTTGAACAGGCGATGAAAATCATTCGCCGCGAAGCCCCCGACGCCGAAACCATTTACCACGCCTATGTGGTTGACCTAAACCGCCATCTGTTGGGCGTGGTGTCGTTGCGTGAATTGATTCTGGCCGATCCCGATACCCAAATTAAAGATTTAATGGTTACCGAGGTGGTCAGTGCCAAGGTATCCGACGACCAAGAAGACGTAGCCAAAATTATTGCCCGCTACGACTTACTGGCCCTACCTATTACCGATGAAGACGGCACTTTGTTGGGTATCGTGACCTACGACGACGCGATGGACGTAGTCAACGAAGAAATGGAAGACGACTTCCATAAAGCCGCTGGTATGGGCACGGTAACAGGCAGCTTTAAAGACGCCACCATTGGCCTTCTATACCGTAAGCGGGTGTTTTGGTTGGTGTTTTTGGTGTTTGGTAATCTGCTTTCAGGCTTGGGTATTGCCCATTACGAAGACATTATCGAAGCCAACCTAGTCTTAGTGTTCTTCTTGCCGCTGCTGGTGGGCAGTGGCGGTAACGCAGGGTCGCAGTCTTCTACCCTAATGGTGCGTGCCTTAGCCACAGGCGAAGTCGTGATTAAAGACTGGCTAATGCTAACCGGGCGTGAAACCTTAGTGGCTCTAGCGTTAGGTGGCACTATGGCGGCAGCCGTGGCCGGGCTTGGCTTCTGGCGCGGCGGCGACCAAGGCGTGATGGTTGCAATAGTGGTATCGCTTAGCATGGTGTCTATTGTGATGGTTGGTTGCTTGGTGGGCTTGGCACTGCCCTTTGTACTGAACAAATTGGGCTTCGACCCTGCCAGCGCCAGCGCACCGCTGGTTACCTCTATCTGCGACGTCGCAGGTGTGGTGGTTTACCTTATTATCGCCTCGCACGTGTTGGGTGTGGGGTAAATAAGCAACGTATTAATAAGAAAAATAGCTGAGCTTAAGCGACTCAAATACAGACAAGAGTCTAACCCTTTGCTAGCATGGCGAATCTAAATTATAAAAATCGAACCAGCTCATAGAGGAAATTATGAAAATCAACAAGGGTTTTACGTTAATTGAGCTAATGATCACCGTGGCAATCGTTGCTATTTTGGCGGCTGTTGCTGTGCCAAGCTATCAGAATCAAATTGCCAAGTCTCAAATCAGCGCCGCGCAATCCAATCTTATTGCTTTATCGTTGGTCGTGGAAAATATCTATCAGCGCACTCTTGCATATCCTATTCCGTCAGGTGCTCAACCTCTGGGCACGACCGCTCAGATTGAAGCCGCTTTTACTATGTGGCGTGCCAGTTCTAATGATTTTGCGTACGCATACACTTCGACAGACGGTACAGACTACACACTGACAGCGACGGGTGCTGCGGGCAGAGTGAATGGTTGCATTCTGACATTGAAGAACGATGGCACAAGAACGTTTGCCTCCTGCAGTGTTCCTGTTACAGGCTGGGACTAAGCGAGGGCGAATATGATGCAAAAAAGTAAAGGATTTACCATTTTAGAGCTGATTATTGTTATTGCCATTATTGGCAGTTTAATCGTTGCGAGCAGTTCGCTAACAAATTCCTGGATAGACGGCGTACAAATCAGAAATGCCGCTTCAGCTTTTCAAAGCTCTGTGCTTAAAGCTAAAACCACTGCGCTACGCAATGCCAATAGCAGAGGAATAGGCGACACAGCGGCAGGGGTATGCATTGATGACAATGTTATAACGGTAGTCGCTTTCCCTTCGACCTCCTCTTGTACGGCAACAGATAGAGTCTTAATAAAACGCACAGCAATTTCGAATGGTGTTGAAATTAAAGAAAATGATGATACAGCAGTAAGCTGTTTATTTTTTACATCATCAGGTTTACTCGTGGCCACAACAGGTTGCGTAAGTGATATCAGCCAAGACTTCGTAGTCGAGAAAAATAATGAAAGCACAACAGTTACCCTTATTTAAGCAACAAGGCGTCACGCTGATTGAGTCCCTTGTTGCCTTCTTAATTTTTGCTTTGGTGTTGCTGGCTAATGGCTCGCTATTAAAAGATATGTTGAAAGTTCAAGGTAACTCTAATGAGCAGATGGTTGTTATCGACACACTACAAGAACGCTTACATGCCAGTGCTAATAATCCTAATGCAGCAAATATGTGCGCCGCAACCTCTGTAGACACTACTGACTTTACATTAGGCAGTAAGACGTATCATGTGGCCTGTGCTATCGTTAACGAGGATAACGGTGCTGGATTCGTTGTTGAATTTCCTGTGTTGGCAGCGAGCGCAACCAGTGCCGCCAATGCTCAGCAATGTGCGAGTGGCACATATAGTGATGACTGCTTTGTGGTAGGAAGATAACAATGCGTAAAAATGGCTTTACATTGGTTGAGTTGCTAGTAGGGCTGGTGATTGCCGCTCTGCTAATGCTCACTATTTTAGTATATTTTAAACAGGTCAGTTTTTTAGGCCTAGTCTCATCCGAAGACGCTGAATATGAAACTCAGCTAGAAATTGGTATGTTAACGGTGCAAAAATTAGTTCAGGAAGCTGGTTATGGCTCGGGGAATGCAGACGATATCGCTGAAGGGGCATTCGATGGTAACTCTGCTGTTTTTTGGCGTTATGTAAGTAACTTTGATCCATTAAATGCAGCACCTCCTGCTCCTAGTTATACTTGTCGTGGTTTTGGTTCTCAAATATCAGGCACAGCCCCAAGAATTACGCATAGACTAGTGCTTTTATCCGCGAACTGTAATGCCTCTGCGAACTTAAGTACTGCGGCTTGGACCGTGGTGCAGCCAGTTGCTGCGGTCATGAGCACTACCGCCACTCCCGTTTTTGATTTTTCTGTTGTTGCTTCCAGTTGCGTTCCATTCGGTATCGGCGAAGCCGTAGGGGAGCAAATGCTAATTATCACCGGGTTAAAAAAATACGAATATGGTTCAGCAAGTCGCGATAAAATCAGACGCGTTTGCCTGACTAATATAAAAGCTTAATGAATTATTTGAATTCTCACGTATGAGGGTAAATCAATGGAAAAAATAAAAAATCAGAGAGGCTTGGCGACACTTTTATTCGTTCTCCTGATGGGAATAACGGCCATGACCGTGACGGTTACGGTTGTGCGCACTCAGGATGCAAAACAAGAAGCCAACGTAGTAGCTCATGCTCAGACTAATACTCAATTGGTAGCGTGGGCGGGCGTAAACGCATTCCGCCAATATGTACTAGATGTTGGCGATGCCGATATTGCAGATGTTTTAGCTTTACAAGGTCAAAGCTTGAGCTTGGATGTTGGCAATAGCGAAGTAAAAGTAAGCAATATTTCAGTAACTGGTTGTGCGGCTGCAAACAGTAGCTGTTTGGTTGGTGCAGACATCAGCGCTAGCAGTGGCACTGCTAAATCCGTTAGTTCAATCAACACAGTTTTTGATGTGGTAGTAGTAGATAAGGGGGGGGTTGCGGGAACGCCAGGAACGCCAGGTGTTGGATCTCCGTTTAGTTTGGGCGGCAGTGAGAATGCGGCTCAATTAAATAGCGATATTAGAGCAGCGAATCCAGGTACAGAAGTTACTATTAATGTTGATGGCCATCTGAAGATCTCGCACTATGCTGAAGCCTATAATATTTCCAAGTTAAATATAAATGCATCGGGAAATATCGTTATTGAATGTGGCGATATACTGTTTGGT
>JBASZG010000141.1:0-14189 GCA_049277875.1 Venatoribacter sp.
CGGCCAGTTGCAAAATAGCGTCGCGTTCACCTTCGCTGTTGTCGATAGCAGCAGGAACCACCTGAGCCAAAGCGGTGCGGTGCCAAATAGATAGCAAACCTTGCAAGGCTTCATCGTAATCAACGGCTTGCTCGGCCATTTGCTTAATTAAGTTAAGCAGTTCTGAGGCATCGGCCTTAGCCATAAGCTCGGCCAATTTAAATAAGCGGCCCCGATCCATAGTGCCAAGCATGGTATTGACTTGGGCTTCCATAACCTGACCTTCGCCATAGGCGATGGCTTGGTCGGTAAGACTAAGTGCATCACGCATACTACCTTGCGCGGCGCGGCCAAGTTGCCACAAAGCACTGTCTTCAAAGGGAATGTTTTCGGTGTTTAACACATTGGTTAAGTGCTCGACTACTTGCTGCGGTGCCATGTTTTTAAGATTGAACTGCAAGCAACGCGATAACACCGTAATAGGTAGCTTTTGCGGATCGGTGGTGGCAAGTAAAAACTTAACGTGTGCAGGCGGCTCTTCGAGGGTTTTTAACAGCGCGTTAAAACTGTGCGAGGAGAGCATGTGCACTTCGTCTATTAGGTACACCTTAAAACGACCACGAGTGGGTGCGTATTGCACGTTGTCTAAAAGCTCACGCGTGTCTTCTACTTTGGTGCGCGAAGCCGCGTCCACTTCAATTAAGTCTACAAAGCGGCCTTCGGCAATTTCTTTACAGGCACTACATTCACCGCAAGGGCGTGCACTGATACCCTGTTCGCAGTTAAGGCATTTAGCCAAAATACGCGCAATGGTGGTTTTGCCCACCCCACGGGTGCCAGTGAATAAATAGGCATGATGCAACTGCTGCTTGTTTAAGGCGTTGATTAGAGCGCGTAAAACGTGTTCTTGGCCAACCATTTCATCAAAAAAACGAGGCCGCCATTTGCGTGCAAGTACTTGATAACTCATTTAATTCCAGTGAAGCGCTGAAAATGTGCGAGCATGATACCTTGTCACTTAAGGAATGTCAGGATTTTAAATAATCTGGTGGGCTTGAAGATCTGGAGATGACCTCCACCAGCCACACCTCGGCACATGAGTTATCCACTACCGTTGCTCCCTTCCGGGCCTGGCGGGGTTCATGGACTATCATTGCGAAGGGACCGGCAGAGGCCACCATAACAACCCCAAAGAACTTGGGAGCGCGCACATTAACGAATTCACTTTTATTTTTCAAGTGTTTAACTTCCTTCTCACTCTATCTCGTTGATTTTGCTAAACTAAGCCCATTGTTTTTATTTAAGATTTTTATTTATGGCTAAGTCCTCTACCCTTCTTTCTGCCAATGCGCTAACCCAGCACATTGCCGCCTCGGTATTTAATTTTAAAAACACCAGCAAACTTGAACCCTTTCACGGCGTTTTAGGCCAAGAACGAGCGGTGAATGCGATTCAATTTGGCGTGGCCATGGAGCGCCCCGGCTATAACATTTTTGTTATGGGGGAAACTGGAACTGGGCGTTCGTCTTATGTGTTGGATTATTTAAAAAGCGAGGCCAAGCGCCAAATCACCCCCAGTGTTTGGTGCTATGTAAATAACTTCCACAACCCTCGCGAGCCGTTATCACTGGAACTTCAGCCAGAAGAAGCCGAAGGTTTTAAGCAACTGTTAAATGAGTTAATTGATCAACTTATGGCCACCTTCCCAGCCGTATTCGAGCACCCCAGTTACCAGCAAAAAAAATCAGCCATTGATCATATTTTTAATCGCAAATACGACAAAGCCATTGAACAGGTCGAACGCGAAGCACATAAACGCAATGTGGCTGTGTACCGCGATTCAAGCACCATTAGCTTTACGCCTATGCGCGATGGCAAAGCCTTGGATGAAACCGAATTTGCTCAATTTAGCGAAGCAGAACGTGACATTTTTCACGATGATATTGCCGATTTAGAACAACAACTAAGCGACCAACTGGCGGAATTGCCACAATGGAAGCGTGAAAGCAGTAACAGCCTGCGTGAGCTTAACCGTGAAACCATTAAAGAAGCTATTTCACCACTGTTAGAGCCACTGCAAACCCAGTTTCAACAGCACACCGATATTCAAAGCTATATCAAGCAGTTACAAGAGTTTCTGCCTCGCTTGGTAATGGAAGAGCTGGTTGAAGAACGCTTATTAGAAATTCGTGATGAGTACGTTAAACGCAATGTGTTGGAAGACAGCCTGCTGCCCAACATAGCCACTCATCATGGTGCTGGCAGTGGTGCGCCTGTGGTGTACGAGCCACACCCAAGCTACGCCAACCTTTTTGGCCGAATTGAATACACCAGTGATCAGGGTGCTTTAATCACCAACTACCGTCATATTTCTCCCGGAGCGCTGCATAAAGCCAACGGTGGTTATTTGATGCTGGATGCTGAAAAGGTATTAACTGAACCCTTTGTCTGGGACGGCCTAAAACGGGCGCTACAAGCTCGCCAATTAAAAATGGAATCGCCTTACTCAGAAATGGGGCTAATTAACACCACCACCCTTATTCCAGCGGTGATACCGCTGAATTTCAAATTGGTGTTGGTTGGTTCACGCGAAGTCTATTACCTGTTGCAAGAATACGATGAAGACTTTCGCCGTTTATTTCGCACTGTGGTCGATTTTGACAGCGATTTACCCTTAGATAACAACTATCTAAAAGCCTATGCCCGCTTGCTTAAACACCGCATTAATGAACAAGAGTACGCCGATCTAACCCAAGCTGCGGTTATAACAATGGTGCGCTTTAGTGCACGATTAGCCGAGCAGCAAGGTGTTTTAAGCGCTCGAATTGGCGAGCAATTTGATTTGCTGGCTGAAGCCGACTTTATCCGCAAACTCGCAGGCGATAAGCTAATTGACTCATCGCACATAGATCGCGCCATTAAAGCCAAACAAGAACGCACCAGCCGTGTTTACGATAAATTATTCGAGCAAATGCTTGATGGCACTGTACTGTTGGAAACCAGCGGCCAAGCCGTAGGTAAAATCAATGGCCTTACCGTAATGTCGTTAGGCGACACCAGCTTTGGCTCACCGGCACGCATTACCGCCACGGTTTACCCTGGCAGCAAAGGTGTGGTGGATATTGAACGCGAGGCTAACCTTGGCCAAGCTATTCATTCTAAGGGCGTAATGATTTTAAGCGGCTTTTTGGGAAACAAATATGCTCAAGATTTCCCCTTAGCGATTTCCGCCCACATTGCGATGGAACAATCTTACGGTTATATCGACGGTGACAGCGCCTCTGTGGCTGAGTGCATGTGCTTAATTTCTGCGCTAACCCAGCTTCCTATTTCACAAAACTTTGCCATTACTGGATCGATGAACCAATACGGTGAAGTGCAGGCTATTGGTGGCGTTAATGAAAAAATTGAAGGCTTCTTTAGACTCTGTGCTGCGCGTGGCCTAACAGGCGAGCAAGGCGTTATTATTCCTGCCTCGAATAAACGCAACCTGCTTTTAAACGATGAAGTGGTTAGCGCCGTAGCCGAGAAGAAGTTCCATATTCATACCGTGGCAACAGTCGAACAAGCGATGGAACTGCTGTTTGATTGCCCGGCTGGCAAGCTAAATAAAAACGGCAGCTACCCCAAAGGCAGCGTCAATCATGCCATCATCGAGCGTTTAAAATACATTTCAACCATGAATAGAAAAGACGCAAACGCCTAAACCTAAAGTAGCTGGCTTAGCCGCTGTAATAGCTCGTTAAAATCAATGGGCTTGGTAATAACTTGATTTACTCCAGCGGCAAGGCAGCGCTCTTTATCTGCAGCAGAAACAATGCCAGATAGCGCCAAAATAGGGGCGGTAATATGCTGCTGCCTAAGCTTTGTAGCGACATCAGCTCCGTCTTGGCCGGTTAGATAGTAGTCTAAAAGAATGACGTTTAAGCTAGGTAGCTTTGGATAAGCCAGCAATTCCTCACCCGATTGAAACAGCACGACCTGCGCCCCGTGCTTGTTCAAAAAATGCTTAAGCACTTGCTGACTAACGTAGTCATCTTCGCACACGGCTAGGGTTAAACCGGCTAACGAAAGCTTATCTTGCTTAGGCTGTAGCTCTGCAGTAATACCTTGATCCGAAGGCAGACTTACAGGAACGTTAAAATAAAAGGTACTGCCCTTACCTAGCGAGCTGCGCACATAAAGCTCGGCGTTCATCAATGTGGCTAATTGCTTTGAAAGACTAAGCCCTAGCCCTGTTCCACCATATTGCTTAGCAATGCCTTGGTTTGCTTGCTCGTAGGCATTAAAAATAACGTCGAGCTTGTCGTTGGCAATGCCAGCGCCAGTGTCGGCAACCAGTACCTGCAACTGCGCCTGCTCTGTGCTTACAAGGCACTGCACAGTAACTAAAACACTGCCCGAAAAAGGAGTGAACTTTAGGGCATTACTAAGCAGATTACTCACCACCTGTTGAATTTTTTGAGCATCGCCACGCACCCGTACAGGCATTGGCTCAATCAGGTTAATTTGAAAATGAATGTTTTTCAGCGCCATACTAGAGGCGAAAATAGAGCGCAGCTTGTCAAACAGTTGCGAAATGGAAAAATCCCCTTGGTGTAACTGTTCTTTGCCAGCTTCGATTTTGGCAATATCCAAAACGCTGTTTATCAGTTCCAGTAGAGTGTCTTTGGAATGAACTAGGCGGCGCAATAACTCTTGATTGTCGTTACCTTGCACCCGATCAGCCAAAAGCTCAGTGGTGCCAGAAATAACATTTATTGCACCTCTTAACTCATGGCTAAGGTGCGCGAAATAACGCGTTTTTGCTTCAGAGGCGCGAGTAGCAATGTCTTTTTCGCGCTCGGCCTCCAAGTTTTTTTTCGTTAACTCTTCGGCCAGCAAAATATCGAAATAGCTGCGCAGTGCGCTGGTAATGGAAAGCGTTAAACGCGCCTGAGTTATCTCCGACTTTAATAAATAGTCGTTGATATCATAATCAATTACGACCTGTTGCTCTGGAGCATAACCGGGTTGGCCGGTGCGCAGCAAAATGCGAATGCGGTGGTTGTTTAATTCATTACGGATGTAATTAACCAAGGCTAGACCAGAATCATCTTGCTCCATTACTACGTCTAATAAAATCAGGGCAATGTCGGTGCGCTGCTGCAAAATGATTTTGGCATCTTTAGCGCTGTGGGCTTCAATCAGTTTGAGACGGCTTTGTTGAAAGCGAAAATGAGACAAAACCAATCGAGAAACTTCAATAACGGTTGGGTCATCGTCAACAACTAAAATGGGGATGGAGTCAGGAATAAAAGCATCACGTTGCATGAGTGAAGGGCCAAAATGGCCAGCTTATGCATCAACACAAGCTGGCCAATTGAGGTATTACTGGCCAACCATGGCTTTTTTCAAATCTTTCTGAATGTTGTTTTTAGACAGCCAGATGCCAAACATGGCTTTTTTAAATTCCATGCCAGCAACGGTGGCCTTTCTTTCGCCATTGCGAAACACCTCAACGCCAGTACCGGGTACATAAACCAAGTCGAACACGTCGTTTTCTTCTACTTTGTCTTTAAACGCAGAAATCATGCCGTCAATTTCGGCTTCAATTGGCGCTATGTTGCCTTGTGTAGAGCGCACAAAGCCATCACGAGTAGATTCACTCATACGTTCTGGAGTAATTAAGCTTGAGGTAATCACAAGACGCACAGCCAGCGGTGCGTCAGCAGTGATAATGGCTTCGGCGTCGTTGCTTTTTTCTTGTAAATAAAGACCGGCGACGTAGCCTTTCACAAACCACTTAACGCGCACACCTGCACCATTAAGCACTAAATTTTGACCTTCAAGGGTAACTGTTTCATCCATATCCACGCCGTTTACCTTCATGGCCTGAGCTGGAAGAATCATTAAAGCGGATAAAATGAATGCAGAAATTAAACGTAACATAGTGTTTCCTTATTTATTGTTATTGGAAGGGGCCTTTTTAACGGTACGAACGAACAAAATCAAGTCCTTTCGATTTAACTTACAGCTACTTAAAGTTTTTCAGATTCTTTTGCACATAGTTAAGACTTAGCGCCACCAAGTTCTCACCTGTTTCATGGAACTGCTCGTCTAACTCGGAAAGAGTATCAGCCTGATCACTTTCAATGTGTTCAAACAGCTCTAAGCGCGCGTTTTCATCGCTTGGAACTTGGGCATTTGGGAATAAATTAAGAACAGATTGAAAAACAGCTTGGCTGTCTTTGGCTTTAATGGCTTCTAAAGCAAGCAAGGTGTCTTCGGCATAAGCGCCAGCGTCTTGGCGAAAGAACTGCACAAAACCACCATTTTCAACCTCGCGTAACAAGCCATCAATGCAGTAAATTACTTTTTCTGACGCACTTAGGTCGTTATAGCCAAGATCGGCTTCTTTATCGTAAATGATGTCGGTAATTTGTAAGAAAGAATCGGTTTCATCGGCGACATCTAATGCGGCCTGAATCTCCATGCTCATAGGGTCTCTCGTTGTTCTCTATTGTTGTTATAACGAGGCTTACAATAGCCTACCTATTTTCGTTTGACAAAGAATTATTGCGGCAAATTTAATAGAAATTCCACCACTCTTTCAGGGCTTTCCATTGGGAAGCAATGGCTTCCAGGTACAACCTGATATTCCACCTTGGCGTTGGCTTTTTGGGCACGCACAGCCGAACGCTTGATAAAGTCGTAAGACTGCTCGGCCAATAAAATATGCACAGGCACCTGAACGGTTCGAGCCGCTTGCCATAATCCGCGTGGGTAAGAGCCAAAGATTGAAGCTTCCCATTCTGGAGCGCAGCACAGTTCTACTCCGCCTTCTGGCGCAGGCTTACTGCCACCTTCAACAAAGGCTTGCAGGGCGTCATCACGCCAGCTTTTGTATAACTCTTTGCGGGCTAAATCGGCTTTCATGCTGGCTTGATCGGGCCAGTGCTTACGCCGTGAGGTGGTTCGGACAACCAATTTATTACGACGCCATAGCCCAGTTTTACGCGCCAAACGTTGCAGCATGATAATTTCTGGAGTGAAGAAAATAGGATCAAGCAAAACAATACGGCTAAATAATTCGGGGCGCTCTGCTGCAATCATTAAAGTCATAACCCCGCCCATTGAATGACCAACGCCAATAATCGGGCCGCTAACACGCGCTGCAAGAGCGTCACCAATTTTACGCGCCATGCCTAGCCAGTCGGGCATATAGCCTTTGGGCTGAACCGACAGGCCATGCCCAGGGACGTCGGTAAATAGTAAATTCCAATCTGCTGGCAAGCCCAAGCCCACGGGAAGCAAGGTGGTTGAGCTAAAGCCATTACCATGCAAAAAGTGCACGGTAGGAGCGCCTTCTTTGCCGGAGCGTGTCCAACCAGATAAGTCTTGTGCTTGCCAAGGTTTAAGTAGTTCTATCATAGTTTTATTCTTGTGTTGTATTGACTGGAATACCGCTGTGAAAACGAAACACCGGATCTGGACTTTCAATCAGTTCTTTTTCCCATTGGCGAAATTGTTCTACTCGCTGGGTAATGGGCTGCTTAGCGTATTGAGCCGCAAGCGTTAAATAATTTTGATAATGGCGACCTTCAGAGCGCAGCAACGAGCGATAAAACTTAGCCAGTTGATCATCTAAAAACGGCGCCAGCTTAGCAAAGCGTTCACACGAACGAGCTTCAATGAAGGCACCGATAATTAATATATCCACTAGCTCTTCAGACACCCCCTTGCGTACGTGCTCATGCAGTTTAGCGGCATAGCGTGAAGATGAAAGGTGTTTATAACGCACGCCGCGCTCACGCATGATATCCACTACTTGCTCGAAGTGGAGTAATTCTTCGCGTGCAAGCTGGCTCATTTTTTTAAGCAAGTCATCAAGATGGGTGTGCTTATAGAGCAAGTTCATGCCTTGGGTAGCGGCTTTTTTCTCGCAGTTGGCATGGTCTATTAGCAAAATTTTTTGATTTTTTAGCGCTGCGACAATCCAGGCATCTGGAGTTTCACAGCCCAAAAAGCTTTGTATTTCTGCAAGCACTTCTTTAGTGCTCATAAGCTTTGCCCTCTGCCACCATAGTTTCTAATTTATGACGCAAAGCGCCTACTATCGCGGTGGCTTTTTGCGTGCGCTCATCCATTAAACAGAAAGTGACAGTGGCATCAACAATCAGGTCGGCCACTTTGCCCTCTTTGAGTAAACGCACTTCCTGAATGGCTTTAGCGCTTTTATTACCAATAAACTCCATGCGAGTAAGCACTCGAATGGTTTCGCCAGCAAAGGCGGGGCGGCGGTAGCTGATATTGATATTGGCAATCACAAAGGCCAAACCGCTGGCATCCAGTTCTTGAAAGAAACCATGATGGCCAAAGTATTCCCAACGGCCTTCTTCAAGAAACTCTAAATAACGGCCATTATTGACATGGTGGTAAATGTCTAGGTGGTAGCCGCGTACTTTAATATCAACAAACATAGTCTTCACTGGCGCTTAAAAGTGTGGATTCTAACAGATGCGCATCATATTGTTAGCTGCTTTGAAAACGCATACTGTGCAGGTTCACGCCAATATCCACGTCTAATTTTAATTTGGCCAAAAGCCGTGTAAGCAAAGCTCTTTCCCAGTGTTCAGTTAAGGCCTTGGCCAGTTTGCTATCGCATTGCTGCCTTTGTAGCAAGAGCGTATCAAGATCGCCAAAACGATCGAGTAATTGGCCTGCTGTTTTAGGGCCAATGCTTGGCACACCGGGTAAATGATTGGTGGTATCGCCAGTAAGCCCCAGAAAATCGGGAAGCTGCTCTGGGCTAAGCATGTATTTTTCACGCACTCGCTGTTCATCCCAAATAAAGCGTTCAAAGTAGTTAAGAACCTTAATGCGCGGCTCGATCAACTGACAAAACCCCTTATCTGTGGACATGATAGTCACCTTTAAATTGGCGTAGGCGGCTTTTTTAGCCAAGGTTGCCACGACATCGTCTGCTTCAAAATTGGCCACCTCAAAGCAAAAAATTCCTTGTTCTTGAAAATAGTGCTGCATAGCTTGCAAATTTTGCTGCAATGGCTCTGGCATGGGTGCTCTTGCCAGTTTGTAATCAGGCCACAGCGCATGCCGCCAGGTGGGGCTTTTGGTTTCAAAAACCATGGCCAAATGAGTGGTTTGAAGTTGCTCGACCGTGCGCAAAATAGCCGAAAGACAACGGCTGCGAGTGGCCTCTAGTGGCACTTCTGAGTTTTCAGCAGCGGCGTAAATACGTCGAATTAAATTTAGGGCATCCACCAAGAGTAAGTGCATGGGTTAATTTTCCTGTGAGGCTTGTTGCGCCTGCCATAAATCGGCGTAACGCCCAGACAAAGCCAGCAATTGCGCATGGGTGCCCTGCTCGACCACCTGCCCTTGTTCTAGCACGGCAATGCTATCGGCTTCGACAATAGTGGATAGGCGGTGCGCAATGATTAAAGCGGTATGCCCAGCCGCGACCTCTCTAATGGCCGCCATAATGCTGTGTTCGGTGGTGGAGTCTAATGAGGAGGTGGCTTCATCAAACACCATAATATGTGGTTTTTTTAACAGCATTCGAGCAATGGCAATGCGCTGCTTTTCTCCACCAGAAAGTTTAAGCCCACGCTCTCCCACTAAGGTATCCATGCCTTGTGGGCTGGTTTGAATTAAGTGAGTAAGTTTTGCCAGCTTGATAATTTGATCAAGCTCGGTATCGCTGGCATCGGGTTTGGCGTAGAGCAAGTTATTTTTAAAGCTGTCGTTAAACAGTACTGTGTCTTGCGGCACAATACCAAGTACAGTACGTAACTGTGCTTGTGGTACGTCTTTAATATCCTGCCCATCAATTAGAATTTGCCCTTGTTGGGGGTCATAAAAGCGAAACAGCAGTTTAGTTAAGGTGGACTTGCCAGCACCGCTACTGCCTACAACAGCCAGAGTTTTTCCCGGTTCCAAACGCAAATTAAGGTTGCGCAAAATAGGACGCTCACTTTGATAGGCGAAGCTAACATTGCAAAATTCAACTTGCCCAGCGCCGAGCAAAAGTGGCTTTTCGCCTTCGTCTTTAACGCTTGGTTGCTCATCCAGCAGTTCAAACATGCTTTCGATATTGGCCAGCGACGCTTTAATTTCACGATACACAAAACCCAGCATATTCAGAGGTAAAAAGAGCTGAAACATAAACGCATTAACTAAGGTAAAGTCGCCCACGGTCATAGTGCCAATCACCACATAATAAGCAGCAAACAACAGCATTGCCGCCATTGCCAGACTAATGATAAGTGCTTGCCCACTGTTTAGGCTAAAGAGCGAAAAGCGATTCATACGCCTTGCCTCTTCCCACTTGCTTAGAGCCTCATCGTAATAGGCCGCCTCACGCTTTTCTGCGGTAAAGTATTTCACCGTTTCGTAATTTAGAAGGCTGTCTAGGGCGCGCGCATGAGTGCTGGAGTCCATACGGTTGGCTTCACGAACATAGTGGGTGCGCCATTCAGTCAGCTTGATTGAGTAATACACATAAAGCACCACCGCCGCGCTGGTGATGGCAGCAAAAACAGGAGGGTATTTAGCCAGTAGTAGCCCAATTACTAGAAACAACTCCAAGAAGGTAGGAATAATATTAAAAATCATAAAACGCATAATGAAGCTAATACCATTCGTACCGCGTTCGATATCACGCTGTAAGGCACCCGTCTGGCGATTTAAATGAAATTCCAAGCTGAGTGAATGCAGATGTTCAAATACTTTCAGCGCCATTCTGCGCATGGCACGTTCAGTTACTCGGCCAAACAGCACATCGCGCACTTCTCCAATAAATACGGTTAGAAAACGCACTGCGGCGTAGGCTAATAGCAGCCCTAATGGAAACCACAACCACCAATCTGTAACCACTTCTGGCAACTGGATTAAATGATCAACTTGATACTTTAATAAAAACGGCAAACCAACACTGGCTAACTTAGCAATCACTAAGCAAGCCAAGGCCAAAGCAATACGCAGCCGATATTCCATAAAATAAGGCCATAAAACCTTAATCCATTGCTTAGGGCGATAGCGTTTGGGAAATTGCTCTGGAGTGGAATTAAAACGGCGCATGCAGTGTCCTAAGAAAACTAAACAGCGTATGATACGCCATCTTTGATTTATAACGGAAAATTGTTCTTCATGCGTCTACGAGTTACCCGCATTGGCTTATTTTTAAGTTTATTTTCTTTCGCCACCTTAACCCACCAAGCTTACGCCGAAGTAACCGCCAACCTTGGTTTAGCCAGTAATTACACGCGTGAAGGCATTAGTCAAACCCGTGGAAAATTAAGCGCCAGCGCTGGCCTTACTTGGCTGCATAACTCTGGCTTCTATCTGGGGGCGTGGGCCGCCAACCTTGACCGCAGAAACGACCATGCTTATTTGGAGGGCGCTGGCTTCGTTGGCTACTATCTGCCCTTTAATGAAAATATTGCCCTAGATTTAACCGCTACTCGCTATGCGTTTTTTGGTGATAAAAAGGCTTGGTATCAAGATTACAACGAACTTGGCGCCAGCCTGCTGCTCAACGACAGTTGGAAATTTGGTTATCGTGTTAGTGAAAACTATTTAGATAAAGACCACTCTTGGCACGCCTTAGATGGCAGCTACACCTTACATACCGACAGCTTTGATTTTGAGTTTTTTGTTGCCCGCTATCTTTGGCAAGATGCCGATGGCCTTGATGGTGCATCCTACAACTACGATAAGCTTGGCGACCGCAGCAACTACTGGCACTTTCGCATTGGCGCAGAACGCACATGGAATAAATGGGACTACCGCCTAACCGTAGAGCGCACCAACTTAAGCCATCGCTTCGACGGTGGCACCATTATTCAGTTTGGTATGCAGCGCTACTTCAACCTGTTTTAAAAATCAGGTTGAGTTAGCTCTAACTTAGCACCTAGGTATTTTTCTAAAGCGGGCAAAACGAAGGCATCGTCTTCTGAAATAAAGCTAACCGACACACCCTTGGCACCAGCACGGCCAGTACGACCAATGCGATGTACATAATCTTCTGGATCTTCAGGCAAGGTGTAATTGATAACATGGCTCACGCCGTCGATATGAATACCACGCCCAGCAACATCGGTGGCAACCATAATAGTGGCTTGGCCACTGCGGAAACGCTCTAAGGTTTTAATACGCTTATCTTGGCTTACTTCGCCCGACAAAAGCACCGCCTTATGGCCACGTTTCACCAACTTATCGCATAGATTGCGGGTTAGATCACGGCGGTTAGCAAAGATAATGCACAGCTCTGGCTTTTCATCATCTAGCACTTTTTCGAGCAATTTGTATTTATCAATATCTGCAACTAAATAAGCCTTTTGCTCAACTCGGTCGGTGGCAACCGACTCTGGCTTAATGACAACTTGCAGTGGGTCTTTCGTCCACTGATCAATTAAAATGCGCACATCGTAGTTGAAAGTGGCTGAAAACAGTAAGGTTTGGCGATCTTGCTTGGGTGGGGTGTTGCGCACTATGCGTTTCACATCAGGAATAAAGCCCATATCCAGCATACGATCGGCTTCGTCTAGTACCAGTACTTCAACCTGATCTAAAAAGACATCTTGGCTGCGCATAAAGTCGATCAAGCGGCCAGGTGTGGCCACTAAAACATCGACCACATGGTTGCGTAGTTGTGCTCGCTGCTTTTCGTAGTCCATGCCACCTACTACGGTGACAATGTTCAAACCAGTGTATTTGGCTAAACCTTCAGCATCTTTACCAATTTGCAAAACCAGTTCGCGCGTTGGTGCAATAACCAAGGCGCGAGGTTCGCTGGCAAATCGCTCGCTTGGCTGAGTATTTAATAAGCGGTTTAAGATAGTAAGCAAAAAGGCAGCCGACTTACCTGTACCGGTTTGAGCCTGCCCAATGGCATCACGGCCACGCAGGGTGGCAGGTAAGGTTTCAGCTTGAATGGGAGTGGCATAGCTAAAACCAAGTTTATGAATGCCGTGTAAAATACGCTCATCCAAATCCAAATCGTGAAAGCGTACTTTGCCAGGCTGCTCTTCAACTTTAAAATCGGCCAGCGACCAAACTTCTTCAACCTGCTTTTTAGGGCCAGAGGTTTTCTGAGGCGTTGGCTGCTTTTTATTGGTTTTCGCCTTTGGCTTGTTACTTTGTGGCTGTTTTTTTACAGGCACAGCCACGGGGGCGGTTTCTTTATGGCCAGAAATTCGATTGATAAGCTTCTTAAACAAGTAACACTCCCAAGATATTGTTAAAAACGCGCCACTATACCACGAGTGCAAGAGTGGCGTTAGAAAGAAAAAACCGCATCACTGCGGTTTCTTATCTTCAGGAATATCAGCATGAAGCACAACTTGGTTGCGCCCATTTTCCTTCGCATAATACAGAGCATCGTCTGCCAGCTTAGTCCATTTCTCATCCGAAACACTTGCATCAGGAATGCCACCATGCACACCAATACTAGCGGTAATCCTCAGTTCAGGAGAGATATAATCAAACACTAAATTAGCAATAGAAGTGCGCACAGTTTCGCCAACGTATAGGGCACCTTCAATTGCGGTATTAGGCAGCACTAGAATAAACTCTTCACCGCCGTAGCGTGCTAATAAATCAGTGCTGCGGTGCACAGAATCACCAATGGCTTGAGCCACTGCGCGCAACACATCATCACCTGCTTGATGACCATAGGTATCGTTAATTTTCTTAAAGAAGTCGATATCCACCATCAGTACACAAATGGATTCTCTTTGGCGAATGGCACGCGACATTTCACGCTTAATAATTTGGTCAAAGTAGCGGCGGTTGCGCACGTTAGTAAGTGGGTCAGTGATGCTCATAAATTCAAGCCGGCGGTTCACATTTTCCAATTCTTCGGTACGTTCTTTAACACGGCGCTCAAGTGTTTCAGTTGCCTGCATTTGAATTTCTAAGGCACGGGTTTGTGCTTCACGGGCCTCGCGTTCATGCTGTAGCGCTTTTTCTTGCGCTTGGCGCGCATAGCGCTCTTGCTCTAGAGCTTCTTCTTGTGACTTACGCGCCAGTTTTTCATTTTGAAGCGCTAAAGCTTGAGCTTCTGAACGACGGCGCTTTTCTTCGTTTAGTCGGTCTGCCAAAGCAAAAGACAACAAAATAACTTCCAGCGCAGAGCCAATTTGCACAAAGGATTCTGTAAAGCCATTACGCGGAATAATGTTGAATTTGCTTAAAGCCATAATCAA
>JBASZG010000142.1:0-3611 GCA_049277875.1 Venatoribacter sp.
GACCAATACAAAGCCGCTAAAGACCCAGCTATCTCTCGTGCTTTAAAAAGCGAAGAAGACCCATCCAGCATCAAACGCTTAGGCAAATATGCCAACTTGTTTGTGGTTAAGCTGCCGAATGGTTCGCAAGAAATGGTTATTCCAGTTCACGGCTATGGCCTGTGGTCTACCTTATACGGCTTTGTGGCCTTAAAAGATGACCTTAACACCTTGGTGGGCTTGGGCTTTTACTCTCACGCCGAAACTCCTGGTTTAGGCGGAGAGGTGGATAATCCTAAGTGGAAAGCTCTGTGGCCTGGCAAGAAACTGTACAAAGAAGGCGATAAAGTGGCCCTGACTGTGATTAAAGGTCATGCCGAAGCCAGTGATCCTTACCATGTAGATGGCTTGTCTGGTGCATCTTTAACCAGTCGTGGCGTTGACCACTTAGTGAAGTTCTGGCTCGGCGAGCAGGGCTTTGGCAAATTCATTAGCAACTTAAAAGCACAAGGGGTATAGCATGGCGTCTTTTGCTGATATGAAAAAAGCGCTGGTTGATCCGCTTTTTAATAACAACCCCATTACCGTGCAAATTTTAGGTATCTGTTCTGCCTTGGCAGTAACCTCCAGCCTAAAAGTAACGCTTGTAATGTGTATTGCTTTAACCTTAGTAACGGCTTTCTCAAGCATGTTTATCTCAATGGTGCGTAGCTACATTCCAAACAGCATTCGTATCATTATTCAAATGACCATTATTGCCTCTTTGGTGATTGTGGTAGACCAAATTCTGAAAGCTTATACCTATGAGGTAAGTAAACAGCTTTCTGTGTTTGTTGGTTTGATTATCACTAACTGTATCGTAATGGGTCGTGCTGAAGCCTATGCAATGTCAAATGGCCCTGCACTGAGCTTTATGGACGGTATTGGTAATGGCTTAGGCTATTCCATTTTATTGATTGCTGTGGCAGTCGTGCGTGAGTTGTTTGGTGCCGGTAAGTTACTAGGCGAAGTGATTCTGCCAGTGGTCACCGACGGTGGCTGGTATATCCCTAACGGCTTGTTATTGCTGCCTCCTTCTGCATTTTTTGTGATTGGTGGTTACATTTGCTTAATCCGCCTGTTCCGTAAAGACATGCAAGAGAAAGCCGACTTTAGCATTATGCCTAATACTGAAAAATCTGGAGGTCACTAATGGAACACTATATTAGCCTCTTTGTTCGTGCGGTTTTCATTGAAAACATGGCGTTGGCGTTTTTCTTGGGCATGTGTACCTTTTTGGCACTGTCTAAGAAAATTGAAACTGCGATTGGCTTAGGTATCGCGGTCATCATCGTGATGACCATTACCGTTCCAGCCAACAACCTGATTAACACTTACCTGTTAAAGGAAGGTTCTTGGGCTTGGATGGGCGAAGAATATGCCAGTATTGACTTAAGCTTCTTAGGCTTAATCACTTACATCGGTGTGATTGCTGCCATCGTACAAATTTTAGAAATGTTCTTAGATAAGTACGTGCCTTCTTTGTATAACGCCTTGGGTATCTTCTTGCCCTTGATTACCGTGAACTGCGCCATCATGGGCGGCGTACTTTTCATGGTGGAGCGTGACTATAACTTCGCTGAAAGTGCCGTGTATGGTGTCGGTGCTGGCTTTGGCTGGATGCTGGCGATTGTAGCCTTGGCGGCCATCCGTGAAAAACTTAAATACAGCGATGTGCCTGGCCCACTGCAGGGTATTGGTATTACCTTCTTTGCTGCTGGCTTAATGGCATTGGGCTTCATGTCCTTCTCTGGCGTATCTTTATAAGGAGTAGGGAAAGTGAGTGAAACTGGACTTATTGTATTAGGCGTAGTGATGTTCACCGTGATAGTGATATCACTGGTGGCCTTTATCCTTGCCGCTCGCTCCAAATTGGTGAGCACAGGTAAAGTTAAAATTTTGGTAAACGGTGAAAAAACCGTAGAAGCCGAAGCTGGTGGCAAGCTGCTGCAAACCTTGGCAGGGCAGAATATCTTCTTGTCCTCTGCCTGTGGCGGCGGTGGCACTTGTGGCCAATGTAAATGTCAGGTGACTGCGGGTGGTGGCGATATTCTGCCAACAGAAATGTCACACTTTACCAAAGGTGAAGCCCGTGAAGGCTGGCGTTTATCCTGTCAAGTGGCGGTAAAACAAGACCTAGTGGTACAAGTGCCTGAAGAAGTCTTCGGTGTGAAAAAATGGGAAACCACAGTGGTATCTAACCCTAACGTGGCTACTTTCATTAAAGAACTGACTCTAAAACTGCCTGAAGGCGAAAATGTAGACTTCCGCGCTGGCGGCTATGTTCAGCTTGAATGTCCTCCTTACGAGATTGCCTTTAAAGATTTTGATATTGAAGATAAATTCCGTGGCGACTGGGAACACTTTAAATTCTTTGATCTGAAGGTGGTCAATAAAGAAGACACTATTCGTGCTTACTCTATGGCCAACTACCCAGAAGAGAAGGGCGTAGTGAAATTCAATATTCGTATTGCTACGCCTCCTCCCCGCAGTGAAGGCATTCAAGCCGGTATTATGTCGACCTATGTGTTTAATCTAAAACCCGGCGACAAAGTAACAGTGTACGGCCCCTTTGGTGAGTTCTTCGCTAAAGACACCGACGCTGAAATGGTCTTTATCGGTGGTGGTGCAGGCATGGCACCAATGCGTTCACATATTTTTGATCAGCTTAAGCGTTTAGATACTAAGCGTAAAATTAGCTTCTGGTATGGCGCACGCTCTGAAAAAGAACTGTTTTATAAAGACGAATACGACAAGCTGGCCGAAGAACACGACAACTTCACTTGGCATGTGGCCATGTCCGACCCTCAACCAGAGGACAATTGGACAGGTTTAACCGGCTTTATTCATAACGTACTGTATGAACAATACCTGAAAAACCACGCCGCGCCCGAAGACTGTGAGTTCTACATGTGTGGGCCACCCATCATGAACCAATCGGTCATCAAAATGTTGACCGACTTAGGTGTGGAACCAGAGAACATCATGCTTGATGATTTCGGTGGCTAACTCTAGGTTTTAAGCTCAATAAAACCCCAAAAGTAAAATTACTTTTGGGGTTTTTTCGTCGTGTTTTCACCCAGCTTCTTAGGGTATGATGGCCAGCATTCCTTTCTAAGAAGTTTTTTGTATGCAGACTCAATCTAAAGAACAAGCTCCTATTAACTGGCCTGCTGTAATAATGTTTGCCGTAACCACGCCTGTTGCAGTCATTATTGCGCCTTGGTATGGCTTTTCTGTTGGCTTTAGCTTAGCAGCCGTGGTTGCTTTTTTTGCTTTAACCTCCCTTACCGAACTGGCTATTACTGCGGGATATCACCGCATGTGGTCGCATAACACTTACAAAGCTCACTGGTCACTGCGTTTGTTTTTTGCACTCTTTGGTGCCATGGCCTTGCAGAACACTATTTTAGATTGGTGCAGCGGCCACCGCACTCATCACCGCCATGTGGATGACGTTGAGAAAGACCCATATTCAGCTAAAAAAGGACTGTGGTTTTCACACATGGGCTGGATGCTACGCAACTACGAAAGCGGCAAAGCAAACTTCGACAACGTCAAAAATATACAGACCGACCCTATCGTAATGTGGC
>JBASZG010000143.1:0-3072 GCA_049277875.1 Venatoribacter sp.
GCGCTTTTATTGATTAAAATTACTTAAAAACCCTGATTTAAGGGGGCTGAAACAAAAATTTAGCTAGTGCTAAATATAAAAACTATTTATATACTTGCTGCACCAAACATTCCCTAGGAGATATAAAGTAAGCGTAACCCCAACCACACCTTCTAACCTAGTTTATTTTTACTAATCATCTGCTCCGTCGTATTTTATTGTGGAGCTAATAATGAACAAACGCATTCATCGCAGTCGTGAGCAATGGGCTGAACTGTTTAACGCTTATGAGCAAAGTGGGCTTAGTCTTACAGATTTTTGCCAAGCAAATAACCTAAGCCAACAATATTTTGCTTTAAAACGTCGGAAGTTTTTAACAGCGGCTGATGCCGAGCGCGAGCAAAACAAATCTAATTTTGCCAAGGTGGTTTTATCGGGAGCTGGTAATAAAAGCTCTGGCGGCCTAGTTTTAAATTACCGTGGCACTCAATTGCAGCTTCCTGTCGCTGTTGAGCCAGCTTGGCTGGCTCAGTTAATCAAGGCGTTAGCTGCATGAGAATGTTTGTTGAGCCTTCGGCCATTTATCTGCACAAGCAGCCGATTGATTTTAGAAAAAGCATCAATGGTCTTGCCGTGATAGTGGAAGAGCAGATGCAACTATCCAGCTTAAGCGGTGCGCTCTTTGTGTTTTGTAACAAGCAGCGTGACAAACTCAAGGTGCTGTACTGGGACAGCACAGGGTTTTGTCTTTGGTATAAGCGTTTAGAGCGTGACAAATTTAAATGGCCTAAGCATTTTTCTGGCACTTCTATTGAGTTAACAGAGCGTCAGTGGCAGTGGTTATTAGAAGGCTTCGATATTGAAAAAATGCAGGGTCATACCACGTTAAATTACTCATCTTTATGGTGATAATTATCGTTAAAAATCCTTCATTATCAGTGCGTTAAGTGGGGTGTTTTGCTATAATCCACCCCATGAAAAACACCGACGCCAGCACACTTCCAGACGATATTGAAAGCTTAAAAGCTCTAGTTTTGTCATTGCAAAAAGATGCCAAAAAATATCAGTCAGAAGCTAAAACCTACCAAGTAAAATATGAACGGTTGCTGGAACAGTGGCAGTTGGCGCTGATGCATCGTTTTGCCGCTCGTAGTGAAGCCTATGATGGTCAAGGCGAACTGTTTAATGAAATCGAAGCCGAGCTAGAACCCACTGCAGAAGAAGTTGCAGAGGCAGAAGCGACCACTGAAACCATTACTTACACGCGCAAGAAAGCTCGTGCGCCTCGTATTGCTGAAGACCTCCCTCGCGAAGACGTGGTGCATGACATTGCTGATGAAGACAAAATCTGCGACTGCTGCGGTGGCGACTTACATAAAATGGGTGAAGAAGTCAGCGAGAAGCTCGAGTTCGTGCCAGCACAAATTAAAGTGCTGCGTCATATCCGCCCCAAATACAGCTGCCGTCACTGCGAACAACATGGCACCAGTACCAGCATTAAAATCGCACCCGTCGTGCCCAGTGTTTTGCCCAAGAGCATTGCCACCCCGAGCCTGTTAACGCAAATTATTAGTGCCAAATATCACTATGGTCTGCCGCTTTATCGTCAAGAAAAACTGTTTAGCAGCTTCGGCGTTGAACTAAACCGCCAAACCATGAGCCGGTGGCTGGTTAAGGTGGCAGAAAAAGCACAACCTCTATATGAATACCTGCATCGACGACTGCTGGAGCAACCTGCCCTCTGGTCAGACGACACCAGAATCAAAGTTATCGAAACTGAAAAAACACAATCCACCATGTGGGTATATGGCTGCGGCGGTGATAGTCCTTCGGCACTTAGCGCGCAGAACATTGTCCTGTATGACTACCAAGATGGCCGTGCTGGTCATTACATCACCGACTTTTTACAAGGCTACCAAGGCTTAATGCAAGTAGACGGCTATCAAGCCTATGATAAAACTCAAGCAACCCTGGCTGGTTGCTGGGCGCATGCCAGAAGAAAGTTTATCGAAGCCAAAGCCGTACAGCCCAAGGGCAAAACGGGACGTGCCGATATGGTGCTGAGCCTAATCCAAAAACTCTATGCTGTAGAAAAAGAAATAAAAGGCGATACCATCGAAAAACGATTAACCGCGCGCCAAACAAAAGCAGCCCCCATTATCCAACAAATTAAAGACTATTTAGATAAAACCGCCTTAGCAGTACCACCCAAAACCGCCCTTGGCAAAGCCATACACTACACACTCAAGCAATGGATAAAGCTGCTGGTTTACCTGGAGCATGGCGACCTTAATATCGATAATAATCGTGCGGAGCGAGCGATAAAGCCCTTCGTTATCGGCAGAAAAAACTGGTTGTTCGCCAATACTCGAAGCGGCGCTAGCGCCAGCGCTATCCTGTACAGCCTTGTCGAAACCGCCAAAGTCAACGGATTAAAACCCGAGTACTACCTTCAAGCTTTGCTTGAGCAACTGCCCACCACGAGTGCAGAAAATATCGGACAGCTAGCGCCGTGGAATATTAAGTTAAGCGAGAATGATTAAAAGGTGCGGTTGGGGTTACGCTTACGTTCAAAGTTATCTTTGAGGCCAAATCTGAAAATGAGACTGACCGAATCAAGTGGTGCTCCTAGAAAGTAACCATTCTCTTCGAGGCAGGCTCTCATTTCATTTCTAATCCGTATAACGACTTCTCCCTCAGATGGAAGGTTGAGCCGCTTAACCATGCTGGCAGAGCCAATAAGAAGGTTTCGACGCTCATGCATATTGCAAACCTAACGCACTGCCCACAGGCGAGCAACTTGTTGCGAGTCCAGCCCAGCTTGCTGGGCGATTGTGCGGCAGCTTGTTAAATGCTTTGCCATGTTGACACTACTATGCCTGTAGTTGCAGCCCCAATGAACCATATAAACATACGAAACCATGCGCGCCCATAAATCGCCCAACCCTCTTTATCTTTAGGCCCCATAGGAAAACCAATATGCTCTCCTTTGACCAATTCACGCCAGATCTCAAGACCTATGACGAAAACGAATACTGAAGGAAGGAAAACTACAGCCACCCAAAAGAATGGCCAACTATTACTTTCCACAAT
>JBASZG010000144.1:0-8514 GCA_049277875.1 Venatoribacter sp.
ACAGAAGACGAGCTTAACAAAATTATCGACATTGCCCTGCGCCATAATTTGATTATCGTCAGCGATGATATTCATTGTGATTTGGTTCTCCGCCTAGCGCCAAGCGCCAAGCGCCAAGCGCATGAAGTCCATACTCCTCTTGCCACTTTGGCACCGCCAGAACTGCGCCTAATTACCTGCATTTCGCCCAGTAAAACCTTTAACATTCCCGGCCTTAACCTAAGTGCTTTAGTCGCCAGTCATGAGGCGGATAAGCGTGCCATTGCGCAGGTGTTTGCGCGGCTGCATGTGAATCCATTTAATCCACTTAGCCTTACCGCTTTTGAGGCCGCTTATGCCGGTGGCGAAGCATGGTTAGAAGAACTATTAGTTTATTTAGCCGCTAACCAAGAATTTGTGCTGAATGAACTGAAAAACACGCCTATCCACTGCGCGCCCGCGCAGGCCACCGCCTTAATGTGGCTGGATTGCCGTGCCTTAGGCTTAAACAACAGCGAGCTTAAACACTTCTTTATTCAACAAGCGGGCTTGGGGCTAAATGATGGCTTAAGTTTTGGCAAGAATGGAGAGGGGTTCATGCTCTTAAACATTGGCACCCAGCGAGCGGTGCTTAAACAGGCCATAACTCAGCTAAAATTGGCATTAAACTAAAGTCCATAAGACAATCCTGACCAACAGGTTACTTTCGGCACTAAAAACGGCAAAATACGCGGCTTTTAGCTATAGCCCTTTTCATGTCGCCAACAGATTCATCTAACGGCCAGTTTCATTGGGGTGATTTTATTGCTACCTATATTGGCCTAGTAATTTATATAGTGATTTGGTTTGCCTACCAATACAGTACCAAAACGCGCTTGGTGCGCTATGAGGAAATGACCTTTCCTGATTAACACTTAAATGGCGCGAGTGCTGACCGCCAGCGCCGCCATGCGCCACAGTGCTAATACTTTCTTGGCGGCATGGCCGTCTTCATCAACAACTGGGTGTACACGCACCGCCAAAGTGCGCCGGCCATTAAATTCCATAGTGGTGATGCAAACTGGGTAGCTGGGGCTACAGGGTGCCGAGCCAGTAACGCCAGCCACAGCAGGAGCAGTCCAGGCGCCAAGGTTCGAGTAAGAGCCAACATGCTGGCCTGGTTGAGCATTTAAGGCGCGATAAAGCAGGTTAACGCCTGCTTGGCCAATAAATCGGCCAATATTCATTAGCCACCATTGCGTCCAGTGTTCTAAGCGGGCCAAGCGGTTACGCACTTGCTCATGCAATTGTTGGGCATTCATTTGCTCATCTAGGGTGAGCATAAAGCCACCGCATTGGTTCATTGAGTCGCGCTTACAATGAGTGGCGCCGCGCAAATTGACAGGGTAAACCCAAGAGCTTACGGCTTCTGGTTTAAGCAATATCTTGCGCAGCGCTTGGTCTGCTGTCCACAACAGCCATTGCGTGCTGTTGACTCCGCAGGCTTTCGCTGCTTCTTCAATACGTTGAGTTTCTTCAACGCTTAAGAGCACCGATTTTGGCAAGGGAATAGCATCTTGTTTGCGTTCGGGGGCTAAATAACGCCACTGCACTTTGGCTTTAGGGGCATAGAGTGGTCTTTTTTGCGCTTGCCACCACTGTTTTAAGCTGGGAGCTTGGCTGTCTTTGCCACGAGGCAGTTGTGCAAAGGAGGTGCCGTAACGAGGCAACAAGTGCCCGGCAATTATGGCAAGGCCGTCATAGAAACGATGCGAGCCGTAATACCATTTTGGTGCAGGCTCTTGATGTTCGTAAACCGCTAGCAGCATGCGGTCGTCTATGCCATCTTGCAGCCGCGCTTGATACCACATGCCCATGTAATCTTTGCCCACAGCGCGCTCTTCATTTAAAGCAATCATCTCGGTTTCGATACGCTGCACCGGTAGTTTGGCTTTGGGCACGAAAACGCGCTTGGCCAAAGCCCTTAAATCGTCGAGGTAGCAGTACACCACAGGCACCACAATTAAGGTTAGTAAGGTCGAGGTAATCAACCCACCAATCAAGGCATAGGCCATGGGTGCGCGCTGTTCTGAGCCAACCCCTAGCCCCAAGGCCAAAGGCATCATGCCTGCAATCATGGCGCTGGTGGTCATTAAGATGGGGCGCAATCGGGTTTGGCCTGCCAAGCTAATGGCTTCGGTTCGATCCATGCCTTGAGCCATCAGTTTTTGCATTAAATCCACCAGCAGAATCGCGTTTTTGGTTACCAGCCCCATCAGCATAATGATGCCAATAATCGAGAACATATTCAGCGAGCTGCCAGTAAGAAGTAAGGCAGCAAATACACCCACCAAGGATAATGGCAGAGAGGTCATAATCGTCAGAGGGTGTAAGAAGCTGTTGAATTGAGTTCCAAGCAGCATATAGATAAAAAATAGCCCTAACAGCAAGGCGGTCGTGGCGTATTCAATCGATTCTGCCATGTCTTTGTTGGCACCTTGGGTAAGCACCCGATAGCCGGTCGGCCAATGCATTTTAGCGGCCATGGCTTCAATTTCTTTGCCCACTTCACCCGCAGAACGCCCCTCAACGTTGGCCGAGAACAGCACTTCACGATAAAGATTACGACGGTTAATTTGCGCAGCGCTTTGGGTTTCATGGAAACGCGCAACTTGGCCAAGGGTAATGATTTCTGGTTGGCCGGTTAATGGGTTAATGCCGCCTGCGGTAATGCCCAAATCGCTTAGCTCGCTCTGATTATTGCGCTTATCTTCGGGCAAGCGCACGAGTAAGTCATAACTTTCACCATCGGGAGCCTGCCAACTGGTCACCACTTCGCCCGCCAGCAAAGGACGCAGCATGCTGCCAATGCGACTCACTGACAACCCCAAGTCGGCGGCACGTTCGCGGTCTATTTGCAGCGCCAGTGTAGGGCGAGTGGATTGAATTGAGCTTTCAATATCAATTAGGCCGGGAATGTTTTCTAGGCGCGTTTGAAACTCTTCAGCCAGCTTGGCCAGCACTCGCATGTCATTGCCCTGCATCGATAGCAGAATGGGCTTGGTGACGCCCGCTGCAATTTGGGCCGGCGTGACAGAATCAACCTGCACCCCATGCACCATGGCCAACGCTTGTCGTACAAGGCTAATCAGTTGTTTTTGAGTGCGCTTACGTTCATTTTTAGGGGTAAGCAATACGCGCAGAGCGGCTTTGTGCTTGCCAATATCCATGCCGGTGTTGATGGTGACATAAATGGCCGTCACTTCTTCCAGCTCGTGCAGGATTTGGCTAATTTGTTGTGTTTTTTGTTCGGTGTAGGCTAAAGAGGAGCCAACCGGGGTGGAAAACTTCACACTGATTTCGCTCATGTCGGCTTCGGGCATAAACTCGCTGCCGACCAAGCGCGCGGCAAGTAACGCCAACACGAAGGAACCCAACGCCATGGCCAACACTTTTTTGCGCTGCGCCAAAGCCCAATGAATCACCTTCACATAGAAGACACTTAGGCGTTCCAGCCCACGTTGAAACGCCTGCACTTTGCGGGCCAGCCACGAATCACCACGCATGCCATGCGCATCTGGGTCGTGCCAGTGGCTAGACAGCATGGGGTCTAGGGTAAAACTCACCAGCATCGACAGCAGTACCGCACAGGAAACCGCCACGCCAAACTGATAAAAGAAGCGGCCAATAATGCCATCCATAAAGGCCACGGGTAAAAACACCGCAACAATAGTGAGCGTTGTAGCCAGCACGGCTAAGCCGATTTCTTTGGTGCCGTCTAGGGCCGCCGCAAGATGTGGTTTCCCCAGCGCGGCATGACGCACAATGTTTTCACGCACCACTATGGCGTCGTCGATCAAGATACCAATGCTCAAAGACAGGGCCATTAGGGTCATGTTGTTGAGGGTAAGGTCAAACACAAACAAAAAGAAAATAGTGCCCAAGAGCGCCACTGGCAAAGTCAGCCCAGTTATCACCGTAGAGCGCCATGAGCCTAGGAATAAAAACACAATCAACACAGCCAGCACTGCGCCTTCGATTAGGGTGTTTTTAACCTCGGCCAACGAGGCACGCACCGCTTTGGAGTTATCGGACACCTCCACCATACGCACGCCTGTAGGCAGTTCGGCTTCGATAATGGGTAGTTGCTGGCGTAGCTTATCAACCAAAGCCACCACATTGGTGCCAGAGCTTTTTATAATATCCAGACTAATCGCACGCTTGCCGTCCAGCAGAGCGAGAGAGTTGAGTTCTGCTTCGCTGTCTTCTACTTTAGCCACTTGCCCCAGCGTAATAACACTGCGGCCACGCTGGGCGACTATCAGGTTTTCAAAATCTTTGGCTTCATCAAAGCGCCCGGACAGTTCGACAACCTTTTCACTATTTCCCTGCTCTAGGGTGCCTGCGGGTAGCTGAATATTTTCGTTACGCAGCGCCAAAATTACTTCGTCTACGCCCACCCCCAGCGCAGCCATGCGCTCTGGCGAGAGGTCGGCATGCAATTGGCGCGGCTGCGCACCCACCACATCAATACGCCCAACCCCTTCAATATTTTGCAGGTGGCGCAAAACCTGCTGTTCAATATGTGTGCTCAGCGTGCGTGTTTCACCCCCAACAAAAGCCAATGAAAATACGGGGGCTTCATCGAGCCGATAACGTTGGATCAGCGGTTCTTTAATGTCGCTGCGAAAGCCAATCTTGACCAGCGCTACTTTGTCGCGCACATCCTGTACCGCAGCAGCAATAGGCACTCCTAAAGAAAACTCAATCGCAATGCGCGATTGACCTTCATACGAGGTGGAGATAATGCGCTTTACCCCGGCAATGGCATTGATGCTTTCTTCTATTGGACGAGTGATTTCACTCTCTACCACCGCTGGCGAGGCACCAGGATAAAGCGTAATCACGGAAATATAAGGAAACTCCACATTGGGAAATTCCTCAGCGCCTAATTTATTCCAAGAAAACCAGCCTAAAACGCTGAACGCCAACATCAGCATTATGGTGAACACAGGGTAACGAATGCATAAGCGTGTAAACCACATGGCTAATTTACCTGAGTGATTTTAACTGGACGGCCATCGTTCACTTGTTCGCCAGTGGGGGCAAGCAGCACCCAATCACCGGCATCTAGGCCATTAGCTTGATCGGCTTGAATAATAGCGTGCGCTTGGCTTTCATCGGTGGCCAAAACGGCCACGTCTAAGGCGTGTAAGCGTCCTTCTTTAATAAGAAACACATTCCAGCCGTGTTCACTCACCCGCAAAGACGACAACGGCAGTGTCAAACCGCTAACGGGGTTGTTATTCAACAACTGCCCCTGCACAAACATGCCCGCCAAAAGCTGATTCGTGCTGTTATCAACCTCAATAAAAACAGGAACGCGACGATTATCTTGGCGTGCCAGCGGGCTAATGCGCGTTACCTTGCCGGTAAATTCATGTGCATCTTGGCCACTCACTCGAAAGCGTACTCGCATACCAAGGCTAACTAAGGAAATATCGTTAGCGGGAATCAGCGCTTCTAGCTCTAGTTTTTGCACTTCCACAATTTTTAAAATAGGTGTTCCGGCCGCGACACTTTGCCCTGCATCAACCAGCCGTTCTGCAATGTAGCCATCAAAGGGGGCAACAATTAAGGCATCTTCATGCTGTTGTTCAATTTGCTTGAGTGCGGCTATGGCCGAATCGACTTGAGCTTGGCTAATATCGCTTTGACGCTTGGCAGTGTCTAAATCGGTGGCTGAGGCGAAATCTCGGCGGCGTAATTTTTGCAACTGCGCCACTTTTTGCTGAGCCAAGTCTGCTTCGGCACGCCTTGCCAGCAGGGCGGCCTGAGCTTGTTGCAAGCGCAGTACCACATCACGCGTATCCATTTGCGCCAGAGCCTCACCAGCGCGAACCTGATCGCCTTGCTTCACCAACACAGTTTGTATTTCACCGTTAAAATGCGCATTCAAAGTAGCCTGCTGCCAAGGCTTTAAAGAACCCGTAAATTTAATATTTTTGCCAATGCTGCCCATTGAAATTTCCGCCACATCGGCTTCAGAAAGCAGCAAAGTAGCTTGATCTTCACCACTATAATTAAAACTGAAATAAATAGCCGCAAAAAAAGTAGTGATAGCCAGCATTAAAATCGAATATTTTATTCGTTTTTTATTTAACATTTAGTTTCTTCCGCACTCGTAATAATAAATGTAATTGGTTGAGATGTTGGCTTGGTTTTCTTCGTTATAATCCACGCTGTAATGGTTTGAATGAATGGCGTTATAACGATAATTTTCTAAAGAAACATTTCTTGGATCTTCGTTGGCCAAGGTAAAAATAATACTGCTAAAGCCGCGCGCTTTAGCTGCCTTCCATGCGGCGTTTAAAAGCTGCTCAAAGCCAGCAAGATCACAGGGTTCAGTCAAGGGAGAATGTAAAGTAAGGTAGGCTAAGTTACCGCCTTTCTGCGGAAGTTTGATACCGCCAAAAATCGAACTCCAAAGGTTATAAAATGGCCTGGCGATTTTAAGCCAGTTGGAGTACGAAACAACCTTAGTTTGCTTTATTTGCTTTTGATCCCAAAGCCCCACTAAACCACAGATTTTACCGTCCTTTTCAAGCAATAAAAAATCGTTAATGGTTAACCCTTGAAAAAAATCGGAATTTGTTTTTAACAATTCAAAGTCATAACAAGGCAAAAACTGATAATGATTTGCCATTTTTTTAATAAATTCGTTCATGGCAGGAATATCAGCATAAGTAGCCACACGAACTGGCGGCTTTTTATATCGAAGAAACCGAGGTGAATGAAGGGTGTAGGTGGTAATTTCACCCAGCTTGCGATAGCTCGGCAAACCAGCGCGAGCATGCTCAAAGCTTTCTTTAGAGCGGTTATTATCTTGCAAAATAATGCTGAGGTAATAATCGTCGGCAAGAGCATGTTTAACCGCGCGATTGATATACAGCAAGGCGCGGCTGCCCTGAAATTCCGGAGCAATACGCATGTCGGCACCATAACGCACCCACTGCGCCACACCATTGACATAAAGCCAGCGGTGCCCAATATTCACTGCCGCCGCCAACCGACGAGTTTCGCTGTGAATGACCAGCCACAGCTCGCCGCTGTTATACATCACGGCTTCACTGTGGAAATAATTGGGCGCTCGCTCAAACGCAAGCTGAATGCCTAATGAAGGCTGTGGCACTGAAAATAGCTGTTGTAACTGTTCGTTGTCGGCCATACAACCTAGGCGTGCTTCGAACTGGCTCATAATTGTTAAGCACTGCGGCGAGATTCAAAGCTTAGGTCTAGTTCTGCTACCGGAGCAGATGCAGCCTGTGAGCTAGATTGCGCATCTAAGCGCCCTTTGCTGGTGGGTTTATTCAGGTATTTTTTAACATAGCCAAAAATTAACGACCAGCTAATTAGCCCAACACAAGGAAGCTCGGTGCCACGACGCCATTCTGGGTTCATTTGTTCAAAAAAGGAGATTTTATCGTTGCTGTGAGCTAAGTTTTCGTCTATTTCCGCCACACCATCTTTTAAGCATTGATAGTGGTCGCCAAAATCTAAGATACGCTGTTTGGAATCGTAATATTCATGGAAAAGTGCTTGGCAGTAGTTGTCTACTATTGGCGCAAGCTCCGGCGAATTGTTATCCACACTAGGAAAATATTTATCAACATTATTCGACATTAACAAATAGGTTTTAAAGCCTTTTGAAATAAGCAGCCAATATAAATCTTGAAATGGATTTAAAATTTTAAGCGTTACCATATATTTGTAAAACGCCATTTGCAGAACGCGAGAACCCCAATATTCACGTTCAATTATGGTATCGCCACTGAACACGCCCAACGATTTTTTACCTTCATGAAAAATTGGATAATTCACTACGGTAGAAAAGCCAACAATCTTTTTATTGTCTTTTCTGCGAATGATAAATACGCCACTTTTTTTACTCAAATCGGATAAAAAAATACGCCATTTGGTATTCATATAATATTTAGAGTAAATGGAATACATCTGGTAAACATCTACCACACTAATTTTACTGATGGGGTGATATTTTGCTTTAAGTGAAGAATTGATCATGAGTTATCCTCGCCTTTTTTTATAGTATTCCTTTGGTTGAATGCCGCGATACAGACGTTTAAACTCGCGGCTATCGACGATTAGGCAATCCATTTGAGGGCTGAGATTCTAAGCATTTAGGCTGATGCTCTCATTGACCGATCGGGACAAAGTCTTTGCAAAAACCGCCAAAGCATTGCAAAACTAAGACAAAAGTTTGAATTAATTGATAATTTTATTAATCGAGAAAAATATCCATGTACGATTTTCCAATTCTTCCTGTGGTGTATTTACAAAAGCTTATTGAGCTTATGGAAGAAGAAAATCTACCAAGTAAACACCTACTAAAAGAAAGTGGAATTGATATCAATGCCATCAATATTGGTACATACGTCTCAATAAGTCAAATGGAATCGGCGTTACGCAACTACCTAAAGTTAACCAATATTAAAAATCCAGGCGTTGCCTATGGTTTAAAACTAGATAGCCAAACGC
>JBASZG010000145.1:0-66280 GCA_049277875.1 Venatoribacter sp.
AAAGCGGCGGTGCTCTTCATGCTATCGAACTGTGTAACACTCAGGCGCCTGCCATTGCGGCCAATGCCAGCACTCAGGGCTGGACGGTTGGGCGCACCTCGCTAAAGACTCGCAACCCTGATAACCGCCCAGATGAGTGGGAGTTGGAAACACTGTTGCAATTTGAGCAACGAAAAAAAGCCGGTGAAGATCCTATGATGCTTACCGCCAGTCGCAGCGAAAATGGCGAATACCGTTTTATGAAAGCCATCCCCACCGCTGAAATGTGTTTGGCTTGTCATGGCAGCGAGTTAACCTCAGAAGTGTCACAGAAATTGGCCCAGCTTTACCCAGAAGATCAAGCAATTGGGTTTAAAGTTGGTGATTTACGCGGCGCCTTCACTCTCACTAAAAAGGTAAATGAATAATGTCTGAACATAAAATTGAATTGGCTTGGAAAAAAGCCGGTGAATTTTCTCATGAGGGCTTCGAGCGTAAACATCAGCTTGGCTTTTTACCCGGCGTGTCGTTGTCTGCAGGCGGTGCCAATAACAACTATGGCGCCGACCCAGAGCAACTACTGGCTGCGGCCATGGCAAGCTGCCACATGATGACTTTTTTAGCCTTAGCCGCAAAGAAACGTTTGCAAGTTGAATCTTATGAAGACCAAGCCATTGCCACCGCCGAGCCACGAGAGGATGGCAAAATGTGGGTGCCCAGCATTTTGCTGCAACCTAAAGTGGTGTTTTCCGGCGATAAACAGCCCGACTTGGCCGCAATTGAAGCGATGCACGAGAAAGCACACCAACATTGCTTTATTGCTAACTCGACCAAAAGCGCCGTGGTAATAAAGGTGCGTAATCCATAAGCATTGGTTATGCTAAACCACTTATAAAAACTCGATGACCTAGGCAATACCAATGACAACATCCGAGTCTTACATTTCGCTGCGCGGGCTTAGCTTTTTTCGTGGTGAAAGGGCGATTTTTAACGAGCTAGATCTGGAACTGCCGAAGGGCAAAATAACCGCCATCATGGGGCCCAGTGGCACAGGTAAAACCACCTTGCTGCGCCTAATTGGTGGCCAACTTAAGCCGGATCGAGGTGAAATACGAGTAGCTGGCCACAACCTTGCACAGCTCTCGCGTAAAGAGCTTTTTCGGTTGCGCCGTGAGCGCATGGGCATGCTGTTTCAAGCGGGTGCACTGTTCACCGATTTAAGTGTGTTTGAAAACGTGGCCTTTCCACTGCGTACTCACACTAAGCTGCCTGATGCGCTTATTCGTGATCTTGTGTTAATGAAACTCGAAGCCGTTGGCTTGCGTGGTGCCAGAGATTTAATGCCCAGCGAACTGTCTGGTGGCATGGCAAGACGTGTGGCCTTGGCGCGCTCCATTGCCATGGACCCAGAATTAATCATGTACGATGAGCCTTTTACTGGGCTTGATCCCGTTTCTATGGGCGTCATCATTAAACTCATCCGTGGGCTTAACCAAGCCTTAGGTTTAACCAGCTTGCTGGTATCGCATGACATTGAAGAATCGTGCAGCATTGCCGACTACGTTTGCGTGCTATCTGGCGGCAAAGTCATTGGCTTTGGCACCCCGCAAGAATTAAAACACTCTGATAACGCCGAAGTAAGGCAGTTCTTGCGTGGCGACCCAGACGGCCCCATTCCCTTCCACTTTCCGGCCAAGAACTATCAAGACGATCTACTAGGAGAGGACAATGCCACTGCTTAAGCAACTACAGCATCTTGGTCGCATTGGCGTTGGCGCCATGGAGTCGATGGGGCGAGCACTTATTATGCTGGCAGGCTCAATTACCTGGGGTGGGCCAGGCAGTGCCAGCTTTAAGGATCTTGTGAAGCAAATTTACTCAATCGGCGTGCTCTCGTTGGTTATTATTGTCGTGGCTGGTTTCTTTGTGGGCATGGTGCTTGGCCTGCAAGGCTTTAACATTCTTGCTAACTTTGGCTCCGAAGCTGCGCTTGGCACTATGGTCGCATTAACCTTATTACGAGAGCTTGGGCCTGTCGTCACCGCCTTACTGTTTGCTGGGCGAGCCGGTTCTGCTCTAACCGCAGAAATTAGCCTAATGAAAACCACCGAACAACTGTCAGCCATGGAAATGATGGGCGTTGATCCATTAAAACGAGTTATCACGCCTAGGCTTTGGGCCGGTATTATTTCGTTGCCCATCTTAGCGCTGCTGTTTTCTTTGGTGGGTATTTTTGGTGGTGCCTTCGTTGCCATTGATTTAGTTGGCATCGACACAGGGGCTTACTGGGGCAATATGCAAGCTTCGGTGGGGTTCTATAACGACGTAGTTAAAGGAATTTTTAAAACCATCGTTTTTGGAGTGCTGGTAACCTGGATTGCGGTCTATCAAGGCTACGCATCTGTACCAACCTCTGAAGGTATTGGCAAGGCCACCACGCAAACCGTGGTCATTTCATCCTTAGCTATTTTAGGTTCAGACTTCGTTTTAACAGCAATCATGTTTGGGAGCATGTGATTATGCGCATGAAATATATTGAATTAATGGTCGGTGCCTTCATGGTTCTGGGGATAGTTGCCATCGTTACTATGGCCCTACGAGTCAGCGGATTATCGGGTGAAAGCTATGGCCCCACTTACACACTAAAAGCCCGCTTTGAAAATCTAGGCGGATTAACCGAGCGCGCTAAAGTCTCTATGGGCGGTGTCACTATTGGCCGCGTAACTAAGGTATACCTAGACCCAGAAAGATATTCTGCTGTGGTAGAAATGGCCATCAGCAAAAACATGAGCACCCTCTCAACCGACAGTTCTGCCTCAATTATGACCGCAGGCTTACTGGGTGAAAAATACATTGCTCTAAGTGTGGGTGGTGAAGAAGACTACTTAAAAGACGGCGATTGGATCGACGATACCCAGTCGGCCTTAGTGCTTGAAGAGCTGATAGGGCGCTTCTTATTCAGCAAGGCAGACGCACAATGAGCCGCTTAACACTGGTGGAACAAAACAGCCAGCAAGCCAAGCTGTTAGGCGATTTAACCCTAAACAGTGTGCCGCAAGTGGTCGAGCTTGGGCAGCAACTGATTAAACAAGCTCAACACCAATGGGTGTTGGATATGACCGCAGTGGAACAAGTCTCAAGTGTTGGCGTGGCTCTACTGCTGCAATGGCTGCGTCAGTGCCGTCAGCAACAGGTGCAATTCGTCATAGTTGGCTTACCCCAAGCCATGCGGCCTATTTTGCGTATCAGCGACCTAGAACCAATATTTCTTCCATTACTTCGCCCTAGCCACTAAATCCGTTATCATAGCGCCTCTTGTTTAAAGCAATGGTGAAAGGTAATGACTCCAGCTGAAATTTTAGAAATCTTGCAAGCCGCCGAGCCAAATGTGCAATGGTATGTAGACGGCGATGGCTATAAATATCAAGTAGAAGCCGTAAGCGATGTCTTTGCAGGGTTAAGCACAGTGAAACGTCAGCAATTTGTCTACAAAATATTGAACCCCTACATTGCCGATGGTCGTATGCATGCGGTTACCATTCGCACCCTTACCCCAGCAGAGCAAGAATAGAACATTAGCTATGGATAAATTGAGTATTGAAGGCGGGCACCGTCTTAACGGTGAAGTGCGCATTTCCGGCGCTAAAAACTCGGCCTTACCCATCCTTGCGGCAACTTTATTGGCCGAAGGCACTATGCGCATCGGCAACCTGCCGCATTTACACGACATTACCACCATGCTTGAGCTTCTCGGATGCATGGGTGTGCGTGTTGCAGTGAACGAAGACATGTCGGTTGAAACCGACTGCTCACAGCTCCACAGTCAAGTTGCCCCCTACGATCTAGTGCGCACTATGCGGGCATCCATCTTAGTGCTTGGGCCATTGCTTGCACGTTATGGCCAAGCCGAAGTTTCCCTGCCCGGCGGTTGTGCGATTGGCACGCGTCCAGTGAATTTGCACTTACTTGGTATGGAGGCGTTAGGGGCTGAAGTCGAAGTTTTAGACGGCTACATTAAAGCCACAGTGCCCAATGGTCGCCTTAAAGGCGGCAACATCTTCTTTGAAATCGTTACGGTAACTGGCACCGAAAACGTCATGATGGCGGCGGTGTTAGCCGACGGAATTAGCACCATTGAAAACGCGGCCTGTGAGCCAGAAGTTGTTGACCTTGCCAACTGTCTAACTGCTATGGGCGCAAAAATTAGCGGCATTGGCACTAGCACACTGGTGATTGAAGGTGTTGAGAAACTGCATGGCTGCGAATTTAATGTCTTGCCCGACCGCATCGAAACGGGCACCTACTTAGTGGCCGCAGCGGTAACAGGTGGGCGCGTAAAATGCAAAAGCACCGACCCACTCATTATGGAAGCCGTGCTGAAAAAGCTAAAAGAAGCGGGGGCTGAAATTACCTCTGGCCGCGACTGGATCGAGCTAGACATGCACGGTAAACGTCCTAAAGCTGTGAATGTGCGCACTGCACCGCACCCTGCTTTCCCAACCGACATGCAAGCGCAGTTTATGGTGCTTAATGCCATTGCCGAAGGTTCAGGCACTATTATTGAAACCATCTTCGAAAATCGCTTTATGCATGCTCAAGAATTAATGCGCATGGGAGCTGATATCCATATTGAAGGCAACTCTGCCACTGTCTTTGGCAAAGCAAAGCTTAAAGCGGCTCCAGTGATGGCCACCGACTTACGCGCCTCAGCGTCGTTGGTTATTGCCGCTTTAGTGGCCGAAGGCACCACAGACGTAAACCGCATTTACCACATTGATCGTGGCTATGAATGTATTGAAGAAAAGTTTCAGCAACTAGGCGCCAAAATTCGCCGCATTTCAGCCTAACCTATATTTGGAAACAAAGATGACTCAGCCGCTCACTATTGCTCTTTCAAAAGGGCGTATCCTAGACGACACCTTACCCTTGCTGGCCGAGGCGGGCATTGTTCCGGCTGAAGACATCCATAAAAGCCGTAAGCTGATTTTCGACACCAACCACGACCATATAAAGCTGGTGGTGATTCGTGCCACCGACGTGCCCACCTATGTGGAATACGGCGCGGCCGATTTAGGCGTGGCTGGCAAAGACGTATTGATGGAATACGGCAGCGACAACCTCTGCGAGCCTTTGGACTTAAACATTGCTCGTTGCCGCATGATGACCGCCGCTTTAAAAGGCTTTGAAATGCCCAGCCGCCGCCTAAAAGTAGCCACTAAGTTTGTCAACATTGCCAAGCACTACTTTGCCGAACAAGGCCGCCAGGTGGACATTATTAAACTCTATGGTGGCATGGAGCTTGCGCCCATTATGGGGCTGGCCGATATGATTGTGGATATTGTCGATACCGGCAGCACCCTTAAAGCCAACGGCCTTGAAGCACGCGACTTAATTGCGCCTATCAGCTCTCGTTTGGTGGCAGGACGTGCAGCCATGAAAGTAAAACATGCCCAATTAATGCCCATTATTGAACAAATGGCGGCAGCGGTAGAACGCCAACGCCAAGCACAGCGAGGTTAGTATGAGCGCTACCGTTCGTCGTTTTAATACCACCGATGCCGATTTTTCTAGCCAAATGGACGCGCTACTGGCTTGGGAAGCCGTTTCCGACACAGGCGTGCAAGCGGCCGTAACCAATATAGTGAATGACGTGCGCGCGCGTGGCGACGCTGCCCTAGTGGAATACACCAATAAATTTGACCGCCGCCAAGTGGCACAGGCCAGCGAGTTAGAAATTAGCCAGGCGCAGTTGCAGCAAGCGCTGAATGGCTTGCCACAAGCTACTCGCGCAGCACTGGAAGCCGCTGCTGCACGAGTGCGCAGTTACCACGAAAAGCAAAAACAAGATTCTTGGAGCTACACCGAAGCCAACGGCACCATGCTGGGGCAAAAAGTAACTCCGCTGGACCGCGTGGGCATTTATGTGCCCGGCGGTAAAGCCGCTTACCCCTCTTCTGTTTTAATGAACGCCATTCCTGCTCATGTGGCAGGCGTGCAAGAAATCATTATGGTGGTGCCCACCCCAGATAACGAAGTAAACCAACTGGTATTGGCGGCTGCCGCAGTCGCTGGCGTTAGCCGAGTGTTTACCGTAGGCGGCGCACAGGCTGTAGCCGCGCTGGCTTATGGCACTGAAACCATTCCCGGTGTCGATAAAATTGTGGGGCCGGGCAATATCTATGTGGCTACCGCTAAGCGTATGGTGTTTGGCCAAGTGGGCATTGATATGATTGCTGGCCCTTCCGAAATTCTGGTGGTGTGCGACGGCGACACCAACCCAGATTGGATAGCTATGGACTTGTTCTCGCAAGCCGAGCACGACGAGCAAGCTCAAGCCATTTTAATTAGCACCAGCCAAGAGTTTATCGACCAAGTCGCGCAGTCTATCGACAAACTGCTGCCTACTATGGAGCGTGCCGATATTATCCGCACCTCTTTGGCTAACCGTGGCGCACTTATTTATGCTAAGTCGCAAGCCGATGCCATTGCCATTGCCAACCGCATTGCGCCAGAACACTTAGAATTATCGGTCGAAAACCCCGAAGCTTGGTTGCCTGAGATTCGCCACGCGGGCGCTATTTTTATGGGGCGTTACACCGCCGAAGCCTTGGGCGACTACTGCGCTGGGCCAAACCACGTGTTGCCCACCTCAGGTACGGCGCGTTTCTCCTCGCCTTTGGGCGTGTACGATTTTCAAAAACGCAGCTCGCTCATTCAGTTCTCGGCTGAAGGTGCCAGCGAAATCGGCAAGGTAGCCTCGGTGTTAGCGCGTGGTGAATCGCTCACGGCTCACGCTCGCAGCGCCGAATACCGCATTAAGTCTTAACCCATTTACTTTTTTAAGGCTTTGTATGAGCAAATTTTGGAGCCCTGTGGTGCAGGGCTTAACGCCCTATGTGCCTGGCGAGCAGCCTAAGCTAACTCGCTTAGTAAAACTCAATACCAACGAAAACCCTTACCCACCTTCGCCTAAAGCCATTGCAGCTATGCAGGGCGAAGTGGGGGCTAACTTACGTCTTTATCCAGACCCAAACTGCGATGCGCTTAAAAACGAAATCGCCAAATACTACGGCCTAAACGCCGAGCAAGTGTTTGTGGGTAATGGCTCAGATGAAGTGTTAGCGCACGCTTTTAATGCCTTTTTTCAGCAAGGTAAACCGCTGCTGTTCCCAGACATCAGCTACAGCTTTTACCCTGTGTACTGTGGCCTGTATGGGGTTGAGCCAAAAACCATCGCTTTGGATGAAAACTTTCAAATTCAACTGAGCGATTACCAGCAAGAAAACGGCGGCATTATTTTCCCTAATCCCAACGCGCCCACAGGCTGTTTGCTGCCACTTGCCGCGATAGAGAAGCTTTTGCAGCACAACACCGAAACCGTCGTGTTAGTGGATGAAGCCTATATCGACTTCGGCGGTGAAAGCGCTGCCAAGCTAGTAAATACTTACCCCAACTTGCTGGTGGTGCAAACCCTGTCTAAATCGCGCTCTTTAGCTGGGTTGCGAGTGGGCCTGGCTTTGGGGCATAAAGACTTAATCGAAGGATTAGAGCGAGTTAAAAACAGCTTTAACTCTTATCCGCTTGATCGCATGGCTATTGCCGGGGCGGCTGCCGCCTTTGCTGATGTCGATTATTTTAACGACACCTGCCAGAAAGTTATCGCCAGCCGTCAAAGCACAGTGCAAGGGTTAAGCGAATTGGGCTTTGAGGTTCTGCCCTCAGCCGCCAACTTTGTGTTTGCGCGTCATAAAAGCCATGATGCCGCTCTGCTGGCAGGAAAATTACGCGAAGACGGCATTATCGTGCGCCACTTCAAACAACCTCGTATTGAGCAGTTTTTGCGTATTACCATTGGTACTAATGAGCAAAACCAAGAACTTCTCACCGCGCTGGCGAAGCGGCTTAACTCCAACTAAAGAACAGTGGCACTTTTATGCGGATAAAGCGTTTTGCCGCTTTATCTGCCTTAATTGCCGCTTTGCAAATAGTAAGAGTTTGCAAGCGCACCAGCTCTAACATACTGCCAAGCTGCTCCACCGCCGATAAACAGATACCTTCTGTTTGTTCTTTAACGTACATCAGCATGATGGGATTGCGTTTTACCGCCGCTAGGCATATTTCCTCGGTTTGCTCTCGCACGAAATCCAGCGCCCAAGGGTTGGCCTGCACGGCAGCCAAACAAATAGCCGGCGTTTGATTGTTAACGAAACGCAACGCCAGTGGTTCGTCTTGAATTGCAGCTAAGCAAATGGCTTCGGTTTGAAGCTCTGGAGCAATGCGCGCCAAATAAAGCCCATTTTCTTGCACCAAATTCAGTAAATTTGGCTCATTGAAGTTTGAGTTATGAGTGGGGGTATTCATAGCGTCATCCTCCGATATATGGCTTAACTACTGTTATGCAATATATCGGCCAGACTGCTTAAGAATTGAGCGGCTAACGGTTGCAGTTACTTAAGTGTTTTGCGCTGCCCAGCCGTGGCTTCGGTAATGAGTGTCTTGCCTGCATGCAAATATTTGATGCTGATTTTTTCACCTGGGCGCAAAGCGGCAATTTGGTTCATGGCTTTATGGGCATCAATGGCATTACTGGAGTCGATGGCCACAATAATATCGCCAACACTTAAGCCTGCCTGCTCGGCTGGGCCTTGTGGGTAAAGACCAGTCACAATTAAGCCGGTTAAGGCTTTAGGTAAATCCAGTGCTTCCAGCAAAGCTTGAGTGGATTCTTGCACCTCAATGCCAAGCCAGCCACGAATAGGGCGGCCATGCTCGATAATATCTTCTACCGTGCGCTCGGCAATGTTGGCAGGAATAGCAAAGCCAATTCCTTGGTTGCCGCCAGACTGTGAAAAAATAGCCGTATTTAGCCCAGCCAATTCTCCCAAGCTATTAATTAAGGCGCCACCAGAGTTGCCGGGGTTAATGGCAGCGTCGGTTTGAATGTAATCTTCGTAGGTGGATAGGCCAAGCTGATTACGCCCAGTGGCCGATACAATGCCCATAGTCACGGTTTGGCCAACTCCAAATGGATTGCCAATGGCCAATACCACATCACCAACTCTCAGCTTGGTTTGGGCAATGGGAATGGCAGGCAAATTGGTTAAATTAACTTTTAATAAAGCCAGATCGGAATCGGGATCGCTGCCCACCACCTGCGCATTGGCTTCGCGGCCATCGCGCAGCGCCACAACAATCTCATCGGCACCATTGATTACATGATTATTGGTTAAAATGTAGCCATTACTGCGCATAATCACGCCTGAGCCTAGGCTAGACTCCACTCGCTCATCAGGCTCTGGACGCACCCCAAAAAAACGCAGAAATAAAGGGTCATCAAAAATAGGGTGGCGTTTGCGTCGCACCAGAGTGCGGGTGTAGATATTAACCACCGAGGGTGTGGCCAAATCGACGGCATCGGCATAGCTCAAAGGCTGGCTTTTGGTTAAAGCTGCTGGCGCTTCAGGGGTGTCGGGTGATTGAGCTTCTTGTGCAGGAGGCCGCAAGGCTGCCGGTAACTGCTCGGTAATTTGTGGTGCAAAAATCAGTATTAAGAGCGCAGAGGCGCAGCCAATCAAAGCTGGAAGAATTAGATGGTAGAGAAAAGACAGAAGTGCGCGCATGAATGATGACTCTTTAAACTAAAATTGCGTTAATGGCGCACATCATAACAGAAACTTATTTTATCAAAGAAAGAGGATGCAACTTTGCAACGTCAAGCACTGCTCAATTATTTGGATGAACTCTTATCCGTCGCCAATTACCGCGACTATTGCCCCAACGGTTTGCAGGTTGAAGGTAAAGCCAACGTTACCCACATAGTTACCGCAGTAACCGCCAGCCAAGCGGCAATAGAACAAGCTATTGCGCTCGGAGCCGACACGCTGCTGGTGCATCATGGCTATTTTTGGAAAGGCGAAGATGAACGCGTAATAGGAATTAAACAAAAACGCCTAAAAGCCTTGCTGGCGCACGAAATTAATTTAATTGCTTATCATCTGCCTTTAGACAGCCACCCCATTTACGGCAATAACGTGCAGTTGGCCAAGCTGATGGGCTGGCTGATTAACGGGCCTTTGGTTGCAACCGATGCCAGTATTCCTGGGTTACAAGGGCGCTTGCCCGTTACCATGAGTAGCCGCGAGTTAGGCAATCTGATAGCGGCTAAGCTGGGCCGAGCGCCTTTGTGTATTGGCGATGAAAACCAGCCAATTACCCGCATTGCTTGGTGTACAGGAGCCGCACAAAGTTATTTACAGTTGGCGGTGAACAGCGGCGTTGATGCTTTTATCACAGGTGAAATTAATGAGCCGAGTGTGCACTTGGCTAGAGAAACTGGAACAGTGTTTTTCAGCGCTGGTCATCATGCTACCGAACGCTATGGAATTAAGGCTTTAGGTGAGCATTTGGCTCAGCATCAGGGGTTAAAGGTTGATTTTATTGATATTGATAACCCGGTTTAAATAGCCGAACAGATTGTTTCATTCCTTTTGGGTTATATAGGAGGGGCAGTTTTGATAGCTTGGTCAAAATTTTTTCGAGACTAAGCTATGCACACTTCCTCCACCTCTGCTTACCAAGTGATTGCGAAAAGCGCGCTGGATTTTCTTCTTCTGGCGTTTGCCATGCTGCTGGTTCCTGCTGCCATTTACATTGATATTGTGGTTCTGCAGCTTGATGGCATTCCAGAAAGCAGCGTTACTGAATACGCTCAAGAAACTCTGCTGTTTTTCTCTGCCTGCGCATTTTTCTACCTAGCACGCAAAAACACCGAACAGCGTGGCTTTGCTCTGCTGGTGGCTGGTTTCTTTGGAACCATGTTTATTCGTGAATTCGATGCCGTGTTCGACCAAGTATTTCATGGCTTCTGGGTTTACATTGCTATTGCTTGGGTGATGTTTATTCTGGCGCTGGCCTTGCGTGATAAAAACAACATTCTTACGGCTATGGCCAATGCCAGCCAAGCGCGCAGCTTTGTGTATATCGTTATTGGCTTGGCCATAGTGCTGGCTTTTAGCCGTGTTTTCGGCACTGGCTCGTTGTGGCGCTTAGTTTTAGATATCGAAGCGGGCAGCCTAGCGAAAAATGTTATTCAAGAAGGCTTAGAGCTACTGGGTTACTTGTTTGTTTTTTGGGGAACCATCGCCTACTGCCTAGAAGTACAAACACAGGCGCAGGCCCAAGAACAAGCAAGCTCGTTGAAGCAGTATTCAACCGAAATTTAGTTTTGCCAAAGCCCTCGCGGTAAGTAAAGGCCGATTTAGCTTTCTAAATCGGCCTTTTTGTTTTACCCCTAGGGGCAATTCTGATATTCTGCTCACCCATCCTAAGCGAAGGTTTTCACCTTCCGTTTGTTACCATCTTTTTATATCTACGGGCTTAATATGACACGATTTATCTTCGTTACGGGTGGCGTTGTTTCTTCATTGGGCAAAGGCATTACCGCAGCTTCCTTGGCTGCCATTCTTGAGGCGCGCGGGTTAAGCGTGACCATGCTGAAATTAGACCCTTATATCAACGTCGACCCTGGCACCATGAGCCCATTTCAACACGGTGAAGTGTTTGTAACTCACGATGGCGCCGAAACCGACCTAGACCTAGGCCACTACGAGCGCTTTATTCACACCACCTTATCGCGCAAAAATAGCTTTACCACTGGTCGTATTTACACTGATGTACTGGCTAAAGAACGCCGTGGCGATTATTTGGGTGGCACAGTGCAGGTTATTCCACACATCACCGATGAAATTAAACGTCGTGTGCTTGAAGGTGCCGAAGGTTTTGATGTGGCATTGGTGGAAATTGGCGGCACAGTTGGCGATATCGAGTCTCAACCCTTCCTAGAGGCTGTGCGCCAGCTCAAAGTAGAGCTGGGCAGTAAGCGTGCGCTGTCTTTGCATTTAACCTTAGTGCCCTATATTGCCACCGCAGGCGAGACCAAAACCAAGCCCACTCAGCATTCTGTTAAAGAAATGCGCACCATTGGCTTACAACCCGATGTGCTTATTTGCCGCAGTGAACATCGCATAGATGCTTCGTCTATTCGTAAAATTGCACTCTTTACTAACGTTGAAGAGCGCGCCGTTATTTCACTAGAAGATGCCGATACCATTTATCGCATTCCTCGCCTGCTGCACGAAGCTGGTTTAGATGATTTGATCGTAGAAAAATTTGACCTAAGCTGCGCTCCTGCTGATCTGTCTGAATGGGATGCCGTAGTTGACGCCAAATTAAACCCAGATCGTGAAGTCGTCATTGCCATGGTGGGTAAATACATGGAGCTTCTGGATGCGTACAAATCCTTGATTGAAGCCATTACCCACGCGGGTATTAAGCACCGCGCTAAGGTTAAAACCATTTATATCGATTCTGAAGATATCGAACGCAAAGGCACCGATATTCTTGCTAATGTCGATGCCATCTTAGTACCTGGCGGCTTTGGTAGTCGTGGTGTGGAAGGCAAAATTAAAACCGTACAATATGCTCGTGAAAATAACATTCCATATCTTGGCATTTGCTTGGGCATGCAAGTGGCTGTTATTGAATATGCGCGCAACGTTTTAGGCTGGAGCGATGCTCACAGCACCGAATTTACTCAAGACTCTAAACACCCAGTTGTTGGCCTAATTACCGAATGGCAAGACGCTTCAGGTAAAAAGGAAACTCGCAAAGAAGGTGCTGATATTGGCGGCACCATGCGCTTAGGTGGCCAAGAATGCGTTTTAGAAGCAGGCTCTAAGGTTGCCGCCGCTTACGGTAAAGAACGCATTGTTGAACGTCATCGCCACCGTTATGAAGTGAACGACAACCTAGTGCCAGAGCTAGAGAAAGCTGGGTTAAACATTACCGGTCGCTCGGTGGATGGCGAATTAGTGGAAGTAGTAGAAGTGCCTAACCATCCTTGGTTTGTGGCTTGCCAGTTCCACCCCGAATTTACCTCGACCCCACGCGACGGTCATGGTTTATTTAGCGCCTTTATCGGTGCGGCTTTTGCTCACCAAAGCGCTAGGTAGGGGCGGTTACAAAACGCCCCTAAGAAAAGCATCGGCCTAGACAAAAATTCATATCAATTGGAGAACCAAATGGCAAACATTATCGACATTAAAGCACGCGAAGTGCTGGACTCACGCGGCAACCCAACCATCGAAGCCGACGTAACTTTAGAAGGCGGTTTCTTTGGTACTGCTTGCGCCCCAAGCGGTGCCTCTACTGGTAGCCGCGAAGCACTTGAACTGCGCGATGGCGATAAAAGCCGTTATTTAGGCAAAGGCGTGTTAAAGGCCGTTGCTAACGTAAACGATATTATTAAGCCTGCTTTGCTGGGCATGAACGCTATCGACCAACGCGCGCTCGATAACAAAATGCTAGAACTAGACGGCACCGATAACAAATCCAAACTGGGCGCCAACGCTATTTTGGCGGTATCACTGGCTGCTGCTAAAGCCGCTGCCAAAGCCAAAGGCGTTGAGCTGTACGCACACATTGCCGATCTAAACGGCACTTCTGGTGTGTACTCTATGCCTGTGCCCATGATGAACATCATCAACGGTGGTGAGCACGCCGACAACAACGTTGATATTCAAGAATTTATGGTGCAACCCGTAGGTGCACCTACCTTTGCTGAAGCCCTACGTTGCGGTGCAGAAATCTTCCATAACCTGAAAAAAGTATTACACAGCAAGGGTTTAAACACCGCTGTGGGCGATGAAGGCGGCTTTGCTCCTAACTTGGCTTCTAACGCCGATGCCTTGGCTGCTATTAAAGAAGCCGTTGCTGGTGCAGGTTATGAGCTAGGTAAAAACGTAACCTTAGCCCTAGACTGCGCTTCGTCTGAATTTTACAAAGACGGCAAGTACGACCTAAAAGGCGAAGGCAAAGTATTCAGCTCAAACGAGTTTTCTGATTATCTAGCCGACCTATGCGCGCAATATCCTATTGTGTCTATTGAAGACGGCCAAGACGAATCCGACTGGGAAGGCTGGGCCTACCAAACTCAAAAATTGGGCAGCAAAGTGCAATTAGTGGGTGACGACCTATTTGTTACCAACACCAAAATCTTAAGCCGTGGTATCGAGCAAAGCATCGCTAACTCCATCCTAATTAAGTTCAACCAAATTGGCTCTTTGTCTGAAACCCTAGACGCCATCAAAATGGCGAAAGACGCAGGTTATACTGCGGTTATTTCACACCGCTCAGGTGAAACCGAAGACGCTACCATTGCCGACTTAGCCGTAGGTACTGCCGCTGGTCAAATCAAAACTGGTTCGCTATGCCGTTCAGACCGCGTGGCTAAGTACAACCGCTTACTGCGCATTGAAGAGCAACTGGGCAGCAAAGCCCCTTACAATGGCTTAAAAGAAATTAAAGGCCAGGCGTAAAAATAGGGAGGCAAGCGCCTCCCTTGTTTTATCTTGATGGAGCAGCAAATGGCATCAACCCTACAACAGATTCGTGAGCAAGCAAGCTACTACTGGTGGTTGTTACCCGTTTTGCTGTTTCTTTATTTGCAATCGCGTATCTGGTTTGATGACACTGGCGTGGTTGCAAACAAGCAGTTAGAAAAGCAAATCATCAAACTACACAGCGATAATGCCTTGCAGCAAAGTGAAAATCAGACGCTTCTGGCTGAAGTGTTAGAGCTGCGCCACGGCACTGAATTATTAGAAGAAAAAGCCCGCGAAGACTTAGGCTTAATACGCCAAAACGAAAGCTTTATCTTCTTTGCCGATCCTGAACATGACTAAAATCTGGCCAATTTTACCCGCTGCTGGGGTTGGTAGCCGGATGCAGGCCGATCGCCCTAAACAATATTTGTTACTGCGTAATCGCTATTTGATTGATCACACCCTAGATGCGATTTTAACCTACCCTAAATTTCCCCAAGCTGTTTTGGTACTAAGCAAAGAAGATGACTATTGGCCAAGCAGTGCTTACGCATCATCTGCTGCGATAATTCGAGCAGAAGGTGGCCGAGAACGCTGCCATTCTGTGCTAAATGGCTTAACGGCTTTAGCTGGTTTGGCTCAGGCCGATGATTGGGTGTTGGTGCACGATGTAGCACGACCTTGCTTACGCCACAGCGATATCGACAAATTATTGCAGGGTGTGGGCGCGGCCTCTGGGGCAATTCTTGCAAGCCCAGTGCGCGACACTATGAAGCGCGGGCATTGGCATAATGGCACTTGGCAAATAAAACACACGGTAGAACGAGAGCAACTGTGGCACGCTCTTACTCCGCAGGTGTTTCGCTATCAAGCTCTGCTGCAAGCCTTAGAACAAAGTTTGCAGCAAGGAATTGTGATTACCGATGAAGCCTCTGCCATGGAAGCCCAAGGTCATGCGGTTAATTTGGTTGAAGGGCGCGCCGACAATATCAAAGTGACACGCCCAGAAGACTTGGCCCTAGCCGAGTTATTCTTAAACCTAGAATAACTGCTCCGGTGAGTAAGTTTGCGACTGACTGCTGTTGTTGGTGCTACTGCGCGCCGTTTCTCTGGGTACTTCCTCTTCTTTGAAATATTCAAAAATAGAATCCGTTTGCCCCGGTGCGGCCAGTAAGCCTGTAGCCGGATCGATGCGCACGCTTACCACGCCAGCAGGTTGTTCAAATGGATGTGACTGACCTTTGGCTAATGCCACACTCATGTAATCCACCCAAATGGGCAGCGCCGTGTTTGCGCCAAATGCCCAGCGGCCTAACGAGCGTGGCTGGTCGAAACCCACCCACACAGTGCTGACCACGTCGGGGGTAAAACCTGCAAACCAAGCATCTTTTTGATCGTTGGTGGTGCCAGTTTTGCCAGCAATGTCATCGCGGTTTAACACCAATGCCCGCCGTCCTGTGCCTAAACGCACCACATCGCGCATCATGCTGATCATTAAAAAGTGCGTGCGTTTATCAATAACACGGCTGGCATTTTCGCATTCCTCACAGCCTAAGCGCGGCGCTGCTTGAAAAAGCACTGTGCCGTACTCGTCTTCAATGCGTTCAATAAAGTAAGGCTCAATACTAAAGCCGCCATTGGCAAACACAGCATATCCTGTTGCTAACTCAAGTGGAGTGACCGCTGAGGCTCCCAAAGCTAAAGACAAGTCCGCATTAAGCTTTTGCCTAGGAAAACCAAAAGGAGAAATGTAGCGAATGGCGGTGGCGGGGCCAACCTGATTCAAAATGCGAATTGAAACTAGGTTTTGCGAACGATACAGCGCTTCGCGTAAGCGTGTAGGGCCATAAAATTTACCGCTGTCATTTTGGGGTCGCCAAGTGCTCTCTAAGGCGGCATCGTTAAACACCACGGGCGCATCATTGATAATACTGGCTGGGGTAAAACCATTGGCCAAGGCCGCACTGTAAATAAAAGGTTTAAAGGCCGAACCGGGCTGACGATCGGCCTGAATGGCGCGGTTAAACTGATTGCTGGCAGGTGAAAAACCACCCACCAAGGCAAGTAGGGCACCATCTTGAGGGCGTAAAGAAACCAAAGACACTTCTGCCTCTGGAACTTGAGCCAACAGATAGCCTTGTGCTCTTTGCTCTAACCACACCTCTAAGCCGGGTTTAAGCACTTGTCGTGCTGAGGTGGGAGCCGGGCCAACCAGATCTTGGCTGATAAAGCGTTTGGCCCAGTCAAAGCTGGACAGTGGCAAACTAATTTCTTCATTGCCGGTGTAAAACCAAGCCTGCTCATCTTCTACGCGCGATACTACGGCTGGAATAAGCAGTCCAAGCTTGGCACGTTTGGCTAATTCGCCCTGCCATTGCAAAAACGTGGCAGGCCAATCTACCTGTTTGGCATCAGCAAGTTGCAACGGCAGAACTTTTTGCGGCATACGCCAGCCATGGTCGCGATCATATTGAATTAAGCCCCGCTGCGTCGCGTGGTTAGCCGCCTCTTGGTTTTCGGAAAGAATAGTGGTGTAAACATTAAAACCCTTGGTGTAAGCCTCATCACCATAACGGGCTACCATCTCTTTGCGTACCATCTCGGCCACATAGGGCGCGTTAAGCTCAGAGGTGGCTCCATGATAACTGGCGGTAATAGGCTGCGTGGCGGCGTCCTGATACTCGTCTTGGCTAATTTTTCCAAGCGTTAACATCCGTTGTAAAACATAGTTGCGGCGGTCAAAGGCGCGCTGTGGGTTATTAATTGGGTTGGCGGCCGACGGTGCTTGGGGAAGCCCGGCAATCATGGCAATTTCAGCCAGGTTCAGCTCTTTAATTGATTTGCCAAAATACACCTGAGCCGCGGCTTCAATGCCGTAAGCACGCTTACCTAAATAAATTTTATTGATATAAAGCTCTAAAATTTCTTCTTTGCTTAAATCATGCTCAATTTTAAGCGCCAACATAATCTCTGTGAGTTTGCGCGTAAAAGTTTTCTCTGAACTTAAAAAGTAATTCTTTGCAACCTGCATCGTAATAGTGCTGCCGCCAGAACGCTTTTGTCCGGTTTTGGCCAATATCACCGCCGCCCGAATAAGCCCTTTAAAGTCAATACCCACATGCTCGAAGAAGGCATCGTCTTCAGAAGCCAGCAACGCATCAATAAAAATGGGTGGCACATCTTCGTAGTGCAAAGGCGTGCGGCGCTTCTCTCCCATTTCGCTAATCAGCTTGTTATCTGCAGAATAAATACGCAGTGGTGTTTGCAACTCAATCTCTCTTAGCTCCTGCGGATTTGGCAGGCTAGGGGCAAGATAAAGGTAGCTACCTATGGTGGCTAAACCGATAGCGGAAAGTATGGAAAGTAGAATCCATAGGATAATAAATACAAAAGACTTAAAAAATGACATAAAGGGGTTGCTAAATTGTTAAGAAAACCAGTAAATACGCAGCTTGCGCATTATAAGGCTTTTTTGTTCTTTTAATAGGAATATGCGTATAATGGCAACCGTCGATTAGAAACGGAATGAACTTTAGATGTAAGTTCATGATTTTCAAGGGGATTTTTGTGCTGGCGAAAGTGTTTAAGAAGAAGAATAAAGCTTTGCTGGGAGTGGATATTAGTTCGACCTCAGTTAAGCTCCTTGAGTTGAGTCAGGTCAATGGACGATACCGTGTAGAAGGTTATGCACGGGAAGCTCTTCCTGCTAATGCAGTTATTGACCAAAATATCGAAGATGATGAAGCGGTAGGCGAAGCCGTTCGTAAAGCGTTCTCACGTATTCATACCACCACCAAACAGGCTGCTGTGGCAGTTTCTGGCGCGGCTGCAATCACTAAAGTGATTCAAATGCCAGAAGGCTTAAGTGATAGCGATATGGATCTGCAAATTCGTGCAGAAGCCGATCAGCATATTCCTTATCCACTAGATGAAGTCGCGCTAGATTGGGAAGTTCAAGGGCCATCTTTATTGTCGAAAGATCGTGTTGACGTTCTTTTGGCTGCCTGTCGTTCAGAAACCGTTGAACGTCGTAAAGATGCGGCTGAGTATTCCGGGCTAAATGTTACCGTGGTTGATGTCGAAGCCTACTGTGTTGAGCGAGCCAGTCCATTGCTACTATCGCAATTAAAGGGTTTCGAATCGGAAACCATAGCGATTGTCGATATAGGTATGACCACTACCTCGCTGAACGTTGTGCATCATGGTAAGTCAATTTACACCCGCGAACAGCTATTTGGTGAGCGTCAGCTTATTGAAGAAGCCTCCAGACGTTATGCCATGAGTGAAGCCGATGTTATTCGCGCTCAAGCCGAGGGTGGCTTGCCAAGCGATTATGAGGCCGAAGTGTTAGAGCCCTTCCGCCGCTCTGTGGTACAGCAAATTAGTCGTTCTCTGCAGTTTTTCTACTCCTCAAGTCAATTTAACGACGTTGATTGCATCGTTTTAGCTGGAAGTGTGGCACCAACCCCACGTCTGGTTGATATGGTTCAAGATGCCTTAGCCGTTCCAGCAGTGGTGGCTAATCCATTCGTTGATATGACTTTATCCAACAACGTTAATCCCAATCTACTAAGTAGTGATGCCTCATCCTTATTAGTGGCTTGCGGTCTTGCAATGAGGAGCTTTGCTTAATGGCTAACATTAACCTGCTGCCGTGGCGAGACGAACTGCGGAAACAACAGCAAAATCAATTTTATGGCGTGATTGGGGTGGTTGTGGTTGCGGCCGCTCTCATCGTTTATGCCATGAGCGATTACTACGCCAGCGCGATAGAACAACAAAATCAGCGTAACGATTTTATTGTTCAGCAATCACGCGTTCTGGACAGCAAAATTAAAGACATTCAAGAGCTAAAAGACACTCGTCAACGCCTCATTGAACGCATGACTTTAATTCAAGCCCTACAGGGCGATCGTCCTGTTATCGTGCGCATGTTCGATGAAATGGCCAGAGCCGTTCCAGACGACCTGCTGTATAACAGTGTGGTAATGAAAGGCAACAACATTACGGTAAAAGGCATAGCTAAAAGCAACAGCCGTATTTCAGGCCTAATGAGAAACTACGACCAATCACAATGGTTTGCCGACCCAACCCTAGTAAAGGTCCAGTCAAGAGCGAACTCAAGCAACGAGTTTGAGGTGCGCATGAGACGAGTTCAGCCCAAGAAAGGAGGCGTAAAAAATGGCTGAGAAAAAAGCTTCCGAATTGCAAAGTTTGATACAGCAACTGAACAACATAAAACTCGACGATATTAACAATATCGACTGGGAAAATATGGGTTCTTGGCCAATTTTGGGTAAGATCGCATTTTGCTTGTTGTTGGTTGCTTTGATTTTGGCGGGTGGTTATTTTTATGTGGTTTCAGACACCATTGACGAGCTGCACCAAACCATCAACAAAGAACAAACGCTAAAACAAGAATTTGTGCAAAAAGCCAATAAAATTCAAAACTTAGATGCCTACAAAGAGCAGCTAGAACAAATGAATGAAACCTTTGGCGCGCTCTTGCAACAATTACCACGCGACACTGAAGTTCCAGGCTTGCTAGACGACATTAGCGCTGCAGCATCTGGTTCAGGCTTAAGCTTAAGTGCAATTAATCCTCAACCATTAGTGCGCACCGAGTTTTATAACGAGCTGCCAATCAGCATAGAAGTGAGTGGCGGTTACCATGAGATTGGCACTTTTGTGTCGGCTATTTCATCGTTACCACGGATTGTTACCTTGCACGATTTCAGCATTGAAAAATCAGCAAAAGAAGGCTCATTAAAAATGCAGCTGTTAGCCAAAACCTACCAATACATTGGCGATGCAGCTAAAACCGGAGGCGCGAAATGAAAAACCTATTTCTTTTGCTGCCTTTCTTATTCATGACTGGCTGTGGCGCGGATAATAATGACCTTTCCGATTTACAGCAATTTGTGAACACCACGCTAAACAAACCAGGCGGAAAAATTGAAAGCATTCCTGTTTTCAAGCCCTATGAGATGTTTAGCTACAGCGCAACTGATTTGCGCTCACCCTTTGAATTACCAATGGTGGTTGATAAAAGCTTAGTTTCAGATAATGGACAAGATGTTCAACCCGATCTAAATCGCTCAAAAGAACACTTAGAGCAGTTTGCTTTAAGCTCTTTAAGCATGGTTGGTACAATCACTCAAAATGGCGTGCTTTGGGCACTCATTAGAGATGGTGAAGGCGGGGTTGTACGTGCTAAGAAAGGCGCACACTTGGGGCAGAACTATGGCCGCATTGTCGCTATAAACGAACAACGTATAAATATAATAGAAATAGTGCCTAATGGACTGGGAGGGTGGATTGAACGCCCACGGACACTGGCAGTTGACGGATTGGGTGGAGAATAATTTATGAAAATAGTGAAGTTCATTCACAGCACAAAGCATGCTTTCTTAGCAGCAGCACTCACCATTACCACGGGTAGCGCATGGGCAGTTACACTGACCAAAATGACTTCATCAAGTTTACCTGGCGATGTTACCGAAATTCGCCTGCAATTTGATGGCACGCCTCCTAAAATTAGTGGCTATACCATTGACCAACCAGCTCGTATTGCCATTGATATGCCCGATACAGTGAATCAGTTGGGCAGCAAACGCCAAGAGCTAGGCAAAGGTAACGCACACAGCGCCATGATCGTAAGCACCAAAGATCGCGCTCGCTTGGTAATTAATTTATCTAAACCAGTTGGCTATATCAGTAAAGTTGATGGCAACGCCATTGTTTTACAAATTGGCCAAAACAAGAGCAGCACCACCGAAGTGGCTAAACCTGCTTCTTCTGCCTCTACCGCTGCAAAAGAAATGCGCGTTGTAAACGTCGACTTCCGTCGTGGTGAACAAAACGAAGGTCAGGTTCAAATTATGTTGAACGATGCCAAGGCATCCGCCAACGTTCGCCGTGAAGGTCGCAAAATCATTGCAGAACTACAAAACGTAGTGCTGCCAGATAACCTAAGCCGCCGCATTGATGTAACCGACTTCGCTACTGTGGTGAACTACATTGACTCACGCAGCACCGGCAAAACCACTCGCATTACTATTGAACCTAAAACCGACAACTTTGAATTTTTGTCTTATCAAACCGACAGACTGCTTTCAATTAACGTCAGCACGCCACCTGCAGAGAAAAAACAACAACGCAATCAGCAATTCCCATTCACAGGCGAGAAATTGTCTTTGAACTTCCAGAATATTGATGTGCGTGCTGTATTGCAGATTATCGCCGACTTTACCGGCTTAAACTTAGTCGCCTCCGATACAGTGAATGGCACCATCACGTTGCGTCTGCAAAACGTACCTTGGGACCAAGCACTCGACCTAGTGTTAAAAACCAAGGGCTTGGGCAAACGCCAAATGGGCTCAGTCATGCTGATTGCTCCTGCGGATGAAATTGCCTCACGCGAAAAGGTTGAGCTAGAAACCATGCGTCAAGTTGAAGAGTTGGCGCCACTGATGACCGAATACATTCAAATTCGCTACGCCAAAGCCAGTCAAATTTCAAAACTGCTGAGCTCAGAGCAAGGCTTACTGTCTGATCGTGGTTCGGCTGTGGTGGATGAGCGCACCAACACCCTATTAATGAAAGACACCGCTGGCAACCTAGAGAAAATCCGCGAAGTTGTGAGCATGCTCGACGTGCCTGTACGTCAAGTATTGATTGAAGCTCGCATAGTTGTGGCAAGCACCACAGTGGGCGATGAAATGGGCGTGAAATGGGGCGGCGGCGGCTTCAACCGTAGCGGTAAAAACGTTACGACTTGGGGCGGCAAGCAACAAACCATTGGTGAAGCCAACCAAATTCCATTCGGTGGCAAAACCCTTAACGACATTGACCTAAACGCAGCCAACATGATGAACTTTGGTGTGAACAACACCGCTGCTTCAACCTTCGCCGTGGGCTATCAAACTGCCGACTACCTTCTCGATTTAGAGTTGGCGGCAATTGAAACCGAAGGTCGTGGTGAAATTGTGTCACAACCTCGCGTAATCACCGCAGATGGCCAAACCGCCTCTATTGAATCTGGTACTGAAATTCCATACCAAGAAGCAAGCTCCAGCGGTGCAACCAGTGTGTCATTTAAAGATGCGGTATTGCGTTTACAAGTAACACCACAAATTACCCCTGATGACCGCATCATTATGGACTTAAACATCAACCAAGACTCAGTCGGTGAATACACCGTAACTGGCGTGCCAACCATTAACACCAACCGAGTTCAAACTCAGGTGTTGGTCAATAATGGTGAAACCATTGTTTTGGGTGGTATTTTCCGTTCAGAAGAAGTGCATACCATCAACAAAACGCCTTTATTGGGTGATATTCCACTGTTAGGCGCTCTGTTCCGCTACAGCAGCTATGACTATGGCAAGAGCGAACTGCTGGTGTTTATCACACCAAAACTGGTGAAGGAAACCTTAACTAGCCGCTAATTTATGCAGCAAGCACTTTCTATATATCTTGTCGGGCCAATGGGAGCAGGTAAAAGCACCATTGGCCGCCTGCTTTCTACCGAGCTTAAGCTGGATTTCTATGACTCTGATAAAGTCATAGAAGATCGCTGTGGAGCGGATATCCCGTGGATTTTTGATCGTGAAGGCGAACAAGGCTTTCGTGACCGAGAAGAGCAGGTCATTGACGACCTTACTCGGCTTCCTAACATCGTATTAGCCACTGGCGGCGGCGTGGTTATGCGTGAAGCAAACCGTACTCATCTAGCTGGGCGCGGCTTAGTTGTATATCTTTGCACCTCGGTGGCTCAACAACTACAACGCACCGCCAAAGATAAAAACCGGCCACTGCTGCAAACAGAAGACCCAGAGCGAGTGCTCAAAGAATTGTTTGTCAAGCGTGACCCGTTATACCGCGAAATAGCGGATATGGTTATTGAAACCGACCATCACCATCCGCGTTCTGTGGTACAAGAAATTCAACGTTACATGCAAGAGTATAAGTAATGAAAACTCTCAAGGTAGACTTAGGCGATCGCAGTTATCCCATCTTTATCGGTGAAGGGCTGCTAGACCGTTCTGAATTATTTTTACCTTACATTCATGGTAAACAAGCACTTATTGTTACCAACCAAACTATTGCACCCCATTACTTAGAGCGCTTGCGTGCGGCACTGCCTGGCATTCAGGTAGATGAGGTTATTCTGCCCGATGGCGAGGAATACAAAAACCTTACCACTTTGAACCTGATTTACGATGCCCTGTTGAGCAAACAGCATAATCGCACCACCACTCTTATTGCTCTTGGTGGCGGCGTTATTGGCGATATGTGTGGCTACGCTGCCGCCTCGTACCAGCGCGGTGTGAACTTTATTCAGGTGCCAACCACCTTGCTGTCGCAAGTGGATTCCTCAGTGGGTGGCAAAACCGGTGTAAATCATGCACTGGGCAAAAACATGATTGGTGCCTTTCACCAACCTCAAGCCGTTATTGCCGACACCGAAACCCTAAATACCCTGCCAGATAAAGAGCTTTCGGCCGGATTAGCCGAAGTGATTAAATACGGCTTAATTAGTGATCAAAATTTTTATACTTGGTTACAGGAAAACCTATCCGCAATACTGGCGCGTTCTCATGCGGCCTTAGCCTTTGCGATTGAACGCTCTTGCCAAAACAAAGCTGCCGTTGTCGCCCAAGATGAAAAAGAAGGCGGCATTCGTGCCATCTTAAACTTAGGCCACACCTTTGGTCATGCCATCGAATCTCATCAAGGCTATGGCCATTGGCTGCACGGCGAAGCTGTAGCCGCCGGCATGCTCCAAGCAGCCGACCTAAGCTGGCGCTTAGGTAAAATTAGCCAGCACGAGGTGCAGCAATTACGCCAACTTTTAAGCCAAGCCAAGCTACCCGTGGCTGGGCCAAGCGATATGAGCGAAAACGACTACCTCACTCGTATGCAGGTGGATAAAAAAGTATTAGATGGCCGCATTCGCTTGGTCTTGCTAGAGCAAATTGGCAAAGCTTGGATTACCTCAGATGCCCCCCACGAACTGCTTTTGCAAACCTTACGGGCAGGTAATCAATTAGGGCAATAAAGATAAGTTAAGGTATTTTCATGAGTGAATTATTACAGTCAGATGACGCCCCCATTCAGCTTTTAAGTGAACAAGAACAAGACTTAGAGCTTATCACCCATGTCTCCTCGTTTGGTGATATGTTGGTAGCGGTTACTGGCCCAAATAATAGTGGTAAAACCACCTTGGCCTATGCCCTGATGCACAACCACGACAGCCTTCAAGATACTTTGTTTATTGAAGCCAGTCTTGAACTGAGCTTTCATTCTGTGCTGCGTCGCTTGGCCGACGCTCTGCACATTCAAATTTCAGACGACGATAGCGAAGCGCTTGAAACCATTAAGCTTGAAGCCGCCAACCGCGCACAACAAAAACGCCCTTTCTTGCTGATTATTGATCAAGCAGAACAAATAGACGCACAAACGCTCAATGACATCGCCCGCTTGGCCTTGCAAGCGCAAAATGGCATCTACTTTGCACTGTTTGGCCTTACCGACTTTGAACTCACCTTTAATGGCGGCCCTACTCAAGCCGCGCTGCATCTGCAAGCGCTAACGCCATTAAGCGATGGCAGCGCTCAACAACTGATTGCCCAAGTGTTTAATGGTGATACTGCGCTGCTTAGCGAAGAACAGATGATTGCTATTAACCGCAGAGCCGGTGGCTTGCCGGGCCAAATTATCAGCTTTGCGGCCGATAGTATCTTGGCGCAAGAAACCAACCTTCAGAAAAACACGGCAGCAAGTGGCGTGAAACTGATTCCTATTTTGGCCTTAACCACAGCCGTAGCCTTACTGCTGTTGGGCTTTTTTTACCAAAGCTATTTATTTCCAAGCCAAACCCAACCCATGCCAGAACCTAAAGATGTGTTGCATGGTTTGTCTTTGACCGAAAACGAAAATACAGAGGACTCGCCCGATCTTAACTTTGCTGAAAACACGAGCTTAGCCCACAGCGACGCAAACAACAGCGAGCCTGCAAACGCACAGCCAGAAATTAAGGCCGATGCGCCAGTGGCACAAAACAGCCAAGCCCAGAGCGAAGAAACCGCTGGCGAGCCTGCCGCCGTAGCTGAACAGCCAATCGCCGTAAGCGAAAAACCAGCCGAAAAAACAATAGAAAAACCAGCCGACAAACCTGTAGCTCAGCCCGCTGACAATGAAAAACCAGCCACCAAACCTGTCGCAACCACTAAAGCAGAAACGCCTGTGGTTAAAAAGAGCCAGCCTAAAACAGACAGCGAAAAACTACTGGCCATAGAACAAGGCTTTATTATTCAGTTATTTGGCACCTACAGCCAAGCCAATGCCAATAAATACCAAGCTAAATGGCAAAACAGCATCAGCACTACGCTGTATCAATACCAAACCGAACACAATGGCCGCGCTTGGTATGTAGTAGTCACGGGTGTTTATAAAAATCGCCAAGAAGCTAAGCAAGCCATACAAACCTGGCCCAAGGAAATTCAGCAAGACTCACCCTGGATACGCAATATTAAAGTGGTACAGCCTATTCTGCGCTAAGGCGCAGCCCTAGGTGGTATAACAAGACCAACAATTACAAAAATGAAAAAGTAGGAGTAGCAAAAATGGAATCCAACAAAACCTTCAATAAACTCTGGCTGGCGGCTCTGCTGGCTGGTTTTTTAGTGGGCTGTAGTGGCGGCGATGGGCTCTTCGAGCAGCCGGGCGAAGACGGTAACGACAACACCAATACAGGTACAAGCAATGCCACCTTCTACCCACTTAATTTTTATCAGGTTGGCAAAGAATATGGCTTTGAAAAGGGAGGGGTTGTAAGTCATGCCAGCGATGAAATGGTTGAAGCCCTGTTAATTGCTCCGGTTGATGCCAAAACGCTGGAACCCTTGGCGGCCCCTTCAATTGATGATTACTCTTTAACCATTAACGACGAACCCATCAGCAAAGATGAAAACGGCTTGCGTATGCAAAAAGTATTGGGCCTACCCGTTCAACACACTGTGGCATTGGTTATAGATACCAGCGCCTCCAGCCAAAGCATTGATAAAGATGCCTTGGTTAATGCAATTAAAGCCTATGTGGACGCCGCCTCAAACAGCTCTGACCCAGTAATTAACACCCAGAAATATACGCTATGGGTGTTTGGTGATGATGTGGTGTCTCTGGATGGTAATGGGAATGTAATCGCGAATAATGCCCTAACACCGGGTAATATCCTAACAGCAAGTGACGTTCTAACAGCGAATGGTGTTGAAACTGCTTTAGACAGCATTAATTGGACTGCCCAAGGTGGATATTCAGCGCTTTACCATGCCATAGTTAGAGCTGTGGGTGTTTATAAGGGCAAAGGTAGTGTTGAACTAAAGGATGATGTTGATTACAGCAGCGACACACGTTTATCTGAGGGTTATGAATACGGCGGCACCAAGAAACGTGATCTAAAAAAATTGAATCTAAGCTCGGTGGTTCTATTCGCCTCCGGCGGTGATACCTTAACTTACTTCAGTCAAGACGCTGCAAAAAGCGCACTGACTTGGCAGCACTTAAAAACCTATAAACCCGTTGCAGAGCAAAACCCTACAGACGATGACAGCAAAGACGACACCACCGCCGCAGGCGATAGCAAGCAAAAATACGACCTGCTGGGTAAACCCTTGTTTTATGTGGCATTGGGCACCAACTCACCAATAAGCAAAATTAAAGAGCTGGCCACGGCTACGATTGAAACCAACTCAACCGATCAGTTTAACTTTGCCCAAACGTTAATCGAAAAGCAGGGCACTGTTCTGCGTGCTAAAGCCCGTTTGGATAATATGTACCTAGTGCAATTCAGCGTGCCCTTGTGCGATGGCAAAACGAATATGGTTAAACTAGAAAGCACCTCGGCAACCAATGGTTATGCCTTGAAAGGTGAGCTTGATTTCTCTAAAGCAACAACGCCCTGCGGCCCAACCGCTAACCCTTATCCTGCTCCCTATCTTGAAATCACTGGCCCGAACGATGCCTATTTGGCGGGTGATAAAATTAGCTTTGCCGCAACCGGAACCAAGCTCTACCCTGCAACTCGTTGGGATGTTTGGGGCGGTATAACTGACAGCTACCGTTGGACGGTTGGTGGTGCCACGCGAGCGGCCAACAGTGATGGATCGATTAATATTAGCGCGGATGATATTGGTAAAACCATCAAGCTTAGCCGTACCGGGGTAGCTGAGACCCAGCGTGACTTAGACGATTAACCTTCTTTTATTGTGGTGGCCACAGGCCGCCACAATCCTTCGCTTTCTGCTATGATGCAGCTCCTTAAATTTTCGCTGAGATGTTGATTCATGTCTGAACTTAAAAACGACCGTTTTCTTAAGGCCCTTTTGCGTGAGCCAGTGGATCGCACCCCGGTATGGATGATGCGTCAAGCCGGGCGTTACCTGCCAGAATACCGTGCCACTCGCGCCCAAGCTGGCGACTTTATGGCCTTGTGCAAAAACGCCGAGTTGGCCTGTGAAGTCACCATTCAACCGTTAGAGCGCTTTCCATTAGATGCCGCGATTTTGTTTTCAGATATTTTAACCATTCCCGATGCGATGGGTTTAGGGCTGTATTTTGAACAAGGTGAAGGCCCTAAGTTTAAGAAGATTATTCGCACCGAGGCCGATGTAGCCGCGCTTAAGCCTGCCAACACCCCAGCCGATTTAGACTACGTTCTACGCGCCGTAAGCACCATTCGTAAAGAACTCAATGGTCGTGTACCGCTGATTGGCTTTTCTGGCAGTCCTTGGACGCTGGCTACTTACATGGTGGAGGGCGGCTCATCTAAAGAGTTTCGCCATATCAAAGCCATGCTCTATAGCCAACCTGAAATATTGCATCAATTATTGGATGTATTGGCCGATTCGGTGATTGATTACCTTAACGCACAAATTAAAGCGGGCGCTCAAGCGGTGCAGATTTTTGATAGCTGGGGCGGCGCGCTAAGCGATGCCGCTTACCAAGAATTCTCGCTGAAATACATGATCAAAATTGTGGCCGGGCTAATTCGTGAAAACGAAGGTCGTAAAGTGCCTGTTATCTTGTTCACCAAAGGCGGTGGTCTGTGGCTGGAAAGTATGGCCGACAGTGGTGCCGATGCCCTTGGCCTAGACTGGACTTGCGACATAGGCGCAGCCCGCGCTCGTGTGGGCAACAAGGTAGCGCTGCAAGGCAATATGGACCCTGCCGTGCTTTACGCTTCGCCTGCTGGCATTCGTAAAGAAGTAAAACGCATTCTTGATAGCTACGGCCAAGGCACAGGCCATATCTTTAACCTAGGACATGGCATTCAGCAGTGGGTAGAACCCGACAACGCCAAAGCCTTTATTGAGGCCGTCGTTGAGTTAAGCCCCGCTTACCATTAAAACCCGAATGGCGGCCAAAGGCCGCCTAACAAAGCTAAACCGAAGCCGCTAAGGCTTGTTCTAAGTCGGCAATAATGTCGTCCACATGCTCGATACCAATGCACAAACGCACTAAATCGCGGCTTACGCCTGCCAAGGCCATTTCTTCGTCGTTTAGCTGGCGGTGCGTGGTAGAAGCTGGGTGAGTAGCCAAAGATTTGGTGTCGCCAATGTTCACTAAGCGTTTGATTAGGTCTAACGCATCAATAAACTTAGCACCGGCTTCTTGGCCGCCTTTAATACCAAAGCTCAAAATAGCCGAAGGCTTGCCGCCCACAATGCGTTTGGCAATGTCATGGTATTTATTGCTAGGCAAACCAGCGTAGTTTACCCAGCTCACTTGTGGGTGTTTTTCTAGGTATTCGGCCACTTTTTGGGTGTTCTCAACGTGGCGATCCATACGCAGGGCTAAGGTTTCTAAGCCTTGTAAAATTAAGAACGAGTTAAAGGGCGATAACGCCGCACCCATGTTACGCAGTGGCACCACACGCGCACGCAAAATATAGGCAGGAGCGCCTAAGTCGGCATACACCACACCATGATAGCTTGGGTCTGGCTCGTTAAAGCGTGGAAAACGTGGGTTGTCTTTCCAAGGGAACTTGCCGCTATCCACAATAGCGCCAGCAATGGTGGTGCCGTGGCCGCCAATGTATTTGGTCAGTGCATGCACCACAATGTCTGCGCCTAGCTCGATAGGGCGGCATAAATACGGGGTAGCAACGGTGTTATCTACTATTACTGGCACGTTGTGCTTGTGCGCCATATCGGCAATGGCTTTGATGTCTACTACGTTACCGGCTGGGTTACCAATGGATTCGCAATAAACAGCCTTGGTGTTCTCGTCGATAAGGGCTTCAAGGGCCGCAATGTCATCGCCAGGAGCCATACGCACATCAATACCGTATTGTGGGAAGGTGTGAGCAAAGAGGTTGTAAGTGCCGCCATACACTTGGCTGGTGCTGACAATGTTGTCGCCCGCGCGAGCAATGGTTTGCACCGCTGCGGTAATGGCCGCCATGCCAGAGGCAAAGCACAGTGCGCCTACACCACCTTCCATAGCCGCTAAACGTTGCTCTAGCACGTCGGTGGTGGGGTTCATAATACGGGTATAAATGTTGCCCGGCTCTTTTAAGTCAAATAAATCCGCGCCGTGCTGAGTGTCGCGGAAAGTGTAGGAAGTGGTTTGGTAAATAGGCACAGCCACCGCGCGAGTGGTAGGGTCTTCTTTAAAACCAGCGTGAATGGCTAAAGTTTCAAGTTTCATAATGAATCCTGTTGTTATGGGTGGGTGGAATGAAAAGTTAGGCCAATGTAGGAAGCCAGCAAAGAGCTGTCTAGCTATTCGGTGTTACTTGAAACGAATACATGGCAAAATCGACTTTTCTTTTGGGTTGCGGTTGTTGATATGAGTAAGCGTAAAGTCGCTTATGTTTGCACCGAGTGCGGTGGCGAGCACGCTAAATGGCAGGGGCAGTGCAGCGAGTGTGGGCAGTGGAATACCTTGCAAGAGTTTGTGGTGTCGAGCAAAAAAGCCCCGGCACGAGAAGCTGCTTTAGCAGGTTACGCTGGCGGTGCAGGTAGCCAAAATATACAGAAACTAGCCGAGGTTAATTTAACCGAAGTGCCGCGCATCACCAGCGGTATGGCCGAGTTTGACCGAGTTTTAGGCGGTGGCCTAGTGCCTGGTAGTGCGGTACTTATTGGTGGCCACCCAGGGGCGGGTAAGTCTACCTTGCTGCTGCAAACCATGTGCGAGCTGGCAAAAACCATCCCTGCGCTTTACGTTACTGGCGAAGAAAGCCTACAGCAGGTGGCCATGCGCGCTAAACGCCTTGGCTTGCCTACCGACCAGCTTAATATGCTAAGTGAAACCAACGTCGAGAGGCTGCTTAACTTGCGGAATCAGCACCAGCCTAAAGTAGTGGTTATCGACTCTATTCAGGTTATGCACTTAGAAGGCATCGAATCGGCCCCAGGCAGCGTGTCGCAAGTGCGCGAAAGTGCCGCGGCGCTTACCCGCTTTGCCAAACAAACCGGCACTATTTTGTTGCTGGTGGGGCACGTTACCAAAGACGGCACCTTGGCTGGCCCGAAAGTGCTAGAGCACATGATTGACTGCTCTATCATGCTCGAAGGCGACGGCGACAGCCGCTATCGCACACTGCGCGGTATTAAAAACCGCTTTGGCGCAGTGAACGAGCTGGGCGTGTTTGCCATGCTCGAAACTGGCCTTAAAGAAGTGAAAAACCCCAGCTCTATTTTTCTAAGCCGCAGCGAAGAGCCAGCTTCTGGCAGCGTGGTGATGGTGATTTGGGAAGGCACTCGCCCGCTTCTGGTTGAAATCCAAGCCTTAGTAGACGACAGCCACTTTGGCCACCCTAAACGCGTGGCCGTGGGGTTAGACCAAAACCGCCTTAACCTATTATTAGCCGCCATGCACCGCCACGGCGGCATTATGCTGGGCGACCAAGATGTGTTTATTAATGTGGTTGGCGGTGTGCGCGTCGCCGAAACCGCCTCCGACTTGGCACTGCTTATGGCGGTGTTATCAAGTTTTCGTGATACACCACTGCCTAACGATTTAATTGCCTTTGGCGAGGTGGGGTTGTCGGGGGAAATTCGCCCAGTGCCTTCTGGCCAAGAACGCATCCGTGAAGCCGCCAAGCACGGCTTTAAGCGCGCCATAGTACCCAAGGCCAATGCGCCGCGCCAAGCCATTGAGGGTATGCAAATAATTGCGGTGGAACGATTGCAGCAAGCTCTTGAGTATCTTGTATAATGCCCACAAATTTTACCGAGGAGACGGCATGTCTTTTGGCCGCCTAATAGCGTTATTAAGTTTTATCCTGCCTGTTGGCGTTATTGGTGTCACCTACTGGGTGGCGATTGAGCAGGGCACCGCGCCTGCTTGTAATCCTTTTTTACAAGGCTGCACCGACATTACCCACACAGGTATGAAAGGCGACGCAGGCTTTATCTTTCGTGGTGGGTTAGTCGCCGCTTGCTCGTTTTTAATGGTGTGGTGGATGGTGATGCAGACATGGATGAGCCGCCATGTGAATACCGCACTGCTTTTACTGCAAACCTTGCTGGGCGTGGTGGGTGCCATAGGTTTAATCGTTGCCACGGCCGTTTTACTGCCAGAAAAAGCTCAAAGCCCCTTTAGCCTGCATGTAAAAGGGGCGAATTTGTTTTTCCAAGCAACGGTTTTGGCCATTTTGCTGAATTACTTTTTGCTTTTTCGAGCGCGTGGTAAGGGCTTGTTCGTGCCCTCTTTGAGAATAAAAACCTTAGTGCTGATTGCGCTTATCGCTATGGCGATTAGCGTAGAAGGTGCAGCCATTGCCATCGAAATGCGCCATAAAAGCCGCATTATTGAGTGGTGGGGCACGCTTTTTGTAGCACTCTATTTCTTAAGCGCCTTCTGGGATTGGAAGCGGGTGCGCTTAGTGCATGAGGCGCGCGAATTATCATGAGCGTTCGCTTGTATCAGCCCTTAAACCTAGCGTTAGGCCAAACTTATCCACTGGATGACGACAACGCTAACTATTTGCTGCGTGTGCTGCGTATGCAAGAAGGCAACGAGCTGCAAGTATTCGACGGCAAGGGCAAAGAATACCTAGCCGAGCTAGTGCAAGTGCAAAAAAAATCCGCCCGCTTTTTAGTGAAAACTTTGCTTAAAGACGAAGCCAAACCTTTGCTTAATTTGCACTTAGGCCAAGTGATTTCTAAAGGCGAGCGCATGGACTTTACTATTCAAAAAGCCACCGAGCTGGGCATCAGCGAAATTACACCGCTGTGGAGCGAACGCTGCGATGTGCGCCTAAATAACGAGCGCCAAGATAAAAAACGAGAGCACTGGCAGGCCGTTGCTATTAGCGCTTGCCAGCAAAGTGGCCGCACTCATGTGCCTATTATTCACCCGCCTATGGCCTTAGCCGATTGGCTAACAAGCATAAACAGCGACATTCGTTTAGTCTTGCACCCACATCAGCAACAACCTTGGCAAGCAATGCCTGCACCTAAAAGTGTGGCGCTGTTAGTTGGCCCTGAAGGTGGCTTTACCGAACAAGAGGTGCAACAAGCACAGCAGCAGCACTTTATGGGGCTGCGTTTAGGGCCGCGCATTTTACGCACCGAAACCGCTGCTCTTACTGCACTGTCGGTATTGCAGTATCAATGGGGCGATTTTCGTTAAGAGATTCTATTTATCATGGCAAAAGAAAAATCCTTTGTGTTTGAAAATGCATTAGCCGATTTAGAAAAGCTAGTGCAGCGTATGGAAAGTGGCGAGCTATCGCTTGAAGACTCTTTGCAGGCTTTTGAACAGGGCGTGCAGCTTACGCGTCAGTGCCAAGAAGCCTTGGTAAAAGCCGAGCAACGTGTGCAGTTATTGCTTGAGAAAAATGGCCAAAGTGTAGCGCAGCCTTTTGATGGAAATATGCAGTGAGCCACAACCTAACCCAAGCTTTAAACGCTTGCAGTAAACGCATTGAACAGCAACTTGGCTTGCACCTCGCCCAACTAGGATTGGCGCACGACTATTTAGCCGAAGCCATGCGCTATGGCGTGCTAAACGGTGGCAAAAGACTGCGTCCTTTTTTAATTTATGCCACTGCAGAAGCCTTGGGTGGCAGCCAAGAGCAGGCCGACGGTGCCGCCGTGGCGATGGAAATGATTCACAGCTACAGCTTGGTGCACGACGACTTGCCCGCTATGGATAACGACAGCTTGCGCCGTGGCAAACCCACTTGCCATATTGCCTTTGATGAAGCCACCGCAATTTTGGCCGGCGACGGTTTGCTTACCGCCGCATTTGAAGTGCTCACCAACGCCAACGCCTTAGCGGTCAGCCAAAAACTAGAGCTGATTAGTTTGCTGGCGAAAGCCGCTGGTGGTGCTGGCATGGTGGCAGGGCAGAGTATCGACCTAAGCAATGTTGGAAAAAAGCTGAACCTTGCTGAGCTTGAAGCCATGCACGGCCTTAAAACCGGCGCGCTCATTATTGCAGCGGTGCAAATGGGCGCTGTCTGCGCTAAGCCGCAGTTGGCCGAATCGCAAAAACAAGCCTTGTCTTTGTTTGCCAAACAAATTGGTTTGGCTTTTCAGGTGTGGGACGACGTGCTGGATATCGAAGGCAGCACCGCTACCTTGGGTAAAAACCAAGGCAAAGACCAAGCCCAAGACAAACCCACTTACCCTGCCTTGCTAGGGCTTGAAGCAGCCAAAAACAAAGCCTATGAGCTGGTGGCCAGCGCCAAGCAAGCCTTAACCCAAGTCGAAGGCGATACGCGCTTGCTGGCCGAATTGGCCGACTACATCGTATCGCGCAATCATTAAGGCTAAGAGTTAGTTTTTTAGAGCTAAGAGCTGGTTATACAGCTCTTTTTTATTTTCGCCCGTTAGCTCGGCGGCAATGGCGGCGGCTTTCTTTGGTGGCAGTTCGGCCACCAACAGCGCCAACAGTTTTTGGCTGTTCAGTTGGTTGCCGCTAATAGGCTCTGGGTTGCCTGTTACCATGACCACAAACTCGCCTTTTTGATGGTCTTCATGGCTTTCAAGCTCGGCCAAAATACTTGGCAAGGTGCCTTGGTAAAAACTTTCAAAGGTTTTGGTTAGCTCACGCGCTACGCAGGCTTCACGCTTCTCGCCAAACACTTCAGCCATTAGCTCTAGGGTTTCTAAAATACGGTGCTTGGCTTCGTAAAACACCATGGTGCGTGGCTCGTTGAATAGCGCTTCTAACTTTTCGCGCTTGCCACCTATTTTATGTGGCAAAAAACCTTCAAAGGTAAAACGGTCGGTTGGTAGCCCTGCTGCGCTAAGTGCCGTAATAACTGCGCTTACCCCAGGAATAGGCGCAACCTTATGCCCCAATTCACGCAGCCCTTGCACCAAGGGAAAGCCGGGGTCGGAAATAAGCGGCGTTCCGGCATCGGAAATAAGCGCAATATTTTGCCCTTGATTTAGGCGCTCGCTCAGTTGTTCTACGCGTTCGCGCTCGTTGTGTTCGTGCACCGACAAAAGTGGTTTTTTCACGCCTAACTGTTGCAGTAATTTACCGCTATGTCTGGTATCCTCGCAGGCTATTAAATCGACGCTCGCCAGCACCTGTTTTGCTCGCTCCGTGATGTCGGCCATGTTGCCTATAGGAGTTGCCACTATATAGAGCGTGCCAGTTGGTACTTTGGACTTTGAAATCATGCGCGACCTATTTCCTCTTGTGCGGCCAATGTTTCTGGCCTTTTTTATGGCAGCGACCTTACTGCAATCGGCTTGCTCTACGGCGCCACAAAAAGCAGAAGAACAACAAGCCGTTACCGCTAAAACAAAAACGTCTGTAAAAGACAAAACCCCCTTTGCTAAGGCGCAAACGGCATTGGCGCAGGGGCGTTATTCGCAAGCTGAGCGAATACTGCAAAGCTTCGAGGGGCAGAATTTACCACAAGCGCAGTCTATTCAGTATGTTTTGCTTAAAGCCGAGTTAGCGCTTAAGCAAAATCAATTAGAGCAAGCCGAACAATACCTGTCTTTAGTAAGCCTAAATTTAACCCAGCTTAGCCCTGCTCAAAGCATTCACTATGGTTTATTAAAGGCACAGTTGCATGAAGCTTACGGCCAATATCTTGCGGGTGCACGAGAGCGCAATTTCCAGTCTTCTTTATTAGATGGTGAGGCCAGTCAAGAAAATAACCAGAAGCTGTGGCAAGACCTAATGCTGATTTCAGCGCTAGAGTTGAACGAAGCCACCGAAGCCTACCCTGAATCAGAATTTGGTGCTTGGTTGCAATTGGCCGCCATTGCACGCAATTCACGCCTGACCTTGAATGAGCAACTGCACTATATCGACCTGTGGAAGGCGAATAACCCACAACACCCTGCTGTTTTGTTCCAGCCTAATGGAATTAGCATGCTCTATGAGGCGGCGGCTAATCGGCCTAAAAGCTTAGCCCTGTTGCTGCCTTTGTCTGGATCATTGGAAAAAAGCGGCCAAGCCATTCGTGATGGTTTTATGGCGGCCTATTTTGATGCCAAGCGCAAAGACAACACCGTGCCAAGCGTGCATATCTACGACGAAGCGGCTTTTAGCAATATCAATGAAGCCTATGCTCAGGCGCAGTTTGATGGCGCGCAATGGTTAATTGGCCCAGTTAACAAAGATCAGGTGCAGCAAATTAGCGAATACGAAAAGCTGCCTTTGTTGACCTTGGCGCTGAATTACAGCGACCGCGATAAAACCGACAAGCTGCCAGATAACCTTTACCAATTTGGCCTTGCTGCCGAAGACGAAGCCATTCAAATAGCCAACCAAGCTTGGGCAGACGGTAAACGCCATGCGTTAGTGCTGCTGCCGCAGGGGGAATGGGGTAAGCGAATTTTTTATGCGTTTGAAAAGCATTGGTTAAGCTTGGGCGGCAGCATCAGTGAAGAGCGCTTTTACCCCACGCGTAAAGACTACAACCCAGATGTGCGGGCGCTGCTGAATGTTGATGACAGCCAAGCTCGTTACCAGCAAGTGCGCCGCGCCTTGCGCCAAAACACCGAGTTCGAGCCACGTCGCCGTGAAGATTCCGACTGGGTGTTTATGGTGGCTTTACCACAACAGGCACGACAAATGAAACCAACTTTCGCCTTTAACTTTGCCGCTGATTTGCCTATTTATGCCACCTCTCACGTTTATTCTGCCGAGGTGAATGTGGCCAAAGACCGCGATCTAAACGGCGTGCTGTTCTGTGACCAGCCTTGGGTGCTGCAAAACAGCCAGCTTTATAATGAAGTTGAAAAAGCCTTGCCAGAGGGGCAGGGGCGCTATGCTCGCTTGTATGCCATGGGCGTGGATGCGTTTCGCTTGATGCCCCATATTAAACAGTTGTCGATTTCGCCTGAAAACCAAGTGTTCGCCAATACTGGAGCCTTGCATATTGATGAGAATCGACGAGTAATACGCCGCACCCAGTGCACCAGCTTTAAGCACGGGCGACCACAGAGTTAAGGCCAAGGTTCAATAAGGAAATATGGATGTTGCACGATTATAACGACCCTAATTTAAGCCATCGGCATAAGGGGCAGGCTATCGAACGCGAGGCCGAAAGCTGGCTTACAGCGCAAGGGCTGAGTTTGGTGGAACGCAACTTCACCTTAAAGGGCGGTGAGATTGACCTTATCATGTGGCACCAAACTGTTTTAGTGTTTGTCGAAGTGCGCTACCGAGAAAACAATTTGCATGGTAGTGGGGCCGAAAGTATTACACGCAGCAAAATAAACAAAATTAGGCGTACCGCCGAATATTATTTGCAACAGCATTTTGGTAATAAACCACCTTTTTGCCGTTGTGATGTGGTATCAGGGCAGGGGGATCCAATCACATTTGAATGGATCCAAAATGCTTTTTAAATATGCAACATAGTGAGGACTATCACAATGCAACAACGTATTGTTGGCCACTTTGCCGCCAGCATTGAAACCAAAACCATCGCTGCCGATGAACTGCCTCCTTATATTGAGCGAGCGGGCATGGTGATGGTGCAGGCACTACTGAACGAAGGCAAAATTTTAACCTGTGGTAATGGTGGTTCGGCAGGCGATGCCCAGCATTTTTCCTCTGAATTACTTAACCGCTTTGAGCGCGAGCGCCCAAGCCTGCCTGCCTTGGCCTTGACGACCGACCCATCAACCATCACGTCTATTGCTAACGATTACAGCTATAACGAAGTGTTTTCAAAACAAATCATGGCATTGGGTAATAAAGGCGATGTGTTATTGGCCATTTCGACCAGCGGCAATTCGGCCAACGTCATTCAAGCCATTCAGGCCGCGCATGAGCGTGATATGACTGTGGTAGCGCTAACAGGCAAAGACGGTGGCAACATGGCTTCGCTGCTTACCGCTAACGACGTTGAAATTCGTGTTCCTGCCTTTGTAACTGCGCGCATTCAAGAAGTGCATTTGCTGGTTATTCATTGCTTGTGCGATTACATCGACTGTTCACTTTTTGGTGAAGACTGAATAAAAATGGTTGAGTTATCCACAGATTACACGGATTACACAGATTGAAACGAAGCTAATCCACATAATCTGTGTAATCCGTGGTTTATTTCAATTCGATTAGGTTTATTTCAACCTACGCCATATGGCGCCCAGAGGGCGCCGGCGCGGATGGATTTACAGCTCGAAGCTGTGGCGTAGGACGATGGTTTCTAAGCGGTCTGGGCCGGTAGAAATAATATCAACAGGTGCGCCAATTGCATCTTCAATAAAGCGAATATAAGCACGAGCGTTGTCGGGCAAATCGGCCATGCTTTTTGCGCCAAAGGTGCTTTCTTTCCAGCCGGGTAATTCTTTGTAAATTGGCTCTACTTTGTCGAATTGGTCGGCTGAAGAAGGCATTTGTGCTGCTTGGCCATCTTTGGTTTGGTAGCCAACACAGACTTTGATGGTGTCTAGGCCGTCAAGTACGTCTAGCTTAGTTAAGCAGATGGTGTTGATGGAGTTTACGCGAATTGCGTGTTTTACCAGCATGGCATCAAACCAGCCACAACGACGAGCGCGGCCTGTGGTGGTGCCTTTTTCGTTGCCTTTTACGGCTAGATGCTCGCCCACTTTGTCAAACAGTTCGGTGGGGAAGGGGCCAGAACCAACGCGGGTGGTGTAGGCTTTGGTAATACCTAGGATATGGTCTAGGTACAAGGGGCCTACGCCTGAACCTGTAGCCACACCGCCTGCGGTGGTGTTAGATGAGGTAACGTAGGGGTAGGTGCCGTGGTCGATGTCTAGCAGGGTGCCTTGTGCGCCTTCAAACATAATGTCGCCACCTTGGGCGCGCACTTGGTGCACTAATTCAACCGTGTCGACCACTATGTCTTTAAGCTGGGCAGCCCAGTTTTGGCAGTCGGCTAGGGTTTTTTCGTAATCCACAGCCTCAACGCCATAGTATTGGGTTAGGGCGAAGTTATGGTATTCCATAATTTCTTTTAGGCGTTCTGGAAACTCTGGCAAATATAAGTCGCCCATGCGTAAGCCACGGCGAGCCACTTTGTCTTCGTAAGCAGGGCCAATGCCACGGCCTGTTGTACCAATTTTGGCGGAGCCGCGTTTTAGCTCACGAGCTTGGTCCAGCGCAGCGTGGTAAGGCAGAATAACGGGGCTTGCGTGTGAAACGTACAGATGTTTCATCACTTCTACGCCACGCTCTTCCAGTGCGCGAATTTCACGCAACAGGGCATCGGGTGCCACCACTACGCCGTTGGCGATAATGCAGGTAACGTCTGCACGCAAAATACCAGAAGGGATTAAGTGTAAAGCGGTTTTTACACCGTCAATTACTAAAGTGTGACCAGCGTTATGGCCACCTTGAAAGCGCACAACGGCGGCCGCTTTTTCGGTTAGCAGGTCAACAATTTTACCCTTACCTTCGTCACCCCATTGGGTGCCCAATACCACTACGTTCTTTCCCATGATGTTTCGCTCTAAAGTCAAAATTAAGCTTTAACCAGTTGCCACTGGCCATTGATATTTTTTAAATAACCCGCCACCGTCGATGGCTGTTGCTCGCAATCTGTTTGCACCCGATAACCCTGCGCTCTTAGTTCATTGATTTGTGCCCATAGGCTTGGGTCGTCGTCGTTAGGAGCAATTACTTGTGGTTTTTGTGTTGGCTTAAAGGCGCCAAACCGAGCCAATACTTTTAGGTCGGCACTAAAGCCAATCGCCGGACGGGCACGGCCAAATACGGCGCCGTTTTCATCGTAACGGCCACCTTTAGCAACCGCATCACCAAAGCCAGGAACATAGGCCGCAAAAACCACTCCAGTGTGGTAGTTCAGGCCACGCAGTTCGGTTAAATCGAGGCTGATTTGGGTGTTAGGAAAACGGCTTTGAATGCGTTTAATGGTGTCTAGCAAGGTGTCACGAGCTGAGCTGATAGCAGGTACTAACTCAACCAGCTTGTTTAGCCCCGCTTGCACTTGCAAGGTGTTACCTTGCAGCTTGGCCAGTTCAATAAAGGCTTGCTGTAAATAGGTTTCGTTGATTTCACGTTCTGCCCAAAGCGCGATGTCTTGGGTGGATTTTAATTTCAGCAGTTCTAAGAGTTCATCGAGCTGATTGCTGGTTAAGCCAGCTTCTTGGCTGAGTATTTTAAATACGCCAACGTGGCCTAAGTCGAGCGTTAGCGCGCCTATTTCTGAGGCTTGTAAGGTGCTGAGCATTAGGCTAATGATTTCCACTTCGGCGCAACTGCTGCTATCGCCATACAGTTCGGCGCCAATTTGGGTAGGCGTGCGGCTGGCAAGCAAAGAGCGGGCTTTAGCATGAAATACGGTACGGCAGTAGCACAGGCGGCTGATGCCTTCTGGGGCCAAGCTGTGGGCATCAATACGCGCCACTTGTGGCGTGGTGTCGGCGCTTAAACCCATCATGCGGCCAGAGAGTTGGTCGGTCACTTTAAAAGTGCGCAGATCAAGATTTTTGCCTGTGCCGGTAAGCAGAGAGTCAAGGTATTCCAGTGCCGGTGGCATAACTAGGTCGTAGCCCCAACTGTCTAGTAAGTCGAGTAAATGTCGGCGTAGCTGTTCAATTCGGAACGCTTCTGGTGGAAGTATTTCTTCAATTCCATCGGGGAGTAGCCAACGCTCTGCTCGTTTCATAGTTGGACCTTAGTGAAAACCTGAGTAAAAGAGGTGCTATGCACAAAAAAAACCGGGCTGGTGGCCCGGTTGCAGGATTCTACCAAAAGCACTTAGGCTTTTGTAGCAACTTTCACTTATTTACCCTTGGCTTTGTTTAAATAGCGGAAGAAGTCGCTATTTGGTTCAAGCAGTAGGATGTCGTTTTGCTTGAACGTTTCGACATAGGCTTTCAGGCTACGAGTGAAAGAGTAGAACTCTGGGTCTTTGGTGTAGGCTTTGGCGTAAATGGCGGTTGCTTCGGCATCACCATCGCCTCGGGTTTGTTCAGCTTCACGGTAGGCATTGGCTTCAATAACCACTCTTTGGCGGTCGGCATCGGCTTGAATACCTTCGGAAAGCTCTTGGCCTTGTGAGCGGTGTTCACGGGCCTCACGCGCACGTTCGGCAGACATGCGGCTGTAGACCGAGCGGCTTAGATCTTCAGGTAGGTCGATGGCTTTTACGCGCATATCCAGCACTTCAATACCCAATTGCTTTTGCGTTTGTTTATTCAGGGTTTCAGTTAGGCGGGTCATGAGTCGATCGCGTTCACCAGAAACCACGTCTTGAAGGGTACGCGAGGCAATTTCGTCACGCAGCCCTTTATTTAACAACGCAGTGAGCAGAGTGGTGGCTTCAACACGGTTGCCAGAGGTGGCTTGGTAGTATGCGCGCACGTCTTTGATGCGCCATTGGGCAAACGCATCGACAAGGGCGTATTTTTTGCCAGAGGTTAAAAAACGCGAGGGCTTGGTGTCTAGGGTAAGCACACGAGCATCAAAGCGTTTAATATTTTCAATAAAGGGGGCTTTAACGTGCAACCCTGGCTCGATGTCCGACTCCACCACTTCACCAAATTTAAGCTTAATGGCTACTTCGGTTTCTTTGACAATATAAAGACTTTGGCTGGCTAATAACAAAACCGCACCAGCGATAATAAGACTGATCAGCGCTTTAGGTGACATTAGCGACCCTCTCTACGAATGGTGGTGGTTGGTGCTGTGCCTTGACGGTTACGAGCTTCGTTTAAAACTTGATCGGTTAAGCGAGAAATATCCGCTTTGCTTAAGCCGTTATTATCAGGTGCTTTGGGTAAATCTTGGATAAGTTTATCCAGTGGCAAGTACATCATGTTGTTGCTGCCTTTAACGTCTACTAAAACTTTACTGGTGTTGTTGTAGAGCTCAGAGACGGCATCAATATACAGTCGTTCACGGGTAACTTCTGGGGCTTTGCGATATTCCTGATGAAGTTTAGTGAAACGTTCTGCTTCACCTTGGGCACGAGCGACTACTCGGTCTTTATACGCGCTGGCTTCTTCGAGTTGACGTTGCGCACGACCTCGCGCTTCAGGAACAACAGCATTGGCATAGGCTTGAGCTTCGTTGATCATTCTCTCTTTATCGAGTTTGGCAACTTGCACGTCGTCGAAGGCGGCACGCACTTGTTCTGGTGGACGAGCGTCTTTTACGTTGACATTAGTGAGCACCATGCCCGTGTGATAACGGTTTAAGTATTCTTGGAGGCGCTCTTGAACTTTGTCGGCCAACTCAACTCGGCCTGCGGTTAAAACTTGGTCCATGCTGGCGGAGCCAACCTCATGGCGTAAAGCACTTTGAGCGGCTATCTGTAAGGTGCGCTCTGGTTGCTCGATACGCAGTGCGAAGGCAATAGGGTCAGTCACGCGATATTGGGCGTTCAGCTCTACTTCGACGATATTTTCGTCTTCGGTGAGCATGCGCTCACGAATTTCAAGGGTGCGTACCGCAGTTGTATTGACGTTATATACTTGGTCAATCAACGGCACTTTAAAGCGCAGTCCGGGGTTTTCAGTTTTTATGTATTTGCCCATGCGCAGCACGACACCACGCTCTTGCTCATCGAGGGTGTACACCGAATTAAACAGCAAGGCCACCAGTAAAATGCCGAAAATAATACCAATAATGCTGGCTCCATTTTCTTGGCCACTTGGTTGGCGATTGGGGCCTTTTTTACCAAACAGTGCATTGAGCTTTTGCATTAGCTGTTTTAGTGCTTCGTCTAAATCTGGGGGCTGATTTCCCCCTCGATTATTATTGTCGCCGCCTCGGTTATTATTGCCCCAAGGGTCGTTAGGATTACCCTTTCCTCCGGGTTCGTTCCAAGCCATAGGTTACTCCAGTTTGAAAAAGGCCGATGATACTCAATTTTTGTCATTGAGACGAATGGTCATTGTTGCCAAGCTTCGAGCTCAGGCGGGATAAATCGTTCGATGCTAATGCCTGCTTTGGTGAGCGCTCGGCGAAAATCATGCAGTTGAATATGAAGGTGCAACAGAATATCGCCGTTGTCTTGGTAAGATTCTTTTTGCACTGCCCCATATTCATAAAGAATGGCGCGTAGTTGTGCGTCTTTGGGCTGTAGCTGAATGCAGTCATTAAAGACTTCAGCCGCCAGCAGTTCGCTAATGGCTTGTTTCAGCAAATTTAAACCAAGCTGTTCTTGGGCCGACACCCACACTGCTGCGGGTTTGCCTTGTTCATCGCGGTCGAGTCTTGGCTGCTGGTGTTCGAGTAGGTCGATTTTGTTGTATACCCGCAGTTGCGGTACCGACAGTGCATCAATTTCTTTTAGCACTAATTCAACCTGTTCGATGTTGGCATCGCGTTCGTTAGCGGCCGCATCAATAACGTGCACCAGTAAATCGGCTTCGGCGGCTTCTTGAAGGGTGGCTTTAAAGGCTTCAACCAATTTATGCGGTAAGTGGCGAATAAAGCCTACTGTGTCGGCCAGCACAATTTCGCCTAGTGGTTCTATTTCTAAGCGTCTTAGCGTTGGGTCTAGGGTGGCGAAAAGCTGGTTAGCTGCGTAAACGTCGGCATCGGTGAGGGTGTTAAATAAGGTGGATTTACCCGCGTTGGTGTAGCCAACAATGGCAACGCTTGGAACTGATGAGCGCTGACGTGCGCGCCTATTCAGCTCGCGTTGAGCCTCAACTTTTTCCAGCCGCGCTTGAATGTATTTTACTCGTTCACGCAGTAACCGGCGGTCGGTTTCAAGCTGGGTTTCACCTGGGCCGCGCAAGCCAATACCGCCTTTTTGGCGTTCTAGGTGAGTCCAGCCGCGCACCAAGCGTGTAGATTGATGTTCCAGTTGAGCCAACTCAACTTGAAGCTTGCCTTCATGGGTGCGGGCGCGTTGCGCAAAAATATCTAAAATAAGCCCAGTGCGATCAACCACACGAGCTTGCAAAATTTTTTCTAGGTTGCGTTCTTGGCTGGGTGATAACGCATGGTTGAAAATAACCAGTTTCGCGTCATGCAGATGTAGAAGCTCGCCAATTTCTTCTACTTTGCCTTTGCCAATAAAGGTTTTGATGTCTGGTTTTTGCCGCTTGGTGGTAACCAGATCTATGGGGTTGGCACCGGCGGAGACGACCAGTTCTTGAAACTCTTGAAGGTCTTCGCGGTTATGCCCTTCTGGAAAATCAATGTGGACTAGAACTGCGAGTTCACCGTCGTTATGGGGACGTTCAAAAAACAACTGCGCAGCTCCTAGCGAGAGGTTTACTCTTCGCCTTCAAGATTTTCTTCAGTAATGCGTACGTTGCGTGCAGGTACGACGGTTGAAATGGCATGTTTATAAACCATTTGACTCACGGTGTTTTTCAGCAGAATGACAAACTGGTCGAAAGACTCAATTTGGCCTTGAAGCTTAATACCGTTTACCAAAAAGATAGAAACAGGAATACGCTCTTTGCGTAATTGATTTAAGTAAGGGTCTTGTAGAGATTGCCCTTTTGACATGGTATTGCTCCTTAAAAAGGTGTGCCGCCCAATATGGAGGCGGCGAAAATAAATAATTAGCCCAAGTGAGTCAGCGCACAGGAAGTATTTGTTACGACGACGCAGTAAATATGGCGTTGATATGGAGAATTTTCAAGGTGGTTTGAAAAAGATTTGGGTCTAGTGCATCCAACCAGTGAAGATCAGGCCAAGAACGTAGCCAGGTTATTTGTCGTTTCGCTAACTGACGAGTGGCTATGATGCCACGTTCGCGCATTTGTTCATAACTATATTTGCCGTCTAGGTAGTCCCATGCTTGGCGGTAGCCAACGCAACGAATGGAGGGTAAATCTGGGGTTAAATCGTCGCGTTGATGCAGGGCTTTTACTTCGTCGATAAAGCCCTGTTCAAGCATGTTGTCAAAGCGTTGGGCGATACGTTGGTGTAAAACATTACGCTCGGTTGGCATGACTGCAAGATTGAGCAAGCGGTAGGGCAGTGGCTCACTTTGTTGTTCGGCCCAGAATTGGCTAAGAGGTTTGCCTGAAATTTCATATACCTCTAGGGCTCTGCCAATGCGCTGGCTGTCGCTGGGTTCTAGTCGTTGAGCCGATTGCGGATCCACCAACGCTAATTTAGCGTGCATAGCTGGCCAGCCTTTCTCGCTGGCTTCTTGAATAATACGCTGGCGCAGTTCTGGAGGGGTTTCAGGTAAATCGGCGGCGCCATCACGCAAAAATTTAAAGTACATCATGGTGCCGCCAACCAAAAGTGGCACCTTGCCTGCACTGGTAATTTCGGCCATGGCTTTTAAGGCATCGTGACGGAAATTGGCGGCAGAGTAGCTTTCAGCCGGGTCGATAAGGTTAATCAAGCGGTGTGGTGCTTGCTTAAGCATTTGCGCATCGGGCTTGGCGGTGCCTATGTCCATACCTTTATAAATAAGCGCAGAATCAACGCTGATTATTTCGCACGGGAAATGCTTAACCAGCTCTAAGGCCAGAGCGGTTTTTCCAGAGGCGGTAGGGCCCATTAACAAGATTGCAGGTGGCAGATTATTCATCTTCATCAAAACGGCGAGCAAAAATATCAACTAGGGCAGCAAAAGCTTCGTGGGCATCATCGCCAATGGCTTCAACATTAAGGCTGGTGCCTTGTGCTGCGCCAAGCATCATAATCGACATGATGTTTTTGGCGTTGACCATGCGTTCTGGGAAACCAATTTTTACCTCGGCTTGGTAGGGCGTTGTGGCTTGCGCTAACTTAGAGGCTGCGCGTGCATGCAGCCCTTTTTTGTTGATAACTAGGACTTGCCCTTTAAGCATGGTCGGATGACTCGCTTAGTTCACGGTGGCGTACTTGCACTTGTGGATAGTATTGAGCCAAGATTTTGGCCAGCGATTCTGCCACATACACAGAGCGGTGCTGGCCGCCAGTGCAGCCAATGGCAACGGTAAAATAGCTGCGGTTGGCTTCAATGAATGAAGGAATCCATTTGCCAACAAATTGAGCAATGTCTTTTTCCATGCTGGCTACTTCGGGGGCTTTTTGTAAAAACTCGATAATTTCTTTGTCTTTTCCAGTCATGGCTCGTAATGACACATCCCAGTAAGGGTTTGGCAGGTTGCGCACGTCAAAGACGTAATCTGCATCAATGGGTACGCCATGTTTAAAGCCAAAAGATTGCACCAAGATAGCAATGTTTTCGCCGGTTTTTTCTGCCACTCGCAGTTTGACTTGGCTGCGTAATTCGTGCACCGACATCTTGGTGGTGTCTAGGGTGAGGTCGGCTAAGTCGGCGATAGGTTGTAACAGTTGCTTTTCCAGCTCAATGGCTTCTGCCAGGGAAAGAGCTTGGTTGGTAAGTGGGTGTTTACGTCTGGTGGCGCTGAAGCGTTGAAGTAAAACTTCTTCACTGGCATCGAGGTAAACTATGTCGAGCTGGTATTCGTCGCTTGGAAGCTGGTGTAGCACTTCATGGATATGATCAAAGGCATGGGGCAGATTGCGGGCATCAATACTTACCGCAACGCGAGACAAGCGCGCCTCGGATTCTGTTTCTCTTACCAAAGCGGGCAGCAGCACCACAGGTAGGTTGTCGATGCAGTAAAACCCCAGATCTTCAAGAACGTGCAGAGCACTGGATTTTCCAGAGCCAGAACGACCACTGATAATGACCAAACGCATATTAAGCCCTTATAACTCTTGTACGTTTAGCGCGCGCTTATAGAGCAGCTCTGCATCTGGAGCATTGCGCAGTGCATCGCGATAATTCGGCTCGGTTAAGTTGCGTGCTAAGAGTGAGAGCACTTGCAGATGTTGGCTGTCGGCTTCTTCAGGAACGATTAAGGCAAAAACGATATCCACAGGACGGTGGTCCATTGCATCGTAGTCTATGGCTTCGGCTAAGCGGACTAGCACCCCAAAGGGCTCTTGGCACTGAGGTAGGCGACAATGAGGTATGGCAATACCTTCACCTACTCCGGTGCTACCGAGTCGTTCGCGGCTTAGAAAGCGTTCAAAAATATCGGTGGCGGAGCCGTCGGGCAGTTGCCCGGCGATAAAAGACGCGAGGTACTCCAATAATTTTTTCTTACTGGAAACCGGCGCGTCTATTAGAGTGCGCTCCGGCGTGAGGATGTCCTCAATACGGATGCTCATGGTTTAATTTTGGCCTTGCTTGCGTGCAACCAGTTTTTCTTTGTGTTTTTGCACTTGGCGAATGAGTTTTTCAACCATTTGGTCAATGGCCGCGTACATGTCATCGCCTTCAGCGCTGGCGTGTAGGTCGGGGCCGCTAATAGCAACAACGGCTTCGGCTGTCATACGATCTTTTACTACTGTGAGGGTCACAGTGCTGGCAACAATGCCATCAAAGTGGCGTTCTAGTTTAGACATTTTATCTTCAACGAAAGCCTGAAGAGATTCAGTGATTTCGATGTGGTGACCGCTTAGGTTTATTTTCATACCTGTTTTCCTTGTGTTGCTGGCGTATTTAAATTAGTTCTTTGCGTTCATTGGATGGGGGAATAAACAGTGCCTCGCGATATTTAGCTACCGTGCGGCGTGCAACTTGAATTCCCTTATCTGCAAGCATAGTCGCAATTTTGTTGTCGCTCAGAGGTTTTCGGGTGTTTTCCTCTGCAATCAGTTTTTTAATCATGGCACGAATTGCTGTGGATGAACATTCACCACCTGCATCTGTATTGACGTGGCTCGAGAAAAAGTATTTTAACTCGAAGATTCCGCGTGGCGTGTGCATGTATTTTTGGGTGGTAACGCGTGAAATAGTCGATTCGTGCATATCGACTGCCGCCGCAATATCAGAAAGCACCAGTGGTTTCATGGCTTCTTCGCCTTCTTCAAAAAAGTCGATTTGGTATTCAACAATTTTGGTGGCCACTTTTAATAAGGTGTCGTTACGGCTTTGCAGGCTTTTGATGAACCAACGTGCTTCTTGTAAATGGTCGCGTAAAAAAGTGTTGTCGGCGGAGCTGTCGGAGCGTTTTACCAAGGCCGCGTAGTCAGCATTGACGCGCAGTTTTGGGGCAATGTCTGGGTTAAGCTCTACCCGCCACTCATCGCGCACATTGCGCACAATAACGTCGGGAATAACGTATTCTGCTTCTTCTTGGCTAATGCCTGCACCCGGTTTGGGGTTGAGTTCTTTCAGTAAACGTAATACTTCTTTGAGCTCATCTTCTTTGAGACGAGTGCGGCGCAAAAGGTTGAGGTAGTCTTTGTTTCCCAATAACTCAATATGGTTGCGCAGTATGTCTTTGGTTTCGCTTAGCCAAGGGGTGTCTTGTGGGTATTGTTGTAATTGCAAGAGTAGGCATTCGCGCAAATCGCGGGCAAACACGCCGGCTGGGTCAAACTGCTGCAAGCGGCGTAGCACCGCCATGACTTCGTCTGCTTCAACCTCACGGTCTTCGCTTAGGCTTTCCAGTACGTCTTCAATGCTGGTGTGCAGATAACCGTCTTCGTCTACGCCATCTATAAACATGGTGGCAATGGCGCGGTCTAGATCGGACATTGGGGTTAGATTTAATTGCCAAAGTAGGTGATCTTGCAGGCTGTCGCTGGTGGCGTGGCGGGCGTCGTAATCGAAGTCGGCATCGACAACCGGGCCATTGCTGCTTACTCCGGCGGTTGTTTGGTAGGTGTCTTCCCAATCGCTGTCTGTGGGAAGCTCGTCGGGCAGTTGTTGCTGCGACCAGTGTTCGTCTAGGTCGGGAAGGTCGGTTGCTTCGCTGGCGTAGCTTAGCTCTTCTGTGCCGTGATCTTGGGGGAGTGTTGGCAACGAGAGGTCATTTAAACCGTCGTGTTCATTCTCTTCGACTTCCAGCATGGGGTTTGAGTCGAGTGCTTCTTGAATTTCTTGTTGCAGGTCGAGTGTCGATAATTGCAACAAACGAATGGCTTGTTGCAACTGCGGGGTCATGGTTAGCGACTGACCCATCTTTAACTGCAGAGAGGCTTTCATAAAATGCGGTTCTTTACTCAAATAGGCATGTGAAATGCATTATAGATTAACTTACATCACTTCCTAGTGTAGGTGGCTTAACTTTATAAGCGGAAATCTTCTCCTAGATATTGCTTACGCACCTGTTCGCTTGCCAATACCTCTTCGGCAGTACCTTCGGCAATAATGTGTCCACCACCTACAATGTAGGCTTTCTCGCAGATTGCAAGGGTCTCGCGCACGTTATGGTCGGTAATTAAAACACCAATGCCGCGATTTTTAAGTTGGCGGATGATGTCCATGATGTCGGAAACTGAGATTGGGTCAACCCCAGCAAATGGCTCGTCTAGCAAAATAAATGACGGCTCTATCGCTAATGCGCGGGCAATTTCAACTCGGCGTCTTTCGCCACCAGATAAGGCCATGCCTAAGCTTTTGCGAATATGTTGAATATTAAATTCGTTTAGAAGTTTTTCGAGCTTTTCATAGCGCTGGGCTTTAGTGAGCTCTTTGTTGTTTTCTAAAATGGCCAAAATGTTGTTTTCAACACTGAGCTTGCGAAAAATAGAGGCTTCTTGAGGCAGATAGCCAATGCCCTTTTTGGCGCGGCCGTGCATGGGAAGGTGGCTGATGTCTTCATCATTGATTAGCACTCGGCCTTTATCGGCTTGTACTAGGTTGATAATCATATAAAAACAGGTGGTTTTCCCTGCGCCATTAGGGCCTAGCAGGCCAACAATTTGCCCACTATTGACCGCCATCGACACGTCTTTAACCACTTGGCGGCCATTGTAACTTTTGGCAAGATTGTTCGCGTAAAGGGTTTTCATGTTACTTACCTTCAGCCACTTTCGATTTTGGCTGAATCACCACGCGAATGCGCGACGGGTTTTCTTCTTGCTGGCCAGCGGTAACAACGTCGGCTGCCATATCGTAGCGAATACGTTCGCCAGTCATTTGGTTGCTTTCTTGGGTTATTTTGGCTTTACCAATAAGCAGCACTTCACGTTGCAAAGCGTAGTATTCAATGCTTTGAGCTTCGGCGTAGGTAAGTGGGTCGCCTGCTTCAATTTGCTGCTGGTAATGAGCCAGATTGCCAACGGCAATGGCTTTTTCAAACTGGTCTTGGTTGTCGCGAATAACCGTTAGCTTGTCTGAGGTGATTTTTAGTGTGCCTTGCGTTAGCACAACATTACCACTGTAGATAACGGTGTTTACCTTGCGCTCAAGCTTGGCTTGATCGGAAAGGATAATAACTTCTTGGTTCCAATCTTCAGGCAAGGCCTGAATGGAAAAGGAAAGCGCAAGGCTTAACAGTACAACCGTCTTATTGAGGATTTGGCGGAGGGGCATAACGAGTTTTTACCTGTTTGTGTAAGTCGAGAATTTGTTCTGAAACATTAAGCTGCATGCCTATGGCGTTAATACGGCCATTAGGGCTGGTAATTTGCACCGGCTGGTCGGTTTCGGCTATTTGCGTGTCGCTATGATAAAGCATAAGTGGCGACTCAATAAGCAGCTCGTCGCTTGGCGCTACGTTTAATGGTTTTGCGGTTACTTGGTCGATCAAGGTGAGTAGCTTGTCTTTGTCTTTGCTGTGGCCTTTTAGGGCATCAATCTGCCACTGCTTGCCTTCATCGGTGGTGGTAATTATGTGCGGCATAAAAAAGTGCGTAATGGCCAAATTGGGGTAATGCTCTGAGCGTTTGGCCGTGAAACTTTGTTGCACTCGGCCTTTGGCGTCGTATTCGCGGTGCTGAAGGCCATCACCGTAGTAGTCGGGTTCTTCGTTTTCGGTGTACTCCGGTGAGCTGCGATCGGGGGCGGGTTGGTATTGATCAAACCAAGCAAAGCCTAAACCAACCACAATGGAGGCAAAACTAACCAGTACGCGTTTGCGTTGCCACCATTTTCTTTTCATTAAAGCACGCCCGCCTGAAGTAAATTATGCATAGTAAGAACCCCAACAACACGTTCTTGTTCCAGCACCAAGAGCGAGGTGATTTTGTAATCTTGCATCAGTTTTAATGCTTCGGCTGCCAGTGTTTCGGCGCTGGTGCTGTAGCCGCCTTTGGTCATTACCTGAGCAATATGGGCTTCACGAATATCAATGCCTTGGTCGATGGCGCGACGCAAATCGCCGTCAGTAAAAATACCAACGAGCTGCTGTTTATCTTGCACTGTGGTCATGCCTAAGCCTTTGTCGGTAATTTCGAATAAGGCGCTAACCAGTGAGGTTTCTGGTGAAACCACCGGAATTTCATCACCAGTGTGCATAATGTCTTGCACTTTAAGCAGCAAACGACGACCAAGAGCGCCACCTGGGTGCGAAAAGGCAAAGTTTTCGGCGGTAAAGCCTCGTGCTTCCAACAGGGCCACGGCTAAGGCATCCCCCATCACTAAAGCGGCTGTGGTTGATGACGTAGGGGCTAGGTTTAGCGGGCAGGCTTCTTGTTCAACGCCAGCATACAAATGAGCGTTGGCGGCTTTGGCTAAGGTGGATTGCGCGTTGCCGGTGATGCTAACCAGCTTGGTTCCCATGCGTTTAAGCAGAGGCAGTAGATTGGTTACCTCGTTGGTTTCGCCAGAGTTAGACAGCGCAACCACTACGTCTTGAGCTTGAATCATGCCCATATCACCGTGGCTGGCTTCACCTGGATGAACAAAAAATGCGGGCGTTCCCGTGCTGGCTAAGGTGGCGGCTAATTTATGGCCAATATGCCCTGATTTGCCCATGCCTGTTACTACCACGCGGCCTTGGCAGGCTAATATCAAACGGCATGCCTCGTTAAACTGTTCGTCTAAATGCTCTGCAAGTTTGATAATGGCTTGCTGTTCAAGTGTGATGGTACGTTTAGCAGAAGCGAGAAAATTAAATTTGAAATCAGGTGTCATGCTCAAGCCTAGGCAAAATAAAGGCTGTTATTGTAGACACCTGAAGCGGCAGTGCCAATGCCTTAGAGTAAGTCGATGCTTAAACGCACGAAGTCTTGCGAGCTAACAATGCCCTGCAGTTCTTGAGCCTCGTTGACTATCACCATGCAGCCAAGGCGCTGGCGCAAAAGTGTTTCGGCAGCCTCTTTAATGGTTAGATTGCCAGCAAAGGGAGTGAAATCGGTGTTCATGCTGTTTTCGATAGGGGTTTTGGCTAGGTACGAACGTAAGTTTTGCGCGCCAAACTTATCAATAATACGAAATGCCTCGGTAAGCACTTCTCTTTGGCTTAGCAAGCCAACAACCCGGCCTAAGTCGTCGATAATTGGAATATGGCGGATTTTCTTTTCACCCATCAACTGCTCAGCGTCTTGAAGCGAATCGCTGGCTCTGAGGGTAAACACTTGCTTGGTCATCAAATCGCTCACGAATCTCATATTGAATCCTAACTAAATCAAGAAAGAGGCTTTTAGAGTAAAGCAGGATATAGCAGAAGTGCTATGCTTCAGGCCAGCGATTTTACGAGGATTTACTCATGGCTATTAGTAATCATATTCAAAACTATTACGAATCGTTGGTCACTGAAGAGATTCAACATCGAGCCAATAAAGATTACCCTAACCAAAATCTCGATTTTTATACAGACGTAGCCTGTGTGGCGTTAAACAACCTGCCTGCAAAATACATTCGTTATGAGGTAGATTTGGCTTTTTATATGTCACAAACTGAGCATGTGCAAATTCGTAATCAGGTTGCTAAGGCAGTTGATGACGCGCTGAAATTCGTCAAAGAGCGAAAAGATAGATAAAAATAATAACAGTTGGGGTAGCCATGAATATTCTCTTAGTAGACGACGACCAAGAGCTGACGACCTTATTAAAACGCTATTTAGAGCGAGAACTATTCAAAGTTCAGGTGGTGCATACCGCCGAGCAAGGCTTAGAGGAAGCGCTTTCCAGCAAATATCAGGCCGTTATTTTAGACATTATGCTACCCGGTGGTAACGGCTTGGCGATTTTGCGCGCCATTCGCCAGCGCAGTGAAGTGCCCGTGCTGATGCTAACGGCTAAAGGCGATGAAGAAGACCGTATTCAAGGCCTAGAGATTGGCGCTGATGATTATTTGCCCAAACCCTGTAATCCGCGTGAGCTTGCGGCACGACTGCGCTCAATTCTACGCCGTGGCCGTTCAGATAACGTGGCTTCAGAAGAAATTACCCTAGACGACCTAACCATTAACTTCTCTCAGCACAAAGTGCAAAAAGACGGCCAACTGCTGGACTTAACCATGACAGAATTTAATATTCTGGCGGTGCTTGCCCGCGTTGCCGACAAAGTAGTAGAAAAAAATCGCTTAGCCGAAATGGCGCTGCAACGTTCTCTTACTTTGTTTGATCGAAGCCTCGATATGCACCTAAGCAATTTGCGCAAAAAAGTGGGCAATAATCGCCTCGATCGACCTCGCATTCGCACTGTGCGAGGGGTTGGCTATATGTACGCCAGCGAACAAAACCAAGAAACCAATTAACCCATGCGCGGCATTTTTATCCGCATTTATGCAGCCTTTATTGTCACCAGTGTGGCTGCGGCAGTGGTGACACTGCTACTGGCTATGTTTTACCGGCAATGGTCTAACGACTCAGTGAATTTAATTGCGCCAACGGGCGGTTATATTTCGGCCGCCGAACTTATGCTGCAGCGCGGTGGTGAGCCGCTGCTCTTAGAATGGCTGCTTACTTTTGAACGCCATCCCAGCGTCAACGCTTACGTTTTTGATGATCAAGGCATCAGTCTCACCCCAAATGTGCCTACCGACGTGCTGGATTACGCCTTTGCCGCCGACTCTTACCAAGCCAAAGTAAACCCGCTAGGGCACACTGAAATTTTGGTGAAGGCCCCAATTGCTACCAGTGATGGCCATATTTATTTGCTGGTGGTTGAATTTGTGCACCCATTGGCGGTGTTCAACTTGCCTATTTATTTGGCCTTGGGAGTGCTGGCTTCCATGCTGATTTTTGCACTCTGGAGCTTTGTGCTGTCGCGCTATCTCACTAAGCCATTGGTATCGTTACAGCGCAGAGTACATGCGCTTGCGCATGGCGATTGGTCGGCGCGAGTGGCCCCTCGACTGCTGCAACGCCGTGATGAAATTGGTGAGCTGGGGCGCGAGTTTAACCAAATGGCGCAGCGGCTACAGCGGCTTATTTCAGATCAGCGCCAACTGCTAAGCGATGTTTCTCATGAATTGCGCTCGCCCTTGGCTCGCAGCGCTGTTGCTCTGGAATTAGCAAGGTTGGATGCCGTGCCAGAACAAGAAGAATATCTAGATCGTATCGAATTGGAGAATCAACGCCTAAATGAGCTAATTGAAGACTTGCTGAATATGGCGCGTCTTGAAACCCTAGATAACCATACGTCTTGGCAACGCATTAATTTAGCCTTACTGCTGCAAAATATTATCGACGATGCGCAGTTTGAGCATCCCAACACTCCAATTCATTATCAAATGCCAAGTTGGCCGGTGTTTATGCTGGGGGATGCCAAGCTTTTAGCTTCGGCTTTTGAAAACGTCATTCGCAATGCCCTGTTGCACACTCGTGGCTCGGTGGATGTATTTATTGAACGCGACTCTGGCTGGCGCATTTGCATTCGTGATCATGGCCTAGGCGTGCCAGAAAATAACCTGCCTGATTTAATTCGCCCCTTTGTGCGGGTTGAAGTGGCGCGCGAACGCAGCGAAGAAAGCCTCAAACAAGGCCACCGAGGTTTTGGCTTAGGTTTGGCCATTGCCCATCGAGTAACGCTGTACCATCGTGGTGAAATGACGCTGATTAACCACCCAGAAGGCGGGCTGCAAATTTGTTTTTACTTTGGTGGGGTTTAACTTGGCTTTACTAGAGGTTTACGCTTCGGCTAATGGGTTTTTAAAAAAGAATATGGCTAAATAGATTCCGTTTAGAATAAAAAGAACGATAACTTTTGGGCTAAATAACGTGCGATTAACTCTACTTGCTTCATTATTGCTAAGTGCGCTTGCGCTTGCGGATGTCACCCCGCAATTGCGCGATGCTGCGGCATTGAACCAAAACTTAGAGTGGAGCAATAGCCGCCCAGAGCAGCGCCAAGCCCTAGATAATTTTTACCGTTCTCTAGAACAGCAGCGCTTACAAGACTCTCTTTCCCAGCGCGAGTTGCGGATGCAACGTTTTGAGCAGTTGCAACGCATGACCCCAGAGCAGCGCCAACAGCAAATGCTTGACCACATGCAACAGCGCCAACAAATTCAGCAACAAATGCTAATGCCTAATCGTTAAACAGCCTTTACTATAGCCTTCAATAAAATAACGATGGAAAGGCTATGAAAACCCGCATTACCGAACTACTGAAGATTCAATATCCCATTCTATTGCCTGGCATGAGCTGGATTTCTACCCCAGAGCTAGTGGCTGCCGTTTCTAATGCGGGCGGCTTGGGGATTTTGGCCAGCGGCCCACTTTCGCCTGCCGAAACCAAGGCTTCTATCGAAAAAATCCGCAGCCTTACCGATAAGCCTTTTGGTATTGGTATTACGTTATTAATGCCCGGCTCTAAAGAAAACGCCGAAGTTGCTTTAGCTGAAAAAGTACCTGTTATTAACTTTTCTTTGGGTAAGGGCGATTGGCTGGTGCAGCGTGCACACGAATACGGTGGCAAGGTAATTGCCACAGTGGTAAGCGAAAAACACGCGTTGTCGGCACAAAAAATAGGCGCCGATGCTCTTTTGGTGACCGGCCATGAAGCAGCCGCTCATGGCGGCGCGGTTACTTCTTTGGTGCTGGTTCCTGCGATTGCCGACAAAGTGGATATTCCTGTTATTGCAACCGGTGGTTTTGCCGATGGTCGTGGTCTGCTGGCGGCCTTGGCTTTAGGTGCAGAAGGCATAGCGATGGGCTCACGCCTAGCCACCAGCCTTGAAAGCCCACTGCACCAAAATACCAAAGAAGCGGTGGTGGCCAAGAGCGAGCAAGATACTATTTATTCCAATAACTTCGATGGCCTAAACGCGCGGGTGATGCGTACTGCGGCTGCAATTAAAGCCACGAAAAAGCCCATGAGTTTTATTCGCGCCAGTTACGAAGCCAGCAAGGCTGCGAAAATAGTTAATCAGCCTATCTGGAAAGTGTTGATTGGCATGTTGGTGATGATCAACAAAGTAAAGCTTTTGGCTTACTTTGGTGCCAGCGTGCCCCGCATTCAGGCCGCGACTGTGCATGGCGATTTAAACAAAGGCGTGCAGTTTATTGGCCAAACTCAAGGGCTAATTAACGACATTGTTAGCGTTAAAGACATTATTGAGCGCACGGTTAAGCAAGCAGATAGCTTGAATAAAGAGTTAGCCAAAGGCTTCGATTGAGACAATTCAAGGGCAGCAAGCTGCCCTAGTATTAAAAACCAGTGATGTTTGAATAAGCATTACTGTTATTGGGTGCCAAGTAGCTGCAAAGCAGCGTCTAGTCTTTTTTGCTCCGTGTTTGAGAAGTTTTTTTGGCGATACTCTTCGCGTTGAGCTTCGCGATCGGTTTCGGTAAGAGATTCGGTATTTTTAAGCAGACTTTGGTAGTTGCGCAAACGTGATTCCCATTGCTCGCGTTCTTTATCCACTTTGGCTAAGCGCTCGGCGGCTTCTGGGCCATATTGCTGCACTCGCCATTGCTGAATTTCAGCAGGGCTGGCACCTTGGCTTTTTAGCTGCTGCAGATTATCTGCGTAAGATAAAATAGTGCGCGATTCTTTACGCATGGTGCGTACTTCTTCGGGCAGTTCTTCTTCCAGTGCGTCCAGCTCTGCTTGTGAGGCGCCTTGGTTGCGTAATTTAAACTTTTTAATGGTGTTTAAGTCGATTTGCTCGTCTTCTTGGAAAAAGGCTTCAATAACCTCTGGCTCTAGCCATTCACGACGCAAACGCTGTTGCCAGTATGTGCGTGCTTCTAAATCGCTCATGCCTGGCTCGGCCACGCGGCGGGCTTCTTCTACGTCATAGTCGTTAAGAGCGGCAAGGTAGCCAAGATAAGCATCAAGAAGTTTAAGTGCTTGTTCGGAGCCAGGGCTGGGTAGCTGGCGCATTTGACTGACCATCAGCTCTTTAACTTGCTCCAAACTTATTTCGCCTTGGGCCGATAAGTAAAAATCAATCCAGCGCTTAAGCTGTATATCAATAATTAAGTTACCGTGCAGGTCGGTACGCAAAGCTCCGTCGATGGTTGCACCACGAAAGGTTTGTAGCTGAGCTATGTCGGCAAGTTCTTTGGTTTTGTCTGCGTTGCTGCGGTAGGTGTTTTCAGAATAGTTGGCTGTAGTGGTATCGTTTACGCTTACTTGAGGCTGCTGCCACCAAATGGCGGCAGTAGCAACGAGTCCTAACGATACTACAGCTATTAGGACTGTACTTTTTTGCATTGAGCTATAGGCCGGCAGTTTTCAAACGGTTGGCGTGGGTGCGAAACACTTCCAGAGGGTCGGTTTCGTTTAAACCATGAATGCCTAACGCTTGGTTTACTTCGTCTAAGTGGTTCATCTTGAAGTTGTCGCGAATCACCATACCTAAGCGACTGGCGCACGCGCCAACTAAACCGTCGTTACGTTCATCTTGTGGGAAGAACAACGATGCGCCAATGGTAATGATTTCTAATGGGTCTAATGGGTTGGTCATAGGCTGCTGGCCTGCCCAAGAGTAGTAGTGAATGCCATTAACAACATAATCGCCTTCGCCACAATCGCTGGCAGGAATACCAGCAGGGTGTTGAGCATTAAAGCGTGCGCCTTCTTCAAAGGTCATTGAGCCAACCGAAGCCATAAGGTCTTGCTCATAGCCTGCGCCAGAGGCAAAGTCGATAACATTGGCCAGGGCATTACCTAGATTATCCAATAACCATGCAAATTCAGTCGAGCCGTTAGACCACTCCATCAGAGTTTGCGCTACAGGAGTGCCTTTGTTAACACCAGAAATACTGGTAACAGAAGCTACTAAGTCTGGGCGCACCGAAGCCACATAACGCGTGGTTGGGCCGCCATGACTATGGCCAATTAGGTTTACTTTTTTAGCGCCACTGATGGCAAGAATATCTTCAATTTCTTTAATCAGTTGTTCGCCACGAATTTCAGGCGAGTTAGAGTTGGCAACCGAGGTTAGGTACACTTTGGCACCATCGGCTTGTAGTGTTTCTGGCACTTTATACCAGTAGTCCACACCTAGGATGTCATCGAAGCCAAACAGGCCGTGAGCCAAAACAATGGGATATTGAGTTTCGGTGTAGCCTTTGTCTACTTTGGGCTTAGAGGACATAGCTTGTGCTTGGGTAGTAAATGCCAGGGCGCCGCATACGGCTAGGGTGGTCATTGCTGAACGAATCATAGTCACTGCCTTTGTTATTATTGTTTTTTTGTTGCCTAAACGGAGGCAAACAAATGTTATTCGGAAAGCGAGTTAGATGATGTCAGTCAAACTTGTAGATCGTTAGGGCAGAATGAGACAGAAAATTGTACTATCGTTCCAAATCTAGCTTAGCTTTAACCTGTTCAAAGAGAATGGGTTGTGCCTGAGCTTTTGGGTGGATGCCATCGGCTTGCATCAACTCTGGTTTGTCGGCTACCCCTTCAAGCAAGAAGGGAACTAGGTCGGTGCTTAGCTCATCGGCCAGCTCGACGTACATCGCCTTAAATAATTCGGTGTATCTTGGCCCGTAATTGGGTGGAATTTGCATACCCAAAAGCAGCACTTTGCTGCCGGCCGATTGCGCCAGTTCGACCATTTGTTTTAAGTTTTGCTTGATATGTTTAATGGGTGTGCCGCGCAAACCATCGTTACCACCCAGCTCGATGATGGTTAAACTGGGGTGATGCCGATCTAGTAGTGCCGGTAAGCGAGTTAGGCCGCCTTGGGTGGTGTCGCCGCTGATGCTGGCATTGATTATTTGAGCGGCAGGAACGGATTGTTGCAAGTCTTTTTCCAGTAAGGCTACCCAGCCCTCTTGCGCTGGAATGCCAAATGCGGCACTAATGCTGTCTCCAATCACCAGTACCACAGGCGCTTTCGCCTGTACCTGAGAACTAACTAAAACCATGAATACGATGAATGTTCTGAATAAAGCCGAGACGTTAAACCACATTGCTGATGCCTTGAGTGTGAAAGAGGTTGTTAAAACCGTTCAAACTGGAACTGAACGCTTGGCTATCTTGAAGGGCATAACTCTGAATATCAAGCCAGGTGAAAGCGTTGCCATTGTTGGGGCATCGGGCAGTGGCAAGTCTACTTTGCTGGGTATTTTGGCGGGCTTAGATGCCGCCAGCCAAGGCGAAGTATGGCTTTTAGGCAAAGAGCTTGGTGCGCTGAACGAAGACGAACGAGCACAAGTGCGCGCGCAGGGCGTGAGCTTTGTGTTTCAAAACTTTCAGCTTTTGCCCGGTTTAACCGCCTTAGAAAATGTGATGTTGCCGCTTGAAATACAAGGCAGCAAAAAGGCGAAACAAGAAGCTACTGAGCTGCTTGGGCAAGTGGGCTTGGCGGCGCGTTTAAGCCATTACCCCAATCAATTATCGGGCGGTGAACAGCAGCGCGTTGCCATTGCTCGTGCTTTTGCGGGTAAGCCAAAAATCTTATTTGCCGACGAACCAACAGGCAATTTAGACAGCCATACTGGTGCGCAAATAGAAGAACTGCTGTTTTCTTTGAATAAAAATGCGGGCACTACTTTGGTGCTGGTTACTCACGATGCCAACTTGGCTAAGCGCTGCGATAAGCAAATTCGTATTCACGATGGCAGGGTAGCTTGATGTTGGCCCTGCGTTTAGCCTCTCGGTTTTTATGGCGTGAAGCCAAAAGTGGCGAGTTAACTCTTATTTTCTTGGCCTTGTTATTGGCTGTTACCTCGGCGACGGCCATTGCCTTGTTTAGCTCTCGCCTTGATGCGGCCATGCAATTGCGCTCAAACCAATTTTTGGGTGCCGATTTGCGAATTGAATCGACCGTTCCATTAAATCCTGCTTGGCAGGTGCAGGCGCAAAAACTAGGGCTGAAAACCACGACGACCGTGCACTTCCCTACCGTGGTGCTGTTTGGTGATGAGATGGCCATGGCCTCGGCTAAGGCCGTGGAAGAAAATTACCCACTAAAAAGCACATTACTGGCAGGGCCGTCGCTGGCTCAGGCCAAGCCTCAAAAAGCCGGCCCAAAGCCTGGTGAAGCTTGGGTGGAACCGCGCCTACTAGCCATGCTTGAAGCGCAACTAGGCGATGCCTTAGAAGTTGGCAACATTCAATTAAACGTAACGGCTGTTATTGCCGAAGAAAGCGACAAAAGCGCTGGGTTTTACAGCTTTTCGCCACGCTTAATGCTGAATCAGCAAGATTTAGAACAAACCGGTTTGGTCAGTCTGGGAAGCCGCATTCGCTGGCGTTTATTGCTGACCGGCACGCCAGATCAGCAAGCGCAATTTAAAGCCTATTTAGACGCTCATCCGTTAGACTCAAACCAAAAGCTCCAAAGCTTGGAAAACAGCAACGAAATGCTGGCCAATCGGCTGCAAAGTGCCCAGCGCTATTTGGGCTTAGCGGCCATGTTGGCCGTTATACTGGCCGCCGTGGCTGTTGGTATCAGCGCCAAGCACTACGCGCTTAGACACTTTGATGCCAGTGCTTTAATGCGTACTTTTGGCTTAAGTCGCGCGCTGGTATGGCAGGTGTATCTGTGGCAACTGCTGCTATTAGGGTTGGTGGCTACCGCCCTAGGTTTATTCAGCGCCTATTTGCTGCAAACCTTACTGCTTTATATTTTGGCCGACTTAGCCCCAAGCCCATTGCCCTTGGCTCCGATATCGGCTTGGCTGTTAGGTGGCAGTGTTGGGCTAGTTAGTTTACTTGGCTTTGCGGTGCCACACTTACTGCCCTTGGCTAAAGTGCCTCCGCTTCGAGTGTTAAGACGCGATATTCACCCCGTTCCTTTTGCTGCTTGGCTGATAAGCCTAGTGGCGATGCTGGCGCTGGCCTTATTGCTGTATATGTTTACTCAAGACGCCATGCTGGCCAGCTATGTGCTAGTAGGTGGGGCTGCGTTTGTTGGTATCACTTTGGCACTGCTGATGGGCGTTATCGCTTGGCTTAAAAAACGCTTGGCGAACAAAACCCTGCCCTTTACTTGGCGCTTTGCTTGGCAGCATCTAAGCCAAAACAGTTTATACAGTGCGGGGCAGATATTGGCTTTTTCGCTCACCATTATGGTGATGTTGCTGATTGCCAGCTTGCGTAACGACCTGTTGAACGACTGGCAACAAAGCTTACCCGCCAATAGCCCCAATGTGTTTGCGATTAATATTCAACCCTATGAGCTAGAAGCTTTTCAGCAAGCGCTGACGCGCAACCAAATTGCGGCACAAAAGGTATTTGCTACGGTGCCGGGGCGCTTGGTAAAAATTAATCAGCAAGAAATCAAACCCCAAGACTTTGCTAAAGATGCCAGCATTGATCGCGACCTTATTTTAACCGCTACCACTGAGCTGCCTAAAGGCAACCAAATTGTTAGCGGCGACTGGTCGCGCCAGCAGCAAACTGGGCAAGTTTCGGTAGAAGAAAAACTTGCCAAACGGCTAGGGTTAAGCCTAGGCGATACGCTGTATTTTCGTATTGCCGACAGCCAAGTGCAGGCTGAAGTGAGCAGTATTCGTCAAGTGGATTGGGGCAGCATGACGCCCAACTTCTTTATGATTTTCTCGCCCGATGTGCTGGCGCCATTGCCTACAAGCTATATGACCAGCTTTTATTATCAGGATGCCGCCAGTCTTACTTTGCTAGTACGCGAGTTTCCAACCATTACCTTTATGGACATCAAAGCTGTGTTGGAACAGATTCAAAACCTGCTTGAACAAGTGACTTTGGCTATCGAGCTTATTTTAGGCTTTGTGCTACTGGCCGCATTGTTAGTGATGCTGTCGTCGCTGGTGGCTGGCGTTAATGAACGCTTAAAAGAAGGTGCTATTTTGCGTACTCTAGGCGCCAGTCGAAAGGCGCTTACTCAATCTCAGCGCTACGAGTTTGCCACGCTGGCGTTGGTATCTTCGCTGCTGGCCTTAGTGGGCGCCGAACTGATTCGTTTTTTCTTATACCAAAACCTGCTTAACATTCCTTGGCAATTATTGGGCTGGGCGTGGCTACTAACTCCCATAAGTGCCGTTTTGCTGTTAACCCTAGCTGGCATGGCTTTGCTCAAACCGGCTGTGCAGGTTGCTCCTTTAGCTGTATTGCGTGAGTTGTAGGCATGACCAAAGTCCATTTAATTACAGGTTTTTTAGGTACAGGCAAAACTACGGCGATTTTGCATTTATTAGCCACCAAGCCAGAGCAAGAAAAATGGGCGGTGCTGGTCAACGAGTTTGGCGAAGTAGGCATTGACGGGGCCATTTTAAAAACCACAGGCGTGGCTGTGCGTGAAGTGCCGGGCGGCTGCCTATGCTGCGTGTCGGGCTTGCCCTTTCAGATGGGGCTAAACATGCTGATTGCACGAGAAAAGCCCGATGTGCTACTGATTGAACCAACCGGTTTAGGGCACCCTAAAAACATTTTAAAAACCCTAATGGATGAAAATTACCAAGAGGTGCTCACCCTAGGTGCAACCTTATGCCTGCTTGATCCTAGGCACCTGCTTAACCCGCGCTATTTAGAAAACGACGTGTTTAATGATCAAATCCAACTGGCCGATGTGCTGGTGGCCAATAAAACCGACCTTTGCGGCTTAGCTGAACAACAAGCGTTTGAACAGCGCTTGCAGCAGTCTCGACCAGAAAAAGCGGCCAGCTATTGGTTAGAGCAGGGAGCAATTCCCCAAGCGGCCTTGGCGTTTGCTTTTAACCCAGAACGCAGTGCCTTAAACCCCAAGGCGCATAGTAATAATTCGGCAGAACCCCTGCGTATTGTTTTGCCTCTAGGGCCAAATGAGCCGTTTCGCCGCTTAGAAAACCGTGGCCAAGGCTTCTTTTCAGTGGGCTGGCTACTGCAGCCAACCCCAGTATTTGCTGCGGCAAAGCTGCGTGATTGGTTGTCTTGCCTTGAGGTAGAGCGCGCCAAAGGCATTGTGATTACCGACGAAGGCGGCAAGATTTTTAACCTGCGCGAAGGCGTGCTGAGTGAAATGGCCACCAACGAGCTAGACGAAAGCCGCATTGAACTCATAGACGCTAAGCCTTTTAATTTGGCGCACATTGAAGCGCAGATGTTAGCTTGCTTAAAGTCTTAATCCTTCCCATTCGACAAAACCTGAGTCCTGACTAATCTTTACAGACTTTCTGCTCCTGCCTAATTCCTATTGGAGGCCTACATGAAAATCACTCGGCGCGATTTCCTTTTTATCCTGCTATGCCTTACACCTCTTACGCCAAAATGACCGATGCCGACTTAACCGCGCTGTACCACTACCTCTCTCGTACCGGCGGCCTGTGGCCGCCATTGTGGCGCCCAAAGGGCGCCGGTACGCGTCTATAAGATAGATAGCGATTAGTGCTACTCATTACGCTTCATAGTGATAGAATGACGCCCTATTTTTACTTGGCCTCGTTGCCACAGAATGTTTGAAGCAGGCTAATGACGTTTAACGAAATTCCAACCACACGCCCTTATACTCCGCTTTTGGATAGCATCCAGTTGCCCAGTGATTTACGCCAATTGGAAGAAAGCCAACTCCCTGAACTGTGCCAACAACTGCGCGAGTTTTTGTTATACAGCGTAGGGCAATCTGGCGGCCACTTTGCGGCAGGTTTAGGTGTGGTCGAACTAACGGCGGCTTTGCACTATGTGTTTGATACCCCAAACGATAGGTTAGTGTGGGATGTGGGTCATCAAGCCTATCCGCATAAAGTCCTAACTGGCCGCCGTGAGACTATGCCAAACATTCGCTCCAAAGCAGGCCCTTCGGCGTTTAATCTGCGCAGCGAAAGCGAGTTTGATACTTTTGGTGTTGGCCATTCAAGCACCTCTATCAGTGCTGCTTTGGGTATGGCTTTGGCATTGCAAGCGCAAAAAGACCAACGCCAAGTGGTTGCGGTTATTGGCGATGGTGCCATGACTGCAGGCATGGCCTTCGAGGCACTTAACCACGCAGGACGCGAAAAAGCCAATGTGTTGGTGATTTTAAACGACAACGATATGTCGATTTCCAACAGCGTTAGCGCCTTAAATAAATACTTTACTCGCATTTGGTCTAGCCCTACCTATAGCGCCTTGCGCACTGGCAGTAAGCGTGTATTGGAAAACATTCCTGCGGCTTGGGAGTTTGCCAAGCGCACCGAAGAACACATGAAAGGCATGGTGGCCCCTGGCACCTTGTTTGAAGAATTAGGCTTTAACTACTATGGTCCCATCGACGGCCACGACTTAGACGAGCTAGTGCTTACGCTTAATAACCTTAAACAGCTTACAGGCCCGCGCTTGTTGCACGTTGTAACCAAAAAAGGCAAAGGCTTTACACCCGCCGAAGACGACCCAATTAAATACCATGCGCTAAAAAGCATGAGCGCCCCTAAAGCGCCTGCTGGGCCAACCTATTCGAATATCTTTGGCGATTGGTTGTGCGATATGGCCGCTCAAGACGAGCGTTTAATGGGCATTACCCCAGCCATGCGCGAAGGCTCCGACTTAATTCGTTTTTCTAAAGAATTTCCGCGTCGTTATTTCGATGTCGCCATTGCCGAACAGCACGCCGTTACCTTGGCCGCTGGCATGGCCTGCGAAGGGGCTAAGCCGGTTGTGGCCATTTACTCGACCTTTTTGCAACGCGCTTACGACCAGCTTATCCACGACGTAACCCTGCAAAATTTAGACGTCCTGTTTGCCATCGACCGCGCTGGCATGGTGGGCGAAGATGGCCCTACGCACCACGGTGCTTACGATTTAAGCTATCTGCGCTGCATCCCTAGCTTGGTTATCATGACCCCTTCCGATGAAAACGAATGCCGTCAAATGCTCTATACCGGCTATCAACACCAAGGCCCTGCAGCGGTGCGCTATCCGCGCGGTAAAGGCCCCGGCGCAGAGGTAGCAGAAACAATGGAAGCACTGCCTTTGGGTAAAGGAGTGGTGCGCCGCATGGGCAAAAAAATAGCCTTCTTAGCGTTTGGTGCGCCTTTAACTCAAGCCTTACAAGCTGCGCATCAAATTGATGCCACAGTTGCTGATATGCGCTTTGTTAAGCCCATCGACAAAGAGCTCATTGTGCGCCTAGCGCAAGAACACGAGCTTTTGGTAACGCTCGAAGACAACGCCATTCAAGGTGGCGCAGGCAGTGCCGTGCTTGAGGTTTTGGCTGAAGCTGGGCTTAGTACCAAAACGCTATTAATTGGCATTCCAGATCGCTATATCGAGCACGCCTCGCCAGAAGAACAGTATTGCGAGTGCGGCTTGGATGCAGCCTCTATCCTAGAACGTATTTCTGCTCTTTCGCTTTAAACCAAGGGGGAGTGTTGTGAGCTACACTGCGTTATCTCAATTTTCGCTACTGCATGTTGGCGGCCCAGATTCTGAACGCTTTTTACAAGGCCAGCTAACCTGCGATGTGGTTGCCTTGCAAGATAAACAATGGACCTTAGGCGCTTGCTGCACCGCCAAAGGGCGCATGGTGGCTAATTTTGTTATTGCACGCCAAGGCGAAGATTTTTGGCTGCGCTTACCTAACGAGCAAGTGGCTGCACTTAAACAACACCTGTCTAAGTACATTGTGTTTTTTAAAGCAAAAATGCACGAGCATAACCAAGATTATCGAGTCGCAGGTTTTATCCCCAAAGCTCTAACCCCAACCTTGCTTACTCAGGCTCAGCCTTGGCAAGAAACCGAGCAGGGCATAGAGCTAACTTGGCCAGACGGTCGTAAAGAATTATGGCTTAACCAAGCGGCAAGCCCAGAGGCGAGTAATAATGCTTGGGCGTTGGCCGACATCAACCAAGGCTTGGTATGGGTAACTGCTAGTACGCAAGAAGCTTGGCTGCCGCAAAATATCAACTGGCCACAGCAGGGTGGCGTGAGCTTTAAAAAGGGCTGTTACACTGGCCAAGAAATCGTCGCGCGTTTGCAGTTTTTGGGTACGAACAAAAAGCAGGTGGTGCGTATTGAAAGCACAGAATGCCTAGAGTTAGCTCCTTTGCAGAAGCTTGAAGATAACCAAGGTAAACCTATTGGTGAGGTCTTGGCTTGGTTAGATACCACTGGCTTAGCTTTGGTTAATGCTGAACCGCCACTAAGCCAATGCCAAGCCCAAGGGCAAGAGCTGCAAATTAGTGCAGCTTTAGGCGCGGACGAATAACTTTGTTAATGCGTCCAACGATCATCATCAAAGCGGTGCGCCAGTAACCGTGCAAGGCAATTTGGTGCAAGCGGTATAGCGAGATATACATCATTTGCGCCAATTTGCCTTCAATCATAATGGAGTTACGAGAAATCGTACTCATCAAGTTGCCCACGGCACTGTACTTACTTAGGTTAACCAGAGAGCCGTAGTCTTTATAAACGTATTCAGGCAGTGCGCGGCCAGTGCGTTTAGCCATAATGACTTTTAGCATGTGGCTGGCTTGCTGGTGCGCTGCTTGAGCGCGTGGTGGTACAAGTTTGCCGTCTTTGTCGGTCATGGCGCT
>JBASZG010000146.1:0-22900 GCA_049277875.1 Venatoribacter sp.
TGCATTACTCACCCGTCCGCCGCTCGTCAGCACCCGAAGGTCTGTTACCGCTCGACTTGCATGTGTTAAGCCTGCCGCCAGCGTTCAATCTGAGCCATGATCAAACTCTTCAGTTTAAAAAGTTTCGGTTAGCGCAATAAGCCAACCTAAATCTTGCTCAAGCATCAAAACTGTCTGCTTCGTAATGAATTATCGACGAGTTCTTAGTTGATATTCTTTGTCTCCAAAGCGTTTCAGTAAGCACCCACACGTAATTGTCTAAATATAATACTGTTAAAGAACTGCGCTTCATTTCGTCGAAGCGGGCTGCGCATTCTAAAGACTTGCTTTTTAATGTCAACCTCTTTTTGCTATCGCTTGCCGTAGCTGCGTTAGCGAGAGGCGCATTATAGAGCGAGATAACTCACTGTCAACCCCTTTATTCCTCTTCATTTCCAACTTAATTTAAGCTGCTTGGTGAAGAGGACGCGCATTATAAATAGATCGGCTTTGCCGTCAATAGGCTTTTTTAAAAAATATTACAAAGTGAAGATGTGGTATTTCTTTTTACCAAGCCTGACTAGGAAAAAGCGTTGAAATAGTGCTGTATTGGCGGCAAATATTTCAGTGGCTTTCATATTGTCATCAGCACTAAGTTCTTGGCCGTTAACGACAATTGCACTTCTGCCCAGCGCATCTTTTACTTCACGCCCGGCCTTGGCCATACCAGCCTCAACTAAAAGCGTGGTAAGCGGTTTTTCATTTAGCTCGGAAATAGGCAGGACAGAAGATGGCAAGCCGTCTAATACAAGCTGTTCTAGTTCTTGTTCAGATAGATTATTTAAATCGCCTGAAAACAATGCTGTGGTTATGCGCTTGGCCGAATCCAGTGCATCTTGACCATGAACCATGCGAGTAACTTCTTCTGCAAGAATGCTCTGCGCTGTTTTGCGCCCTTGTAGGGCTGCGTCATGCTGTTCAATTTCTTCTATGCGCTCAACAGGCAGGAAGGTGAAGTAGCGCAAAAACTTATAAACATCCGCGTCAGCCGAATTCATCCAGAATTGATAGAAGCTATATGGTGAGGTCTTTTTCGGATCAAGCCAGACGGCACCAGATTCAGTTTTGCCAAACTTAGTGCCGTCGGCTTTTGTTACCAAAGGCACGGTCAAACCGAAGCATTGAGCCGAGTTTTGACGGCGCGCCAAATCAATACCACCGACAATATTTCCCCATTGATCGGAACCACCAACCTGCAAGGTACAATCATAACGACGGTTTAGCTCTGAAAAGTCCATTCCCTGCAGCAAAGCATACGAGAACTCAGTGAAAGAGATTCCCGCACCTTCTCTATTTAAACGCTGCTGCACTGATTCTTTATTGATCATGGCATTAACTGAAAAATGTTTGCCAATATCACGCAAGAACTCAAGCACACTCATTGAGCCAGTCCAGTCTAGGTTATTTACTACGCGAGCAGGGTTTGTCACCCCATCAAACTTAATAAACTGGCTAACTTGATGCTTAATTTTGTTCGCCCAACCAGCAACGATATCAGGCGTATTTAGCTGGCGTTCAGCGGCCTTAAAGCTTGGATCACCAATCAATCCGGTTGCACCACCAACTAAGGCTATTGGGTTGTGGCCGGCATTTTGAAAGCGAGATAACACCAATAAAGGCACTAGATGGCCTAAATGTAAGCTGTCTGCGGTAGGATCAAAACCACAATAAAGCGTGATGGAACCAGATTCCAAATGTTTGGTCAGTTCTTCGTCGGCGGTAACTTGGTTGATTAAACCTCGCGCTTTTAGGTCTTGGAGCAGTGCTACAGTCATGGTTTTCTCTAAATTCGATGAAGTGAAAATTGGGGCTTGAACATACCTGATCAATGTTCAAAAGCAAGTTTGCGAGTAATATACCGCCATTTTGTTTACACTTAAAAACTTTCAAACGTCATCAGAATAAAATAGGTGCCCCAGTTTTATGGATTTTCCCAAGGTATTACGGCAGTTCCCTAACACACACAAATGGGGAGTTGTTGCTGTATTGCTAATGATTAGCTTGGTTTTTCTTTGGCCCCACTCCCCCAAGCCCAAACAACAAGAAGTGCGTTTGGCAATAGAGGTATCAAGCCAATCTCAAGAAACTGCAGACGAGACTACAATAGAAGAGCCACAGACTCACTGGGAAAGCACCTTGGTTAAAGCAGGTGACAGTCTGTCGGTTATTTTTAGCCGCAATAACCTTAGTGCTTCCAGCTTGGTCGATATTGTTGCTAGCGCTCCAAAAAATGTTTTAACCATTCGCCCAAAACAAAAACTACAGTGGGTGCGTGCTGAGAATAATCGGGTGCAAGAGTTTCAAATTGAAATATCCCCTTTAGCCCACCATAGTTTTAAACGATTAGAAACTGGCAAATATCAATATGAGTTAATAGAGCGTGATGCCGACTACCAGCCTAAGTTCGGCTTTGCCACTATTAATAGTTCTTTATTTGTTGATGGCGCGAAAGCGGGTATTCCAGAGCAAGTGCTGTTCGAATTGGCCAATATTTTTGGTTGGGATATCGACTTTGCGCTAGATATTCGCCAAGGCGATCATTTCAGCTTGATTTACGACGAAATTCATTTAGATGGTGAAAAAATTGGTATCGGCAATATTTTGGTTGCTAAATTTTTCAATAATGGCCGAGAGCTAACAGCAGTTCGCTATAAAGACAAAAATGGCCGAACGGATTACTACACCGCCAACGGCAATAACATGCGCAAAGCTTTTTTGCGTAACCCTATCGACTTTACTCGCATCAGCTCACGCTTCAGCACTACTCGCCGCCACCCAGTTTTACACACCATAGTGCGCGCTCATAAAGGCACGGATTACGCTGCACCTACAGGCACCCCTATCAAGGCTTCTGGTGATGGCAAGATTATCTTTGCTGGGCGTAAAGGCGGTTATGGTAATACCGTTATTCTTCAGCATGGCGCACGCTATCAAACTCTGTATGCTCACATGAGCTCTTTTCACCGTAATACTCGCGTTGGTCGCTTAGTCAAGCAAGGGCAAGTGATTGGCTACGTTGGTAGCACTGGTTTGGCCACAGGGCCTCATTTGCACTATGAGTTTCGCGTGGATGGTGTGCATCGTGACCCCCTTAAGGTTGTCTTGCCGAAGGCGGATACCATCGCCGCTAATCAAATGACCGACTTTAAGCAGCACAGCCAAAGCATGATGAGCTGGCTTAATAGTTTTGCAACTGAAATAACGGCTTCAAGCGAGGCTCAATGAGTTTGTATATTGGTTTAATGTCAGGCACCAGTGCCGACGGCCTAGACGCAGCACTGGTGCGTATTAATGCAGGCGGTGTGCAGCTTATTGATGCTGTTAGCCTACCCTATGCAACAGAGTTTCAAACCCAACTGCGTTTACTGGCTTTGCAGGAAAAGGTTTCAGTCCTTGAGGTATTGCACACCGAAAGGCAACTAGCGAGCTACAGCACAGAGGTCATTACAAAATTACTACAGCGCAATCAGCTTAGTGCCAAGGATATAATAGCCATCGGTAGCCATGGTCATACGCTAAGACACAAGCCACAACCTAATGGCATAACTTGGCAAATTGATGACCCATCTTGGATTGCAGAACACACAGGAATTACCTGTGTAGCCGACTTTAGACGACGCGATATTGCCGCAGGTGGGCATGGCGCACCACTGGTTCCGGCTTTTCATGCGGCGGTGTTACCCATAAGCAGTATGGCTTTAAATATTGGCGGCATCGCCAACTTGACTGTTATTGATGCTGCAGGCAATGCCCAATTAGGATTTGATACCGGCCCTGGTAATGCTCTAATTGATGAATGGTGTCAAAATCAGTTACACAGAAAGTTTGATGCCGGCGGTGAGCTGGCGAGATCTGGGCAGGTTGTACATACCTTGCTTGATACTTGGCTACGACATCCATACTTTCAACAAACCCCTCCCAAAAGTACAGGAAGAGAACTGTTTCAGCTTAGCCATCTAGGCACGCTAAATGAATACAACGCCGTCGATGTGTTGGCAACACTGACAGAGCTAACCGCCTGCAGCATCGCATTGGCAGTTGAGAAATTTGGCCACGCTAATGGGGAGTTGTTAATGTGCGGCGGCGGTGTGCATAACACTTATCTGCTTGAGCGCCTTAGCAAACTATTGCCGCAGCATAGTATTCAAAGCACCGGCCATTATGGCGTTGACCCAGATTGGCTTGAAGCAATGGCGTTTGCATGGCTGGCACAGCACACGCTGAAACAACAGCCAAGTAATGCCGAGGCCGTTACTGGTGCGCATCATAAATGCATTCTTGGCGGAGTTTATTTTGCTTAAATCGCAAATGAAGAACCGCATCCGCAGGTAGAAGAGGCCGCTGGATTGGTAACAGCAAACTTGGCGCCTTCAATGCCTTCTTGGTAATCCAGCACCGAGCCAGCCAAATAACCGTAACTCAAGGCATCTATTAGAACCCGTATATTTTCTTCTTGGATAAGCGTGTCATCTTCTGCACGCTCATCATCAAAGGTGAAACCATACTGAAAACCAGAGCAACCACCGCCAGTTACAAAAACTCGCAAACACAGCTCTGGGTCGGCTTCTTCAATTAATAACTCTTGAATTTTAGCTTTTGCGGAAGCCGTCAGATCAATTGGATTTGCCGTTGAGGTCGCGTTCATACTTTTTCTACAACTAAATAAAGCCGCATTATTAGTATCTTGACTAATTTAGTCAACTTTCGCATTAACTCCTGCAGGGGCGGTAATTGGGGTCTTAACTTTGGCCGCTTCTACTATCGCTGCTGCGGTTTGCAATGGCTCGACTTTCTTCCCTTTATTTTGATGATTCAGTTTACCGTTCACTTCCGCGCCCAAGACCATCTCCATCATTTGATAGTAAACATCGCCTTGAACCTGTGCTTTCTTCGCTAATTCAATGTATTCCAAAGCGTGTACATCGCCGCGCACACGACCATTAATAATAATATTAGGTGCGGTAATCCTCCCTTCGATGCAGCCTTTATCACTGACACGAATTACCGCCCCCGTTCCAGCGTCAGCCATTATGTTGCCTTTAACCAAGCCATCAATATGCAAGCCGCCAGAAAATTTGATGTCCCCTATAATTTCGGTTTTTGAGGATATTAGAGTGTCGTAATGGGTGTCGCTTTTATTTTTATTGCCAAACATAGGTCCTCTCCTTATTGGGGCCATTCGATGCTTTGTTCTACCCGCTGCGCTTTGCCACCGGTAGATTGTAGTACAACCTGAACCTGCTCTGGCACAAATTGCGGTGGTAGTTCTATCTCACCTTTAAATTCTTGAAAATAACGGAAACGAAACTTCACGCCTAAATCGGTGATATCAGCGGCTAAATCGCGTAAAGGCAATATCACTTTTTCGCCTTTCTTTAGCCCTACAAAATTCACAGCCGCCAAACCTTCAATGAAGGTGCTGTTATCTGCAACCTGAGTCAACATGATTGAATAGTTGTACTTGCGTTCGTTGTCTTGAGGCTGAATATCAATTTTGCCCACTCTCAGCCCCTTGTCGTTGCCGCTGGGGGCCATAATTCCCTTATAGAAACTAACCTCTTCTTCTAAGTTCGCCACCTGAGTTTTTAACTCTTTAACTGTTTGGCGCACGCCATCTGTTGCCTTGCGGTCAACTTCACCTCCCTTTTCCAGCACACTAACTCGCTGCGTCAAAGTGGTAATGGTGCGCTCGGCATCGTCAAGCGAGGTTTGCAGCGAGTCACGTTCGGCTGTTAGGTGCTGCACTCGCTCTCGGCTGTGGTACTGGCCCGCATAGAAGCCGCCCACGCCAAGCACTATCAGCATCACTACGGTAAGAATAATCTGTAGTGCCCGTTCCTGTGGATGATATTGCCGGATCACCAGTTGGGTTTGGTCACTACCTTTTACCGCCGACATAAAAACTCCTCTGTTTATGGCAACAATGCCACCTGCTCAAGCCCCATATTTTCAGGCAGGCCGAACATAATATTTAGGTTTTGCACGCCCTGCCCAGAGGCACCTTTGGTTAGGTTGTCGATTACAGACAACACTATGATTTGGCCAGTTTCTTCGTGGTAATGCACCGCCACGCGGCAGAAGTTGCTACCACGCACGCTGCGAGTACTTGGGTGGCTGCCGGCTGGCATCACATCAACAAAGGGCTCGTTGGCGTAGCGTTTTTCATAAAGCTCTTGCAGTTTAGCCTGTGTTAAGCCTTTTGCATGGGCGTACATAGTAGAATGAATACCACGAATCATTGGTGTAAGGTGCGGCACGAAGGTAAGCGCAACATCACGGCCTGCGGCGCGTTTTAATCCTTGTTGGATTTCAGGTAAATGGCGGTGGCCTTTTACGCTATAGGCCATCATAGATTCGCCTGCTTCGCAGAACAGTGAACCTACTTTTGCACCACGGCCTGCGCCCGACACGCCCGATTTGCAGTCGGCAATAATCATTTGCTCATCGAGTAAACCCGCTTCAAACAAAGGAATTAAGCCAAGTTGCACCGAAGTAGGATAACAACCAGGTACCGCTATTAATTTAGCGTCTTTGATGGCGGCGCGGTTCACTTCTGGCAGACCATAAACCGCCTGTGGCAAAAGCTCGCGTGCTCCATGAGGTTGGCCGTACCACTTTTCCCAAACATCGGCGTCTTGAATACGGAAGTCGGCCGAAAGGTCGAGTACACGCGCGCCCGTGTTTAAAATCTCTGCCGCCATGGAATGAGCAACGCCATGAGGAGTAGCAAAAAACACTGCATCGCATTCGGCCAGTTTATTTACGTCGGGGGCAGTAAAAGTTAGGTCGGTATGGCCGCGTAGGCTTTGGTACATATCGTCGACACGCATGCCGTCTTCGCTGCGTGAAGTGATAACTTTCAGCTCCACTTCTGGGTGATTCACTAAAATTCTTAACAGCTCGACACCTGTGTATCCGGTGCCACCTACGATACCGACTTTAATCACGTTCTTTTCCTCATGGACAAACACCCCGACGGGGCGAAAGTGCGTATAATAGCGCGTCTATCCGTTTATGAGTACCAAAGGAAACTCTACATGCTCTGGATTAAAGCTTTTCACATAGTCGCTGTGGTCACTTGGTTTGCCGCTATTTTTTATCTGCCACGCCTGTTTGTGTACCATGCAGCCAGCGAAGACAGTATTTCTAAAGAGCGTTTTAAGATAATGGAACGCAAGCTCTATCGCGGCATTATGACTCCCTCGATGATTGCCGTAGTTGCCCTAGGTAGCTGGCTTTTGTATATCAACCCCGCCTTTTTGCAAGGCCACTGGATGCATGTAAAACTACTGCTCGTTGGCTTGTTAATTGGCTACCACTTTTACTGTGGCTATTTGGTTAAACTTTTTGCGCAAGACAAGAACCAAAAAAGCCATGTGTTTTATCGCTGGATAAACGAACTACCCGTTTTCTTACTCATTGCCATTGTTATTTTGGTGGTGGTGAAACCTTTTTAATTAAAGACGTTGAGGGTTAAGGGTTGGGAGTTCTGCGTGCTCCGTGCACAACAACCCCCCAACATTGAACCCCGAACATTTGTGGAACAAATCATGACTTACCAAACCTCCAATTCCGAACAGTTATTTAAAGCCGCTCAGGCGTTTATTCCCGGCGGGGTGAACTCGCCTGTGCGTGCGTTTAAAGGTGTGGGTGGCACGCCTATTTTCTTTGATCACGCTAAGGGTGCGTATGCCTTCGATGCCGATGGCAATCGTTATATCGATTACGTTGGTAGCTGGGGGCCGATGATTTTAGGCCACAACGCCGAGGTAGTTTTAGAGGCTATTCGTGGCCAAATGGAAAAGGGGCTAAGTTTTGGTGCGCCCACCGCTATTGAAGTAGAGATGGCGCAAGAGGTGTGCAAGCTGGTGCCTTCTATGGATATGGTGCGTATGGTTAACTCTGGCACCGAAGCCACCATGAGCGCCATCCGTTTAGCTCGTGGTTTTACCGGCCGCGATAAGCTGGTTAAGTTTGAAGGCTGCTACCACGGCCACAGCGATTCCCTTTTGGTGAAGGCCGGCTCTGGAATGCTGACCTTAGGCGTGCCTACTTCGCCTGGCGTGCCCGCCTCGGTGGCCGAGCACACCATCACCTTGGATTACAACAACTTAGATGCCGTGCGCGAATGTTTTGCCAGCTACGGCGACCAAATTGCCTGCGTTATTATTGAGCCTATTGCAGGCAACATGAACTGCATTCCTGCCGATAAATCTTTCTTACAGGGTTTGCGTGAGCTATGCACCGTGCATGGCATTGTATTGATTTTTGACGAAGTGATGAGCGGCTTTCGTGCTTCCTTAGGCGGCGCACAAGCGCACTATGGCATCACCCCAGACATGACCTGCTTAGGTAAAGTGATTGGTGGCGGCTTGCCAGTGGGCGCTTTTGGTGGCAAACGTGAAATTATGGAAAAACTGGCGCCATTAGGCCCCGTGTACCAAGCCGGTACGCTGTCTGGCAATCCACTGGCAATGGCGGCAGGCCTTGCCATGCTAAAAGCCATTCAAGCGCCAAGTTTCCATACAGATATTACCGCCAAGGTCGAAAAATTACTGGCTGGTTTGCAGCAAGCCGCCGACAAGCACGGCATTGCCTTCACCAGCAACCATGTTGGCGGCATGTTTGGTATTTTCTTTACCGAGCTAAAACAAGTGAAAACCTATCGCGACGTTGCCGATCACTGCGATGTAGAGCGCTTTAACCGCTTCTTCCACGGCATGTTAGAACAAGGTATTTATCTTGCTCCTTCCGCCTTTGAAGCGGCCTTTATGTCGGGTGCTCATTCCGATGCAGATATCGAGCAAACCATTGCTGCCGCCGAAGCGGTTATGGCAACGCTCTAATCCAGAACACGGGTTAATTTCAGGATGAATATTGACCCGTGTCATGGCTTCTTTTACTAATTCTTCCAGCCTCTCGCCTCTTATTTTTTAAAGGTGTACAACCAAAACAACACCTGTTTTTCCTTTAAAAATACGAGGTATCGCCCATGAAAAAAACAACCCTTGCCCTTGCTGTCGCACTAAGCAGCGGCGTTGTAATTCCCTCATTAGCTCAAGCCGAAGACCTTGCCAGCGCCATTACCGAAGGTAAGATTCTGGGCGACTTCCGCCTACGCTACGAAGGTAATGACCAAGCAGATAACAACAAGAAAGAAGCCACCGCACTAACTTTACGTTCACGCATTGGTTTTGAAACCGCCCCAGTTTACGGCTTAAGCTTTTTAATTGAAGGCACGAATACTTCGGCACTTATCGACGATTACGCACCCGAAAATACTAAGTACGATGCCGTTGGCGATCCTGCCGACTCCGCTCTTAACCGTATTCAACTGGCGTATAACAAAGATGGCATCTCTGCCATTGTTGGCCGCCAACGTATTCTTTTAGACAACACTCGCTTTATTGGTAACGTCGGCTGGCGTCAGCAAGAACAAACCTACGACGCAGTGCGCCTAGGCTATAAAGTAAGCGACTTTAATATCCAGTACGCCTTTATCAACCAAGTGCATACACCGGGTTTTGTGAACGCTGAAGCGGCGCACAACCTGATCAATGTTGCGTATTCTGGCTTAGACTTTGCCACCTTAACGGGCTATGGCTATCTACTTAAAGATAAAGAAGCCCCCAGCGGTGCACAAAAAAACAATACCTTTGGCCTGCGTGCCACAGGTAAGCAAGACCTAGACAACCTAGCTCTGCTTTATACCGCTGAGTTTGCCACTCAAAAAACCGACGACTATTCAGCCAATTACCTCTTTGTTGAAGGCGGTGTATTGGTGTCTGGTGTTACCGCTGCAGTGGGTTTTGAAAGCCTAGGCAGTGACGGCAAGAAGTATGGCTTCCAAACTCCACTGGCCACCAAACACGCCTTTAACGGCTGGGCCGATCAGTTTGTAGCCACACCAGCCGATGGCCTAAATGACTTGTACATTAAGCTTGGCACCAAGGTAGCGGATATTAACTTGTTGGCTTTCTACCACGACTACAGCGCAGCCAAAGGCAGCGTAGATTATGGTAACGAAATTGACCTACAAGCCACTTACGACTTCGATAAGTATTACAGCGTTGGGGCGAAATACGCCAAATACAGCAAAGGTGATGTAGCCGCAGACGACGATAAAGTGTGGGCTTGGTTAGAAGTGAAGTTCTAATTTAAGCCAACCTATCCATCGCTGCTTTGCAGCGGTGGATGCCTAACTAACTAAAAAACAACCAATTTCTTTCTTTTTTGTACGTTCTTTAATCTTGCATATTCGTATTTGATATAAATATATAGTTTTTTATTCCTTTATTATTATATCTAACTTCCTAGAATGGCTTCGTCTTTCGCAGAAATACTCTGCATTTATTTTTAAAGCGAGAATTGCCATGTCTATTCAAAATCATAAAGTTGTAATCATCGGCGGTGGCACTGCTGGCATCAGCGTGGCAGCAAAACTACGTCGCAAAGAACCTCATTTAGATATTGCTGTTATTGATCCAGCAGAATTTCATTACTACCAACCTGCTTGGACTTTAGTTGGCGGCGGCGCTTACAAAGCCCAAGATACTCAACGCCCACTAAAAAGCCTACTGCCTAAAGGCACTACCCATATTGCTCAGGCCGTCACTGAAGTAGACGCCGACAACAACCAGTTGGTACTAGGTAATGGCGAACGCGTTGGCTACGACTACTTAGTAGTTGCTGCTGGCATTCAATTAAACTGGGGTGCGATTAAAGGCCTAGAAGAAACTCTTGGCAAAAACGGCGTAACCAGTAACTACCGTTACGATTTGGCCCCTTATACCTGGAAGCTAGTGCAAGAGTTTAAAGGCGGTAACGCCATCTTTACTCAACCTGCTGGCGCGGTGAAATGCCCAGGCGCACCTCAAAAAGCGCTGTATTTATCCGCCGACTACTGGCAAAACCAAGGTGTAAAAGCCGACAGCTTGCAGTTCCGCAGCGGTGGCGCTTCTATTTTTGGCGTACCTTTCTACGCTCAAGCGCTAAACCAAGTCGTCGCTTCTTATAATGCCGATGCTCACTATGGCGATTCTTTGGTTGAAGTACGTGGCGAAGAAAAAATAGCGGTATTTGAAACCACCAAAGACGGTGAAAAAGTACGCGAAGAAGTAGCCTTCGATTTACTGCACGTTGTACCACCACAAAGTGCGCCCGACTTTATTAAAACTAGCCCATTGGCTAACGCCGAAGGCTGGGTAGAAGTAAACCAATTTACACTTCGCCACACTCGTTATGGCAACGTATTTGGCCTAGGCGACTGTACTTCTAGCCCTAACAGCAAAACCGCAGCGGCGATTAAGAGCCAAACCCCTGTGTTGGTAAATAATCTTGTAGACGTGTTGCATGGCAAAGATTTAGCCTCTAGCTACGACGGCTACGCCGCTTGCCCACTCACCACTTCACACGGCAAAGTGTTGCTGGCTGAGTTTACTTACGGTGGCACTATTTCTACCACCTTGCCTTTAGATTCGCGTATTCCACGTCCTTTCTACTGGTGGCTAAAACGCTCTTTCATTCCTTGGTTCTACTGGAATCTGCTGTTGAAAGGCCGCAACTTGCCTGAAACCCACCGCGCTCGTCACTTTGCTGAAGAGCTACGCAAGCCAATTGAGGCTTAACTCGCGGTAAAAAATCAGGGCGCTATTAAGCGCCCTGAGTCGTTTTAAAAATGGCTATTTAATTCTTTGATAACCGTTTGGCACTTGTTGCAGCCACCCAGCCAACTCCAGCTCTAAGAGCTCTGGTAAAAGTTCAGACATGCTTTTCCCCGAACGAATAGCAATACTATCAACAGCCGTGGTGGTGTAATCAATGAAGCGCAACAAAGCTGGCGCCGGCGGCTGTGATTGCTCTGCAAACAAACTAGCTTGCGCGCCTGTGAATAAATTCACGGCTTCTAAAATTTCAGTGGCATTTTGCACCAAAGCCGCGCCATCACGAATTAACTGATGGCAGCCATGACTAAGAGGGTTAGTCACAGCGCCGGGCAGCGCCATAACTTCTCGTCCTTGGTCTGCTGCCAGTTTGGCTGTAATTAAAGAGCCACTTTTTAGCGCAGCTTCAACCACCACCACTCCAGTGCTTAATCCGCTAACAATGCGATTGCGCGAAGGAAAATTGCGCGGCTCAGGTTTAGTTCCGGGCAAAAATTCAGACAACAATAAGCCTTGCTGCACTATGGACTGGGCCAGATGCTTATGCCTTGCTGGGTAAATAACGTCTATGCCACAGCCTAGCACAGCAATGGTTGAGCCTGTTTCCAATGCACCATAATGAGCCGCGCCATCAATTCCCAAAGCCAAGCCACTAACAACAACCACTCCCTGAGAAGCCAACTCGGCAGCCGTTCTTTTTACCCAATCCACAGCATAAGGGGTAGCATTGCGGCTGCCGACCATAGCAATCTTAGCTTTGGCTAAGCAGTTTAAATCCCCCTGGTAATACAGAATCATGGGAGCATCGGGCAGGCTGGCTAATTCCTCTGGATAAGGAGCAACCCCAAATAGCAACACCCCAGCATTGGGGCGCTGGCACCAATTTTTTAATAATTCAAAACCTTGGCTAAGCGAATGGTCGGTTACGTATTGCTGGACAAGCGAAGAAGAAAGCCCTAAATCAACCAGTTCACTGGTTGATAAAGAGGCTAGATCAGTTGGCTGCTCTAACTTGGAGCGAAGAGTGTTAAGGCTTACATTACCAACACCTGGCAGCTTAGAAAAACGCCACCAGGCCAGTAACTGCTCGTCCTTGAGCTTCATAATAATTAAGCGTCAGGGCTGTCGGCTTTATCGCCAACACGCAAAGGTTGAGTCGCCCGCATGATCAAGCCATACGACATTTTTTCAAAGGAACGGATAACCAACAAAGTGCCAGCATCTTCGTCGGGAAGTTGTACTTTCTTCTTGGTTTTAGGATCTTTTACTTCCACACCAGCCTTTTTTGCCATCAGCACAGAACCTTGCTCAACGCCTTCGCGTTGACCACGGTTAATGGTAACCATGTCATACTGACCTACTTGGCTTACACCACCAGAAACAGCGATGATTGTGCCGTTTACAGGGTTTAGCGGTGCACGAGGAATATAACCAGTTAAAGCCTCGCGGTCTTCGATAGACAGTAAAAAGTCACCCGCCTGAATTTGTTGATTGCTATCGGTAATCTCCAAAGTAGCGATGTTATCTTTAAAGCTCACAACCTTAGCAATACCAACATCAATCGCTTCTTGGCCTAGCACCTCTTTGCTTTTGGGGTCTTTAAATAATTGGCCTTTACGATAAATGCCATACATTTCAGCCGGCCCTTTATCGCCGAAATCGCCAGAAGCATAGGCTTTATCGCCAGCCCCCATGCGAATGCGTTCATCGTGACTGGATAAAATGTAAGGGGCTTTATCAAGCTGCTCTTTAGTTACGGCTTGGTTATAACGCACAAAACCGCGAATGGCATCTTGCGGAATAGTAGGAATAGCCGCTTCAACAATTTCTACACGAGCCGTAGGAGCCAACTTAACCGTGCGGCTGGCTTCGCCACGACGTGTCACGGTAACGCGAATCTCGCCATCAACCTTAATAAGGCTAATTTCGTCACCAGGAAAAATAAGATGGGGGTTTTCAATCTGATTGTTCTGATGCCAGATCTCTGGCCACTGCCAAGGATTATCAGTAAACTTCTCGGAGATGCCCCATAAGGTGTCCCCTTTTTTTACGATATATTGTGAAGGTGCGTCAGGCTTTAAGTCTAATGCTGCCGCATGGGCCGCAAAGCCTACCAAGCTGGCTAGCAAAATGCTTTTTAAAGTTTTGCTCATCCTATATTCCCTTTATCATTAATTGTAATTTATTGAAATTCTTCGTCAGGGCCGCATATTAGCAAGTCATGACCACTTTGTTTATAGAAAAGCGTATCACTTTATGGCTAAACTCGAAATTTTGGAATACCCCGACCCACGTTTACGTACAAAAGCAGTACCAGTGGCGCAAGTTGATAAACGCATTAAGCGAATTATCGAAGACATGTTCGAAACTATGTACGAAGCCCCAGGCATTGGTTTGGCCGCTACTCAGGTAAATATCCACGAGCGCATTGTGGTGATTGACGTGTCAGAAGACAAGTCTGAACCACTGGTTTTTATCAATCCTGAGATAACCTTATTAGATGGCGAACCTGAAACCATGCAAGAAGGCTGTTTGTCTGTGCCTGGCTTCTACGAAGACGTTACCCGCATAGAACACTGCCTAGTAAAAGCGCTAGACAAAGACGGCAACCCCTTCGAATTAGAATGCGAAGGCTTACTGGCCGTGTGCGTTCAGCATGAGATTGATCACCTAGAAGGCATCTTGTACGTAGACCATATTTCATCTTTAAAGCGCAACCGCATTAAAGACAAACTAGAAAAGAAACACAAAGCCGAAGCTAAGGGCAAAAAATAATGGCGTTGCGCATCGTTTTTGCAGGCACGCCTGAGTTTGCTGCCGTTCATTTAAAAGCGCTTATCAATAGCGAGCATCAGGTAGTGGCTGTATACAGCCAGCCCGACCGCCCTGCAGGGCGCGGCAAAAAATTAATGGCCAGCCCAGTTAAGCAAATTGCCGTTGAGCACGGCATTCCTGTTTATCAGCCAGCAAATTTTAAAACCCCCGAAAGCATCGCCGAACTAGAAGCACTTAATGCCGATGTCATGGTAGTAGTGGCGTACGGGCTGCTGCTGCCCGAAGCCGTGCTAAATGCCCCTAAATACGGCTGCTTAAATGTACATGCCTCGCTACTACCACGCTGGCGCGGTGCCGCACCCATTCAACGCTGTATTGAAGCGGGCGACAAAGTAACAGGCATCACCATTATGCAAATGGACAAGGGCCTAGACACAGGCGACATGCTGAGCAAAGTAAGCACAGGCATTTTAAGCGACGACACAGGCGGCACCCTGCACGACCGCTTGGCCGTACTTGGCCCTAACGCCTTGCTTACTACCTTAGCCACACTTGAGCGCAACGAATTAACACCTGAGCCGCAAAACGATTTACAGGCCAATTACGCTCATAAGCTATTAAAAGAAGAAGCTCTTATCGACTGGTCATTGAGCGCCGAAGAGCTTGCCCTAAAAGTTCGGGCGTTTAACCCCTTTCCTATGGCATACACCCTGCTTGGAGATGAGCGCGTGCGCATACTTATGGCCGAACCCTTGGCCAAACACAGCACCAACCTACCTGGCACATTATTAAATGTATCGGCGGCAGGCGTAGAAGTGGCCTGCGGTGAGGGCGTGCTCTTAATTAGCCAAGTGCAACTGGCAGGCAAAAAAGCCATGAGCGTGGCCGATGTGATTAATGGTCAACCTAAACTGTTTCAGCCAAATCACTTATTTTCGCTAGGTGCTGAGGGTTGAGAGTCGGGAGCATCCAGCAGTCTACGCCAGACTCTAGACCCTAGGCTTTAGACTTTAAACCAACAACCATTTCGTAGCGGCGACCTATGGTCGCCATAATTCAGAGAACCTCATGAGCAACCCCTACGGCCAAGCCAGCCAACATATTATCAGCGCCCGCAAAGCCGCAACCCTAGCACTTACAGCCGTGATGAGCGGCCAGTCTTTGCAGCAATGCTTACCGCCGTTTGAGGCCAAAGTAACGACCGACGACCGCAGTTTTCTGCGCGACCTAATACTAGGCTCTTGTCGCTATTTTTATCGCCTCAACGCACTGGCCAAAATCCTTTTAAGCAAACCCTTTAACGAAGAAGACCAAGACCTACACGCCTTGCTGATTATTGGCCTATACCAACTGGCCATTCAGGGCAAAGCCCCACACGCAGCAGTACATGCCACCGTAGAAGTCTGCGATGAACTGGGCAAAGGCTACGCCAAAGCCGTAGTAAACGCTTGCTTACGCCGCTATGGCCGCGAATACGAAAGCTTGCTGCCACCTCTAGACGACAACCCTGTCACCAATACCAGCCACCCTAAATGGCTAGTCAAAATGCTAAGCAAAGGCTGGCCTGAACACTGGCAAGCCATCCTTGCAAACAACAACCTACCCGCTCCTATTTGCTTGCGGGTAAACCAACGCCAAATTAGCCGCGATAACTACTTGGCCGAATTACAACAAGCAGGCATCGCCGCACACCCCGCCCCACTTAGCCCAGACGGCATTTACTTAGAGCAAAGCCAAGACATTACCGCACTGCCTGGTTTTGAAGCCGGCTTTTTTAGCGTGCAAGACGAAGCCGCCCAACTGGCCGCGCGCTTTTTAGCGCCACAAAACGGTGAAGTCATTTTAGATGCCTGCGCTGCACCTGGTGGCAAAACCTGTCATCTACTCGAACAAGCCGATGCCAAGGTGTTAGCCTTAGATATCGAAGAAAAACGCCTTGAACGCGTCAGCCAAAACCTTGAACGCCTGCAACTGCAAGCCGAAATTGTGTGTGCCGATATGGCCGACACTAAAGCTTGGTGGAATGGTGAGCCGTTCGATGCCATTTTGCTCGATGCCCCCTGCTCGGCCACTGGCGTTATCCGCCGCCACCCCGACATTAAAATGCTGCGCGAGCGCGAAGACATAGACCAACTTGCCGCCATACAAGCCAAACTGCTCGACACCGCTTGGGCACTGCTGAAAGAAGGTGGCCGCCTGCTCTACGCCACCTGCTCGGTACTACCGCAAGAAAACAATGAACAGATTGCCGCTTTTTTAGCACGAACACCTGACGCTAGGCTGCAACCCCTCACCGTAGGGGCGGTTTTAAACCGCCCATCAGAAAACACCGAACACGGCCTACAACTCTTCCCGCAAGAAAACGGCCATGATGGATTTTATTACGCGCTGTTAAGCAAGAAAATTATGTAAAATCCGCCACGACGTGGTGGATATTCATCCATTTAGTGGTGGATTTTACATATAAATAATGCTGTAATCTGGCTAAATTTAGCACGAGAAAGCTGCATGCTTATTAGAAATATCCACGACTTTGCCCTTGAAGCATTAGGCGATTCGCCCGTTGTTCTTATCAATGGTGCGCGCCAAACAGGAAAAAGCACTTTGGCGCAGATGCTTCGTCCAGACAGGCGTTATCTAACACTGGATGACCCAGTGGTGCTTGCCGCCGCACAAGCCGACCCATTCGGCTTTATTGCAGGGCAAACAGAAGCCATTTGCCTTGATGAAATACAGCGCGCACCAGAGCTATTTCTTGCTATCAAAGCGGCTGTGGATAAAAACCGTACCCCTGGCCGCTTTCTACTAACCGGATCGGCCAATGTGTTGCTACTGCCCCAAATGTCAGATTCCTTAGCGGGACGCATGGAAATTGTCGAGCTGTGGCCACTTTCTCAAAGTGAAATTAACCAACATCCCATCGACTTTATCACTCAGCTTTATAATGGCGAATTTGCCAGCAGCTACGCATTTAATCGCGGTGAACATATTCAACGTTTAGTAATGGGCGGATTTCCTGAAATTCAAACTCGCACCAGTGAGCGGCGGCGCGAGGCCTGGTTTGATAGCTACCTCACAACTATTTTGCAGCGTGACGTGCGCGACCTCGCCAACATCGACGGCCTAACTGAATTACCCAAACTGCTGCAACTGCTGGCTGCTCGTAATGGTGGTTTGCTGAATATAGCCGAGCTTTCACGCAGCAGCGGTATCGCTCAAACCACGTTAAAACGCTATTTAGCCTTGCTAGAAACCTTATTTTTAATTCGCCAAGTACCTGCTTGGTCATCGAACCTAGGTAAACGCTTGCAAAAATCCCCTAAATTATTTCTAACAGACTACGGCATGACCGCGCATTTGCAGGGCTTAAACTACCGTGGCTTAGAGCAAGGGCTGGGCTTGCCAGGTGATTTAGTTGAAGCCTTTGTGCACGCCGAAATTGCCAAGCACCAAACTTGGTCACACACCCGCACACAACTGATGCACTACCGCACCACCACCGGTATGGAAGTGGACTTTGTTTTAGAGAACCGACGTAAGGAGTTAATTGGCATAGAAGTTAAAGCAGCGCACACCGTGGTGCCTAAAGATTTTAACGGCCTGCGCCATCTACGCGACACCGCCCCGGAACACTTTAAGCGTGGCGTATTACTCTATAGTGGCGATCAAACCATAAATTTTGACGAACAGCTTACCGCCCTGCCAATAGGAAGTTTGTTTTAAGAGATTCGCTATGCAGCTTTCAATTCGTAAAATTGGAAATGCAAGAGGCGTGATTATTTCTGCTGCCATTCCTATCAAAATACTGGTTACTTTTTATACTCAACAGTTAATTTATTATCGACAAGGTGCTTGCCTATTTCATAGTCAGGATTAAAGGTTGCTATATTATGTGCAGCAATTCCAATGGCAGAACCAATACCAAGAAATCCTGTTACATCGCCAAATAAACTAGCCCCAACGCTCGCAACACGTCCAACTGTATAAACTCGGCATCTTAAGCTTCTGGACTCTATAATCCTTTCAACTTCATTAACCGCTCTTCAGAAACGGTTAGTCAGATTGAACGAGGCCGAATTTTTCCTAGCTTTGAAACCTTAGAGCTTCTTTCCCAAGCCCTCGAAGTTCCTATTAAAGATTTTTTCGATATATCCAATGAAGACAAACCGCCGCGAGTACAGCGCATGCTGGCAGAGTTACAAGCGGTGGCTTCAACATTCGACGAAACCACGCTTGAAATTGCTTTAATTCAGATTAAGGCTTTGCAGTTAAGATCTTAATTTAAAGAGAGTGAGCCGATTGGCTGTAGCGGGCTTTTGGAAACCCGCATGACGATAACAAACTTCTGTTTTAGATTCGGTTGCCTAGATAGGCTACATCCGTAGCGAAACTTCCAACATGGGCAGGCTATAAAAACCTACGCTAGTGCTATCAAGTGTGCGACCAATACGATAATTCACACCCACGTCTACATTAGGTGTTGCGCGAAAGCTCACGCCTGCGTGTGCTTCATACTCTAATAATGCTTCGGCATCCCAATCCGTGCTTAAAAATTCGGGCATCAAATCAAGGCCAGCATAGACCTGAATTTTATCGCCCAGCATAACGGCGGGAGAGAGACTAAGCCCTACCCCATAGCGGTCGATATTTAAGTCGGAGTCGTTTTTATACACAAAAAGACCGCCTCTTAAAGCCGAGTCTTTTGCTTTTCCGGTTCGATAAGAATTAACCTCAACACCCAAGCGAGTGGAGCTGTATTTGGTTTTACCAATATCAGTGCCATCCACATAGGTGGTATCGTCCGACTGAAAATGACTAACGTAAATCATCGAGTGGCTGTTGTTTTCCCACTGGCCTAAACCTGCTTTTACTTCAAAAGCACCCGCGCCAAGTTGCACTGAGGCAGCTGGATTAAACTCTGCTTTTGGTTTTTTCTCCTCAGCTTGAGCTTGTAAAGTAATGGCAGAAACAGCAATGGCTAAACCTAAAACGGCTAATTTTTTCAACGTAAAAATCCCCTTTTACAAATTAAATCTAGTTTGCACAGACACGGCTTGGCATCCATGCACTCTTTTTAAAACCGCGCCACCTTACAACAAGCACTTTATCTGTCAACTTTCTAAGCCTGTAATAAAGCATGAGCAAATGTCAGCGCCCCAATCAACGAGTCTGTGAGCCAATTAACCTTATTATTCGGCTCATCGTGTATTCATGGTTGTTTTATGAACAGGTGAATTTAGCAAAATGAATCAAAGCTGCTTTTTGTATTTAAGGCTTATTCGTAGGTGCAGAAATAGGCTACTTGGCCATTGGCTCTTACTTGAAACTGGGCGTTAGCAGGTACGCTAAAAGATTCGCCTTGGCGGAAGGTTTGCCAATCGTGGGCCGTGGGTAGCCGTGCACTAAGTTCGCCCGATACCACGGTCATTACTTCTTTTTGGCTGGTGCCAAATTCGTACTCGCCTGCTTCCATAACGCCCACGGTAGCGGGCAAGGTGGCGGTTTGCAGACCGATGGATTTTACTTTGCCGTCAAAATATTCGTTTACTTTTAGCATGGTTGGCTCCTCAAAAAAGAGCCGCAGTTTACCTGCTAAATAGGTATTTGTATGCGAAATGCACGCGTTAATTTCCGCCTGCTGGCAACTGCTGTTAAAATCGCCACATTCTAGTCAGAAGCAGCAATATGAAGATTATTATTCTTGGCGCAGGGCAAGTAGGTGGCACGTTAGCCGAGAACCTTGCCAACGAGCAAAACGATATCACCGTTATCGACACCAACGCCGAATTGCTGCGCGATTTACAAGACCGCCTAGACATTCGCACCATCGTTGGCCACGGCTCTTACCCCAATATTCTGCGCGAGGCCGGTGCCGACGACGCCGATATGCTTATTGCGGTTACTAGCTCCGATGAAACCAATATGGTGGCCTGCCAAGTGGCTGCAACCTTGTTTAAAACGCCCACCAAAATCAGTCGTATTCGTTCGGGTTATTACTTAAAGCACCCAGAGCTGTTTGAAGAAGAAGCCTTTCATATCGACGTACTTATTTCACCAGAGCAAGTGGTTACTAACTACATACGCCGCTTAATGGAATACCCCGGCACGCTACAGGTGCTGGATTTTGCCGATGCTAAAGTGCAGTTGGTGGCGGTAAAAGCCTACGCCGGTAGCCCTTTAGTCGGCCATGCTATTCACCGCCTAAAAGAGCATTTGCCCGATGTTGAAGTGCGAGTAGCGGCTATTTTTAGGCGCAATAAAGGCATAGAACCCAAAGGCGACACCCTAATAGAAGCCGATGACGAGGTATTTTTTATCGCCGCCACCGAAGACATTAAAAAAATGGTGTCCGAGCTGCGCCGCGAAGAAGATGCCTATCGCCGGGTAATGATTGTTGGCGGCGGTAACATTGGCTACAAGCTGGCTAAGTCGCTTGAAGATACTTACATGCTTAAAATCATTGAGCAAAACGAAGACCGAGCTAAGTATTTAAGTGAAAACCTCGACCGCACTGTGGTGCTGCTGGGCAATGCTACCGACAAAGACTTATTAGAAGAAGAAAATATCGACGCTACCGATATTTTCTGTGCCGTGACCAACGACGACGAAGTGAACGTGATGTCGTCTTTATTGGCCAAGCGCCTTGGCGTGCGTAAGGTCATGACGCTGATTAACAAAAGTGCCTACGTCGATTTAGTCCAAGGCGGCATGATTGATGTAGCCATTTCGCCACCACAGGCCACTATTGGCAGCCTGCTCACCCATGTGCGCCGTGGCGACATAGTGAATGTTCACTCTCTACGTCGTGGCGCGGCCGAAGCAATCGAAATTATTGCGCACGGCGACCCTAACTCTTCTAAGGTGGTGGGGCGCACTATTAAGCAAATTAATCTGCCCAAAGGCACCACTATTGGTGCCGTGGTGCGTGGTGAAGAGGTCATCATGGCCAACTCTGAAGTTGAAATTCAAACCAACGACCATGTGATTATGTTCGTAATGAAAAAACGCCGTATTCACGAAGTAGAGCGCCTATTCCAAGTGGGGCTGGGCTTTTTCTAATGCATTACTCTTTGATTGCACGCATCGTTGGCATTTTTTTAATGCTGTTTAGCCTAAGCATGGTGCCGCCCATTGTGGTGTCACTGATTTATGCTGACGGCAGCACTCAAGCTTTTGTTACCGCTATGGTGCTTATTTTTGGCATTGGTTTTACCTCGTGGTTGCCCGTTCGTGCAGTGAACCAAGATTTGCGCACCCGCGACGGCTTTGTGATTGCGGCGCTGTTCTGGATTACCCTAGGCTTGGCGGGCACCCTGCCCTTTATGTTGGCCGAGCAGCCTAATCTGAATTTTTCTGATGCTTTTTTTGAATCTATTTCGGGTTGGAGCACCACAGGCGCTACCGTTATTACGCAGATAGAATTGCTACCCAAAGCTGTACTTTGGTACCGCCAACAACTGCAATGGCTGGGCGGCATGGGGATTATCGTGCTGGCCGTGGCTATTTTGCCCATGTTAGGCATTGGCGGCATGCAGCTTTATCGCGCTGAAATGCCAGGCCCTATGAAAGACTCCAAACTCGCCCCGCGCATTGCCGAGTCGGCCAAGGCGCTGTGGTACATCTACGCTTCGCTTACCTTGCTTTGTGCCTTGGCTTACTGGCTTGCAGGCATGAATGAGTTTGATGCCATAGTGCACAGTTTTTCGACCGTGGGTATTGGTGGGTTTTCCACCTACGATGCTGGCATTGGCCACTTTGACAGTGCCGCCATTGAGTTGGTATGCACCTTCTTTATGCTGATTTCGGCCATGAACTACTCACTGCATTTTTATTCATGGCGGGCCAAGTCACTTAATTTTTATCGCAACGACAACGAAGTGCGGTTTTTTTTACGTTTTATTCTGCTGGGCATGATAATTACCAGTCTCGGTTTGTGGTTAACCGACACTTACGACTTCACCCATGCGGTGCGTTACGGTGTATTTGCAGTGGCCTCCATTGCCAGCACCACTGGCTTTAGCAACGCCGATTTCGCCAGTTGGCCACTGTTTTTACCTGTGCTACCTGTGCTTATGGCCTTTGTCGGTGGCTGTACTGGTTCGACCGCTGGCGGCATGAAGGTGATTCGGGTGCTGTTGGTGCTAAAGCAAGGCGTGCGCGAGGTGCGTCGCCTTATTCACCCCAGTGCCGTAATACAAATTAAACTAGGTAAAACCGCCGTTTCCGACCATATTTTAAATGCGGTATGGGGCTTTATTGTGGTCTACGCCCTGACTTTTATTGTGATGATGCTGGCACTGATGGCCACTGGGTTGGATCAAATCACCGCCTTTTCTGCCGTGGCAGCTTGCCTGAATAACCTTGGTCCAGGTCTTGGCGATGTGGCCGCACACTACGGTAATTTAAGCGACGCCGCTAAGTGG
>JBASZG010000147.1:0-2562 GCA_049277875.1 Venatoribacter sp.
GCCTGAAAACGCCCCGGAATGAGCATTTCAAACTCGGTAACTTTCGATTCCTCTTCGTACAGCTCTTCAATCCAAGCCGCGCCAGCAGGTGCCATCCACAGCGAGCACAATCCAACAAAAAACATCATAAAAAAGGCAACAACTAGGGTGTATCCAAGTAAGCGCCTGTCGGAAAAACCTGTTGCGGTAAGCACCGTCATTTCGCTTTCGGCATAGAGCCGCCCATAGGCTACCAAAATGCCGATAAACAACGACATAGAAATAATAATTTGTAAGAAATAAGGAATGTAAAGCAACAGCGCCAACAGCACTGTTTGCAAAGAGCTTTCACCAGCAACCGCAGCGGCGATAGTTTTAATTAAGCGGCCACCCAAAATAATCATCAATAAAATAAGGGTGGAGGCAAAAAAAGTGGCCAGCAGTTCTTTTACTAAATAGCGAAATATGATCATCGTTTCTGTGTTATCTTGACGGCCGAAATTCACGGTCGTTTTTATGTTTTAGGAGTGATTATGCAATACCAAGTATCCACCGATTCCATCACCCAAATTCAAGCAGGCTGCATTGTGGTCACTATCGACCAATCAGGCAAGCTTTCTACTGCAGCGCAGGCCATAGATAAAGCCAGCAACGGCTTTTTAAGCGCCCGTTTTGCCAACCAAGACATTGAAGGCAAAGCGGGCCAAACGCTACTTTTACCCGTAGTTTCTGGCACCAACGCACAGCGCGTTTTGCTGGTTGGTACAGGCAAAGAGGCCGTTAACGCGCTCACTGCCAACAAAATTTTAAACGCCATTGCCAGCGCCACCGGCAAACTTAAAGGTACGGTAGCCCTGGCTATTAGCGAACTGGCCAACGAACAAATTAGCGAAAGCTGGCTGGCAGAACAAACCGCCCTAGCCTTTGGTAACGCGCAATACAGCTACCAAGACACGAAATCTAAGCCCGAAAGTGCCACCTTAGCGGACACTCTTATTTGGCTAGGCAGCGACGTAAATGCCGCCTTGCAACGTGGCTTTGCTATTGCCAAAGGGGTTTCTTACGCCAAAACCTTAGGTAACTTGCCACCTAATATCTGCACCCCCAGCTATCTAGCCAAGCAAGCCGAACAACTGGGTGCAGATAGTAAACTAAAAGTGACCATTATTGACGAAAAAGAACTCGAAAAAATGGGCGCTGGCGCATTTGTTTCGGTAGCCAAAGGCTCAAGCGAGCCGGGCAAATTGATTATCATGGAATACCAAGGTGCCAAAGACAGCAAACAAGCTCCGCACATGATTTTGGGCAAAGGCATTACCTTTGACACAGGCGGCATCAGCCTAAAACCCGGTGCCAAAATGGACGAAATGAAGTTCGATATGTGCGGCGCGGCCTCGGTATTTGGCACAGTAAAAGCCCTGCTAGAGCTGCAACCTAATATTAACTTGGTGGCTATGGTAGCCAGCGCCGAAAATATGCCTTCTGGCCACGCCAGCAAACCCGGCGATGTTATTACTACTTTGTCTGGCCAAACCGTGGAGATTTTAAACACCGACGCCGAAGGCCGTTTGGTGCTTTGCGATGCGCTAACCTATGGCATCAACAACTACCAACCACAAAGTTTGGTGGATATTGCCACCCTAACCGGTGCTTGCATGGCCGCACTGGGCGGTGTGAATTCAGGCTTATTTAGCCAAGACGACGAACTAGCCAATGAGCTGCAAACTGCTGCCAAACAAAGTGGCGACAAAGTATGGCGTTTGCCTTTAGAAGAAGAATACCAAGAATTGTTGGATTCTAACTTCGCCGACATTGCCAACATTGGCGGGCCATTGGCTGGTGCAACCACGGCGGCTTGCTACCTATCACGCTTCACCAAAGGCACCCGCTGGGCGCATCTTGATATTGCTGGCACTGCTTGGAACAGCGCCGGCAAAGCCAAAGGCTCAACCGGCCGACCAGTACCTTTATTGGTTACTTATTTGTTAAATAAATAAGCTCAAACCGCCCCTAATGCTTTGCGCACTGGGGCGTAACTCATGCGGTGAATGGGGCAAGGCCCCAATCGCTGCAAGGCTTCTAAATGAACGGCGGTGCCATAACCTTTGTGCTTGGCAAAGCCGTAACCGGGGTAAAGCGCATCCATTTCAATCATGTCGCGGTCACGCTGTACCTTGGCCAAAATAGAGGCTGCCGATATGCAGGTGCTAAGCGCATCGCCCTTAATAATGGCGGTGGCCTCGATATTTAGCTCTGGCAAGCGGTTGCCATCCACCAAAGCATGCAAACAAGGCAAGGTTAAGCCAGACACTGCTCGCGTCATCGCCAGCATGCGTGCATTGAGAATATTCAACCGGTCAATTTCTTCCACACTGGCTTTGGCAATGCAAAAATCTAAGGCTTTTTCGCAAATTTCAGCAAAAAGTTTCTCACGTTTTTTTTCAGTAAGTTTTTTGGAATCGTTCAATCCTTCTATCACATTATTGGGGTCTAAAATCACCGCAGCGGCGTACACATCTCCGCACAAAGGCCCTGCTCCTGCTTCATCCACTCCGCAGTAAGGCGTGCCTTGATTAATTAATT
>JBASZG010000148.1:0-1579 GCA_049277875.1 Venatoribacter sp.
ATTATTGGCTTCACCGACATAGTGCTGGATACCGAGCTGCAGCCTAAACAGCGCGCACACATGAACACCATTCGCCAATCGGCGCGCTCTTTGCTGGGCTTGCTCAACGACATTTTAGATTCGTCTAAGTTTGAAAGCGGCAAAGTGATACTAGAAAAGGTAGATTTCAATATTCAAATCATTGCCGACCACGTTGCCGACACACTCAGCGTTAACGCTCAAAAGCGTGGCCTAACGTTAAGTACTAAGTATGCAGAGGGCATGCCTCTCTACTACAAAGGCGACCCCCTACGCTTATCGCAAATCTTAATCAACCTAATTGGTAACGCCATTAAGTTTACAGAGCGCGGCAGCATTAACATTATGGTGTCATATGAAAGCAACGAACTGCACCTGCAAATTCAAGATACTGGTATCGGCATGACGCCAGAGCAAACCGCAAAAGTATTCGAAGCCTTTACTCAAGCCGATGCCTCGATTAATCGTCGTTTTGGAGGCACTGGGCTTGGCACCACCATCTCACGTCAAATTGTTGAAGCCATGAATGGCCGCATAGATGTCGAAAGCCAATTAGGCGAAGGTACGACATTCCACGTTTACCTTCCCTTAGAGTTGGGTGTGTATGTGCCAGAGCAACAAAAAAACCGCGTTATGGTATTGCCTGAACTGAACATTCTGATTGCCGACGATATAGAACAAAACCTCGAACTGCTGGCTTTAGTGCTAGAACGCAAAGGCCACAAGGTCGTGGCGGCCAATAACGGGCTTGAAGCCTTCGCACTCTTTAAAGAACAAGCTTTCGATGTCATTTTAATGGACGTCAACATGCCAGAAGTGGATGGCCTGCAGTCTACTCGACTTATCCGCGCTTACGAGCAAGAGCACGGCTTAAAAGCAATTCCTATCGTTGCCCTAACCGCCAGTGTGCTGGCCAGTGATCGTCAACTAACCGAGCAAGCAGGCATGAATGGCTTTGCGGTTAAGCCGCTTGATCCGCCTGCTTTATTTGAAGAAATTGCGCGTATTCTTAACATAGAACCGCAATTTGAAGCCGCTGCAGTGCAAGCGGTTGCGCCTACCGTTGCTCACAGTGGCGCCATAGACTGGGAACACGGGCTATCTCTTTGGGGCAGTAAAGCCAAGCTTATTCCTAAAATTGCCGGCTTTATTGAAACCATCGAACAGGAAAACTGGGATGAGAAAGACAACGAACAGTTGGCTTTCACCCTACACAGTATCAAAGGCGTGGCGGGCAATCTTGGTTTAATGAGCCTAAGCCACTGGGCTGGCATAAATGAAGCCAAAGCCCGCCAAGGTGATATCTTGGATGTGCACAATCTGGCCATGCTGGCACACGATTTTATTACCGAAATTAAGCTACTTTTGGCTAAGGAAGCCAGCAGCGCAATGCCAGATGAAGAGGCCGCAGCTAAACAGCAGCGTGCTGATTTGCCAGAACTGCTAAGCAAACTAAAAGAGAAACTAGACACCTGCGAGTTAGACGATGCTTTGTTAGAGCAAATTCTTCCTTGCTTAGAGCCTGCCGATGGTCAACATCTGCAAAGCGCATTGGATGCCT